>CAYGNE010000054.1:0-18886 GCA_964351155.1 uncultured Rhodobacterales bacterium | reverse complement strand
GTCGCGGCTGAGCCGGTCCATGCGGGTCTTGTCGCCAAGGATCGAGCCGCCCGAGCGGGTCGAACTGGGATCGACGGCCAGCACCGCGACCCGCAGCCCCTGCCCGGTCAGCATCATGCCGAAGCTTTCGATGAAGGTGGATTTTCCCACGCCCGGCGTTCCGGACAGTCCGATGCGCTGCCCCTGCCGCCCGGCGCGGGCCAGGGTTTCCAGCAGGTCGGCGGCCTGCGCCCGGTGATCGGGGCGGTTGCTTTCCACCAGGGTGATCGCCCGCGCCAATGCACGGCGCTCTCCCGCCAGTACCCGATTGCCAAGATCGGCGATGTCCATGTTCTGCCCCCAAGGTTTCGTCGCTGTTACATGCCGCGCGGCGCAGGGCTTTGTCCAGACTGCGCGGCGGTGCAATTCTCGTGGTGCGGCGGAACGCCCTGTCCGGTGCTGGACGCCGCGCGGGGCTTTGGCGATAAGGTCGCATGACCGGTTCCAACGCCCTGCCTATCGACGATGCCCTGCCCGGGCTGATTGCCGCCCTGCGCGCCCGGCCCCGCGCGGTGCTGCAGGCACCGCCGGGCGCGGGCAAGACCACCAGGGTGCCGCTGGCGCTGCTGGAGGCGGGTCTGGTGGATGACGGCATGCGGATCGTCATGCTGGAGCCGCGGCGGCTGGCGGCGCGCGCCGCCGCCGAGCGCATGGCCGAAACGCTGGGCGAACCGGTCGGGCAGACCGTAGGATACCGGATGCGCGGTGAGGCGAAGACCTCGGCGCGGACCCGGATCGAGGTGGTGACCGAGGGTATCCTGACCCGGATTCTGCAATCCGACCCGGAACTGGGCGGAATCGGCATGGTGATCTTTGACGAATTCCACGAACGCTCGCTGAATGCCGATCTGGGGCTGGCGCTTTGCCTGGAGGTGGCCGGGGCGCTGCGCGGCGATCTTGCGTTGCTGGTCATGTCGGCAACGCTGGACGCGGAACCGGTCGCAACGCTGATGGACGCGCCGCTGATCACCTCCGAAGGACGCAGCTTTGCGGTCGAGACCCGGTGGCTTGACCGTCCGCTGCCGCCAAGCATCCGGCGCGAGGCGGCGTTGGCCGACCTGCTGCAACGCGCCGAGGAAGAGACCCGCGGCACCACCGGCGGCGGCATTCTGGCCTTCCTGCCCGGTGAGGGTGAAATCCGCCGGGTCGAGACCATGCTGGCGCGCCGGTTGCCCGACAGCTGCGTGATCCGCCCGCTGTTCGGGGCGATGCCGTTTGCCGCCCAACGCGCGGCGATTGCCCCGGTCGGATCCGGACGCAAGATCGTGCTCGCCACATCGATTGCCGAGACATCGCTGACGATCCCGGATATCCGGGTCGTGGTCGATGCAGGGCTGGCCCGCCGGGCGCGGTTCGATCCGGCATCGGGCATGTCGCGGTTGGTCACCGAACGGGTGACACGCGCCGAGGCCACCCAGAGGCAGGGGCGCGCGGGCCGGGTTGCCGAGGGCGTGTGTTACCGGCTGTGGAGCCGGGGCGAGGACGGAGCCCTGCCCGGCTTTCCCCCGGCCGGGATCGAGGCCGAGGACCTGACCGGTCTTGCGCTTGAACTGGCGCTATGGGGGGCGAACGAGAGCGATCTGGCGTTTCTGACCCCGCCGCCCGAGGGCGCGATGGCCGAGGCGCGCAAACTGCTGGTGATGCTGGGCGCGCTGGACATGCGCGGTGGCATAACCGGGCATGGCCGCATGCTGGCGGCGCTGCCGCTGCATCCGCGCCTGGCGCATATGCTGGCCATTGCCGGACCGGACGCCGCCCTGCTGGCCGCGCTGATGGCCGAGCGCGACCCGCTGCGCGGCGCGCCCGGCGACCTGATGCTGCGGCTTGAGGCGCTGCGCGATCCACGGACCTTTGCCCGCGACCGGCCATACGAGGTGAACAGGGGCGCGATCGAACGTATCCGGAGCGAGGCAAAACGCCTGCGCGCATCGGCCCGGGGTGCCGCGAGCGGGGTCGCAGGACCGGCGGAGATGGCCGCGCTGGCCTATCCCGACCGCATCGGCCAGCGCCGCAAGGGTGCTGCGCCGCGCTTTGTCCTGTCCGGCGGCAAGGGCGCGGCGATGCGTGACGGCGACGCGCTGTCCGGCGCGCCCTTTGTGGTGGCCACCGATCTGGACGGCGACCCGCGAGAGGCGCAAATCCGGGTGGCGGTGCAGATCGGCGAGGGTGACATCCGGGCATTGTTTTCCGATCAGATCGACTGGCAGGACGTCTGCGAATGGTCGCGCCGCGACCGCCGGGTGGTGGCGCGCAGGCAAGAGCGATTTCGTGCGCTGGTCCTGCAGGACCGGGTCTGGAAGGACGTACCCGGGGATGCGGTGGCGCGCGCGATGCTGGATGGCGTGCGCGAGCTGGGCCTGTCCCTGGGCGGCGCGGCGCAGAGATTCGCGGCGCGGGTCGAACTGGTCCGCGCGGACGGGGTTGACCTGCCGGATTTCTCGCAGGCGGGCCTGATGGAAACGCTTGAGGACTGGTTGCTGCCGATGCTGGAGGGCGTGCGCAGCGCCGAGGACTGGAAGCGGTTCGATGTGCTGCCCGCGCTGCGCGCCGCACTGAGTTGGGAACAGGCGCAGATCGTGGATGCCCGCGCGCCCGGTCATTTCAAGACCCCGCTGGGCCGGAAGGTGCCGATCGACTATTCCGGCGAGGTGCCGGAAATCGCTGTACGCCTGCAGGAGTTGTTCGGCGTCACCCGGCATCCCGCGAGCGCGGGGGTGCCGCTCAAGATCACCTTGCTGTCCCCTGCACAGCGTCCGATCCAGATCACCCGGGACCTGCCCGGGTTCTGGCAGGGGTCCTACGAAGATGTCCGCAAGGACATGCGGGCGCGCTATCCCAAGCACCCCTGGCCCGAGGACCCGACACAGGCCGACCCGACCCTGCGCGCCAAGCCGCGACGTTGACGCCGCCCCCCGGGGATCAGGCACCTGCAGGGACACACGGGAAACCGGGCGAAACCCGACGCCGACACTGCATTTCCGGTTTCAGAACCTGTTCGGAAAGACGCTCATCATGGTCTGAATGTCGAGCTCGCTCGAAAACGCGTCCGGGTGGTTCCATATCATCTCGTTGATGAATTCGCGTTCGGCGCGAAGCTCGCTGGCCGTGGGTTTGGGATTTGACTGGCCGCACGAGGTTTTCGCGAGACCAGCAAACAATCCGCCAAGTCCGCGCCAACTGCTGGGCGATGTTGAATATGAAGCCATCATTCGGTCCTTTCCGGGTTTGCCACGGTTGTCCAAGCATAACCGCCGTGCCGACCTGTCTGGTATCCGGTCAAAAATTGTGCTGTTCTGCAAAAATGCAGAACGCATTGCGCAACTGGTCGGATATCCGGGTATTCCTCGCCGTGATCAGAGAGGGATCGACACTGGCCGCCTCGCGCAAACTGGGTGTCGCCCAACCAACCGTTGCCCGGCGCATGGACGTTCTGGAGAACGAAACCGGGTTGACGCTGTTTGAGCGCGATACGCGCGGGTTCAAGCCGACCAAGGCAGCGCTTTGCCTTTTGCCAATGGCCGAAGCCATCGAGGCGTCGGTTCTCGAATTCGCAGATTGCGCGCGTGAAATGACATCAGCACGGCCGATCCGCATAACCGCCTATTCGGCGAATTTCTCGACCCGGATGGTTGAGATCGTCAACGCGTTTTCCGCAAGCCATCCCGATGTCGCGTTCGAGTTCCTTCCCAGCGTGCGCGCGCTGGACCTGATGGCCGGAGAGGCCGACATCGCATTGCGACTGACCAGAAGCGATCCGGACCCAGATCTGATCTGCCGCAAGATCAGTTCGGCTCGCTGGTCTTTGTTCGGCGGGCGAACCTATGCCGAGAAATCCGGGCTGCCGGCATCTGCCGATGATCTGGCCGGGCACCGGTTCGTGACATTCCAGCGCGACGACGTGCCGAACGTGTTTCACGATTGGCTGACCGGCCATGTCGAGCCCGAACAGATCGTCATGTCGTTTACCGAACTCGACTTGATGCTTGCCGCGATCAGGGCGGGACACGGGCTCGGCATCTGCAATGTGAAGCTGGTACAATCCGACGATACGCTGGTCCGGTGTTTTGACGAAATCGGCGAACTCTCCGCGCCACACTTGATGTTGATATCACCCGAAGCCTACCTCCGCCCGGAGGTCAGGGCATTCGCCAAGTTCTTTGCGCCGCGTTATGCCGCGATCTTCCGGTAGTTTGCGGCGGCACGACGAACCCCGTCTTTCGGTCCGGAATCACTGCACCGCGGCGGCGAGTTTGTAGCCGGTGCCATGCACTGTCAGGATCACACTGGACTTATCGTCGGACGTCATCAGCTTGCGGCGAAGGCGGGCGATGTGGGCGTCGATGGCCCGGTCGGTCGCGGTAACCGAATGGCCATAGACCACATCCATGATCCGCTCGCGGGTCAGAACATCGCCCGACGCCTCGGCCAGCGCCTTGAGCATCGCGAACTCGGTGCTGGTCAGTCCCAGATCCTCGTCCGTGGACATCCGGCGTGCCGTGTTCCTGAGGATGTCGATCTCGATATCGTCGAACCGCATCCGGCGCGGAGATGAGCCGGTGCCGGTTTCCTGATGCAACGCCGCGGACCGGCGCAGGACCGACCGGACCCGCGCCAGCAACTCGCGCGGCTCGTAGGGCTTGGTGACATAATCGTCGGCACCGATTTCCAGCCCGATCACCTTGTCGAACACCTCGTCCCGCGCCGTAAGCATGATGATCGGCACGTTCGACGCTTTCCGGACCTGCCGGGCCACTTCCAGACCGTCATCGTCCGGCAGGTTGAGGTCGAGCACGATCAGGTCGAACCTGTTCCGCTCGGTCTGTTGCAGCACCTGTTTCGCGGTGGCTGCGATGGTTGCGCGATACCCGTGTTTCTCAAAAAACCTGCTAAGAAAAGCAGTCAGTTGGCTGTCGTCATCGACAACCAGAATATGCTCGGCCATTCCCGCGCCCTTGTCTATTTCCAAATAGCAGCGCACTAATCCTACTATGGAAAAGGAAACCCATCCAGTGGGCCTTGCCAGACCGATGGTGATCGCGGCCCTGGCCACCGCGCTCATCGTGGTGACGGTTTTCCTTGGGATCAGGCTGGGCGTGCAGACGCGCCAGCAGTTTCGTGAGATCAATTCCAGCTGGACCGATTATTCCGGCGGCGCCGAGCGCAAGGGCATCCTGATCAGCACGCTGCGCGATCATCTGGGTTATGGCGGGATCATCCACAATTTCAAGAACTACGTCCTGCGCAAGGACCCCGCATATCTTGCCGAGACCCGTATACAGATCGAACAGTTCAACACCGTTATCGCAGCGTTCAAGGCGCTGGACCTGAAGCCGGAGGAAAAGGCGGCGCTGGCCACCATCCTGGGGACCATCCGTGCCTATGAGGCAAACCTGCGCATCGCCGAGAAAGCCGCGCGCGAGGGCTGGACCGTGACGCGCACGGACCGGCTGGTGCGGATCGACGACACCGCCGCGATCGGCGCGCTGGGGACGCTGGAAGACATCTGGCGCGACATTCAGGCCGCCTCGACCCGGCGCATCGTGCAATCGGTCAGGGAAGGTCAGAACCTGATCCTGATCGGGTTCTTTTCGCTGGCGGCGCTGACCCTTGCCGCGGCGATCATCGGCGCGCTGATCTATGTGCTGATCCAATCTCTGCGCGACGCCATCGCCCAATTGAAACAGGAACTGACCGAACGCCGCCGGTTGCAGCGGTCGGAATCCCGGCTCGCCACGGCGGTCGAACAGAGCCCGGCGACCATTCTGATCACCGACACCGAGGCCCGTATCCAGTATGTGAACGCAAAGTTCGAAGACCTGACCGGATGGGAACGGGACGAGGTCATCGGGCAGACCCCGGCGTTCCTGCAATCCGGCAAGACCACCGGCGCGACCTATGATCTGATCCGGCGGCAGTTGCAGGCCGGGCAGAGCTGGAACGGGGTGTTCCTGAACCGCAAGAAGGACGGCGGAGAATACTGGGCGGACACCACCATCCTGCCGCTGGTCGGGCCGGACGGGACCGTCAGCAACTACATCGCCACCGGCGAGGACGTGACCGAGAAACGCCATGCCCGCGAACAGGTGGCCCGGGCCCAGAAGCTCGAAGTCGTCGGGCAGTTGTCCGGCGGCATCGCGCATGATTTCAACAACATCCTGACGACGATCGTCGGCGCCGCCCATCTGGCGGCCATGGATGCCGAACCGGGCAGCGATCTGGCGGGCGAGATCGAGCAGATCGATATCGCCGCGCAACGCGCCAAGAGCCTCGTGCGGGAGTTGCTGACCTTTGCCCGCCGCGAGCCCGGACAACCGCAAACCGTCGACCTTGCCGCCATCGTGGCCGAGGTGACGCGCCTGCTGCGGGCCTCGATCCCGCCGACGATCGAGCTGGACTGCGAAGACTGCGGCGCGACGCTGGTGTTGGCCGACCCGACCCACCTGCACCAGATCCTGATGAACCTGTGCCGCAATGCCGCCGAGGCCATCGGCGGCGAGGAGGGGCGTATCGTGGTCCGGTTCCGTCCCGGCCCGCCCCCCGAAGCGATGAGCGCGCGCGACGACGGATGGATATATCTGGAGGTCGAGGATAACGGTCCCGGCATGAGCGCCGAGACGTGCAAGCGCCTGTTCGAGCCGTTTTTCACGACCAAACCGCTGGGCAAGGGGGCCGGCCTGGGACTGGCGGTGGTTCAGGGTCTGGTCGATGAGATCGGCGGGCGGATCACCGTGGACAGCACCCCCGGCGAAGGCACGCGGTTTCTGGTCGTTCTGCCGGGCAGTTCGGGCGAGGCGCTGAACGAAACCCGCGCGGCGGCGGAACTGCCCCGGGGACGGGAAACCGTCCTGCTGGTGGATGACGATGTCGAGATTTCCGGCACGTTGCGGCGGTTCCTGCTGCGGTTGGGCTATCGGGTTGAGGCGTTTTCCTCGCCCGTGGTCGCGTTGGAACGGTTCCGCAAGGCGCCGGGGCGATTTGACATTGTCCTGTCCGATCTGCTGATGCCCGATATCAGCGGCGAAAAGCTGGCGGCATCGGTCCGCAAGCTGCGCCCCGGGCTCCCGGTTGTCTTTGTCACCGGGTACAAGCCCGGGAAAATCTCGGTTCCCGGTCCGCAACCGCAGGTCCTGGACAAACCGGTCGATCCGGCGCGCCTGGCGATCACCATCCGGCGTGTGCTGGACCATCGCGCAACGGACAGCACGGCGGTTTGACGGCGTGCGGGGTGGTGCCCGGTCAGTTCAGCCGCAGTCTGAACGTCGCGTAGACAAGCAGTATCGCACAGGCCGCCGCCGCGAGCAGGAATGTCGAGCGCAGCGCCAGTTCGCGCCCGAAATCATGCTCCAGCACCGAGACGAGCGCGCCGCCGGCCATCGCCCCCAGCGGCATCGACCCCCAGCCAAAGAAGCGGTAGATGCTGTTGACCCGACCGAGCAACTCGGGCGGGATGCGCCTTTGCCGCCAGGACACGGTGATCACGTTCCAGAGCATTGCCGCCGCCATCACAAAAAACATGGCGCCGGCCATGGCCATGCCGGAGGAACTCAGCCCGATCGCCGCATAGCCGATCGCCCATGTGGCGATCGAGAGATACAGGCAAAGCTGCGCGCCAAGGCGCGCGATGATCAGCGGCGCGAGAAGGCTGCCTGAAATTGCCCCGACCGCGGCGACAGACAGGACCAGGCCAAATTCAAACGCGGAGATTTCCAGCACATCCTGCGCAAAGAGAACCTCGATGGTGACCGTTGCCATCGCGATGAAATTCGCGATCCCCAACACGATCGCCAGTCGCATCAGCAACGCGTCACCGCGCATGAAGGTGATCCCCTCGACGAGCGCCTTGCGAAAGCTGGTCTGAACCCGGACCCTTGGTTTCAGCGAAATCATCCAGACCAGCCCGGCCGCCAGAACAAGCATCGCCGCGTCCAGGCCAAACGGAATGCCTATTCCGGCGGATATCAGCACCCCTGCCAGTGGCGGCCCGATGAATTGCCCGGTCAACTGCTCGCTGCTCCAGAGCTGGCCATTGGCGACTTCCAGATCCCTGGATTCCACGATTGACGGTAGCATTGTCTGCGCGGCGTTGTCTCGCAGCACTTCGGTCGAACCCAGGAGAAAGGCAAGTCCCGCCAGGACCCAGACTGCGCCTTCTGCGTGTTCGTTCATGGCCAGAAAGAGGATGGCCGTGACAATCGCGGCGCTGAGGAGATTGGACCGTGCAATCAATGTCCTGTGATCGGTTCTGTCGACAATGACCCCGGCGGGAACTGCGAAAAACAGCCAGGGCAGCCGGCCTGCGGCCGCGACCGCGCCAATAGCCATGGGGTCTTTTGACATCAATGTCGCCAGCCAAGGCAGCGCGAGGATGACGAGCCCGTCTCCCAGGTTAGTCAGGGTTCCCGCCCCGAAAAGAAGGCGATAGTTTCGGTTTCTGATCAGAAGCGGAGAAGCCATTCCAAATCCCGGCAGTGGTTAGATGGGCAAACGGTGGCACGGCGAAGCGGCCGCAACGCACCTTGCAAAGGCAAGTCGATGAATGCGGCCCCGCCTGTTTGGTGTCAACATCGGCTTGACGTTGCCGGGGAAGGAAAAAGGCATGGCGCATGTCTTGGCCACCCGGATGTCCGGGGTGCCATGGCCAAGGATGCGTCGTCACATTTCGTCACACCTGCGCACATTCCGTCACCCTGCCCGCAACAACAGGCAAGACCCCGGCCGTTAGACTGACACGCAAGGGGAACCTGCGGCTGCGGATGCGGCCGGTCTCCTGTCCAAGTCACAACCGTGTAGAGGAGATGCCGATGATCCTGAGAACTCTCATAGCTGGCGCGCTCGTGGCGGGCGGCGCGACGATGGCGCAGGAGGCCGTGACGCCTCTGGAACCGTTAAAGGTGGACGCCGCACTCGCCGCACTGGGCAAGCGCATGTTCTATGACACACGCCTGTCGGGCGATACCACGGCGTCCTGTTCCAGCTGCCACCAGCCGGACAAGGCCTTTACCGACGGAATGCCCCTGTCGGACGCCTATACCGGCGGCGCGCATTTCAGGAACACCCCGACACTGGCCAATGTCGGATATCGCGACGCGTGGCTGCATGACGGCAAGCTGGGCACCAACCTGAACGACGTCGCCCGCGAGATGATCACCGAAACCCACATGATGAACATGGACATGCGCATCATGCAGGAGCGGATGAAACAGGATCCGAAATATGTCGAGATGTTCAAGGCCGCCGGCATGAGCGAACCGTCCAACGGCGGCGCGCGCAATGCGCTGCAGGCGTTCATGCAGACCATCGTGTCGCGCAATGCACCGGTGGATACAGGCACCATGTCGGCCTCGGCCCAGCGCGGACAGGGGATATTCGAAAGCAAGGGCAAATGCTCCAGTTGCCACAGTGGCGAACGCTATACCGACGATCGGCCGCACAATACCGGCGTTCCGAACAATCCGGACATCTGGTCCGATCCGGAACGGCATTCCGTGTTCGTGTCCTATGCCAAGTTCATGGGCGTCGAGAATTACATGAACCTGCGCGAGGATCTGGGGGCCTATGTCCGCACCCATGAAGAACACACCAAGCGCAGCTTCCTGACCCCGACCCTGCGCGAGCTGACCTATACCGCGCCCTACATGCATAACGGCGTCATCGGCACGCTGGCAGAGGTAATCGAGTTCTACGATCAGGGCGGCGGCACCGACGTGAACAAGGACCCGATCCTGCAGCCGCTGGGCCTGAAACCGAGCGAAAAGGCGGATCTTCTGGCCTTTTTGCAGGCGCTGAGCGGCGAGAGCTTTGAAACCGAGGCCTATGTCTGGCCGGATGACGACTTTGATTACGAGCTGATCGAAGACTGGCGCAACGTGAGCAATTGAGGAGGCCGAGGATATGAAACGCAACACATCCATTCTTGCAGTCCTTGCGGTGATCGGGGCCTCCGTGGCCCTGGCCGACGGCAACCGCCCGGCGGAACTGGCGCCGCTTGATCCGCCGCCGGTTCCGGCCGACAACCCGATGACACCGGAAAAGATCGCGCTTGGCGAAAAGCTGTTCTTCGACCCGATCCTGTCGGGCAATTACGGCATGCCCTGTTCGGCCTGTCATGCGCCCGAGGCCGGCTGGGCAATCCAGGACAAGATCAGTTTCGGCTATCCCGGCACAACGCATTGGCGCAACAGCCAGACCATCGTGAACGCGGCCTATTACGGCAAACTGTTCTGGGCCGGCGCGTCCGGTTCGCTTGAGCATCAGGCCCGCGCGGCGGCACGTGGTGGCGTGGCCGGAAACGGCGAAGACGACATGATGGAGGCCCGGCTGGCCTTTGTGCCGGAATACCGCGCGGCGTTTCGCGAGGTATTCGGCGATGACTGGCCCAGCGTGCGCCACGCCTATATGGCCATCGCCGCCTATGAACGCACGATCGTGCAGACCGATACGCCGTTTGACGATTACATGCGTGGCGACGACGCGGCGCTGAGCGATGCGCAGAAACGCGGCCTGGACCTGTTTGCCGGCAAGGCCGGCTGTATCAGTTGCCACAACGGGCCCTTGCTGACCGATGAGGCCTATTACAACATCGGTGTACCGCCCTATGACGGCTGGGAAGACGACCCGATCGCGCAGATCACCTATCGGTTCGAGATGTACGCCAAGGGTTCGACCGAGGCGATGTATCGCGAGACCAAGGACGATCCCGGGCTCTATTTCCGCACCAAGCAGAAAGAGGACAAGGGCAAGTTCCGCGTGCCCAGCCTGCGCTACACGAAATACACATATCCCTACATGCATAACGGCATGCTCGAAACGCTGACGGACGTGGTGGAGTTCTACAACGCGGGTGGCGGCGAGAACGAGTTCGCGGACAACAAGTCCGAGCGGATACAGCCGCTTGGCCTGTCGGATGCCGAGGTCGGTGATCTCGTCGCCTTCCTTGAGAGCCTGTCGGGCGACGCGCTTTTGCCGGACGCGCCCGAAATCCCCGAGATGGAGCCGCTGCCCGCGGCCTCGAACTGAGAAGGAGAGCGTCATGAATGACCTCGATCCCAAACTCGCCGCCGCCATCAACGGCCAAAACGGCGAAGCGGCCCGTGCCGGAACCCGCAAGTGCCTGATGAACCGGCGCCAGGTTCTGCTGACCGGCGGCATCGCAACCACCATGGTCATGGTCGGCATCCCCGGCGCGCCCGAGGCGCAGACCCCGGCGGTGATTTCCACCTATCCGCGCAAGTTCATCGCCAGGCTGAGTGAACTGAACGTCGATGAACCGTTCGACTTCGAATATCCCGACGAGGGGCAATACGCGGAATCGATCCTTGTGAAGCTGGGCAAGGAGGCCGGTGGCGGCATCGGGCCGGACAAGGACGTGGTGGCGTTCAACTATACCTGCACCCACCAGGGCGGACCGCTGCAGGGCACCTACCAGGCCGCCGACAAGGCGCTTGGCCCCTGCCCGTTGCACCTGACCACGTTCGATCTGACGCGGCACGGCATCTTCATCTCGGGGCAGGCCTATCAGTCGCTGCCGCAGGTGCTTTTGGAAGTTGACGGCGACGACATCTACGCCGTCGGCATGTTTGGCCTGATCTATGGCCGTTTTGACAATCTTCAGGCCTGAGGAGGAACACACATGTCCACACCATATTATGTCCCTGAAGAGTCGGTTCCCCTGCCCCCGCCGGATGCCGAAGTCATTTCGACGGCGTGCGACTATTGCATCGTCGCCTGCGGCTACAAGGTCTATCGCTGGCCGGTGCGCGGCGGTCATGTCGGCGGTCCCAAGGCCGGGGAAAACGCCTTTGGCGAGGATTTCCCGGTGGCGCCTCTTGGCCCGTGGATCGCGCCGAACCAGCACAACATCGTGCTGCACAATGGCGAACCGCATCACGTGGTCATCATTCCGGACAAGGATACCGAGTTTGTCAATTACACCGGCAACTCGTCGATCCGTGGCGGGGCACTGGCCAAGAAGGTCTATAACCCGCAATCGCCGACACGCGACCGGCTGACCTCGCCGATGGTGCGCATGTTCGGCGTGCTGATGCCGGTGACATGGGATTTCGCGCTGGAGATCGCCGCCGAGGTCGGCAAGCACGTTCTGGCCAGGCACGGCACAAATGCCTATGGCGTCAAGACGTTTTCCTACGGTTACATGGAAAACACCTATGCGATCACCAAATATGCCCTGCGGCATGTGCGGACCGCGAACTTCACCTTTCACGACACGCCATCCGATGTCAGTTCGACCCCGGGGTTCCGGGATGCGGGTTTTGACAATTTCGGACCGAGCTATGACGACTGGGCCGACGCCGACACGCTGTTGATGTGCGGCACGGATCCGTATGAGTCCAAGACGATCCTGTTCACCGATTTCATCATGCCCGCGATCCAGAACGGCCAGAAGGCGATCTTCCTTCTGCCGCGCAGGACAGCCGGCGTGGCCTTTGCCGAGAAACACGGCGGGCTGTGTCTTGACATCCAGCCGGGCACCGACCTGCCGGTGGTTCTGGCGATTGCCCGGATCATCGTCGAAAACGGCTGGCAGGATGACGCGTGGATCAGGGACTGGGTCAACAACAAATGGGAAAGCTCTTCGGGCTTTGGCCAGGGCACGCGCAACACCCCGTGGCAGTGGCGCACCACATGGGGCAAGTTCCAGACCGCGGGGTTTGACGACTGGAAGGAATGGCTGCTGTCGCAGGATTACGCGGTGCCGGAAAAGGCCGCCGAGATCGCCCAGATCGACGTGCAGAAAATCCATACGGCCGCCGAATGGATGGCCAGGCCCAGGCAAGACGGCAGTCGCCCGAAAACCTCGATCATGATCGAAAAGGGGTTCTACTGGTCCAACAACACCGGAAATACTCAGGCCATCTCGGCGCTGGGGATCACGGTTGGGGCCGGTGGCCGTCCCGGTCAGGTCATCGGCCGGGCCGGCGGACACCAGCGCGGCGGCCTGCGCGGCGGTGGATATCCGCGCAACAAATCGCCCGAGAAACTGCCCGGCCGGCGCCGGCGCGCGATGGATACCGACCGGTATCTGATGAGCGGGCACACCCGGCTGGCCCATGTCATCGGCACCACCTGGGTCCAGGCCATGTGCGGGTCACAATCGCTGCAGGCCAAATTCGATGAACTGACGGTGCGCAACCCGCATCAGGTGACCAGCTTTGACAAGCAGGACATTATCGACACGCTGAAACGGCGGGCCGACAGCGGCGGCATGGTGGTGTGGAACCAGGACATCTATCTGGTCGACCCGATCGGCGCCCGGTACGCGGATATCATCTTTCCGGCTTCGGGCTGGGGCGAAGATACCTTTACCCGCGCGAATGGCGAGCGCCGCATCCGGCTGTATCCGAAATTCTACGATGCGCCGGGCGAAGCGAAACCTGACTGGTGGATCATCGCGCAGCTCAGCCAGAAGATGGGTTTCGAGGGCTTTGAATGGAAGAACTCCAACGACGTACTCGAGGAAGGCGCCCGCCATTCCCGTGGCAGCCGCAAGGATTTCAACATGGTCAAGGTCGCGGCACACCGCGAAGGCAAGACCCTGCACGAAAAACTGGGCGAGTTTGGCACCAACGGCATTCAGGGTCCTGTCCTGATGCATGCGGATGGCACGCTGGAGGGCACCAAGCGGCTGCATGACGTGAACCGCAAGCTGCCTGCCGAGGGACCGGTCGGGGCCAACGTCTTCAACAAGAAGCTGACCCATTTCAACAGCCAGACCGGCAAGTGCAACATCCAGAAGGCGCCCTGGGACCTGTTCAGTTCCTACTGGGAGTGGCTGAAGCCGCGCGAGGGTGAAATCTGGATCACATCGGGGCGCATCAACGAGCGTTGGCAGTCCGGCTACGATGACCGCCGCCGCCCGTATATCGTGCAGCGCTGGCCCGAGAACTGGATCGAGATCCACCCCAAGGTGGCCGCGGCCCAAGGGATCGAAAGCGGCGATTACGTGCAGGTCTATTCAGACCGGATTCCGGTCCAGACCGAAACCATCGTCGGGGTCGAAGGCAGCGATTTCGACTTTGCCAGCCTCTTGAAGAACGGCCATATCGAGCTGACCAACGCCTCGATCACGGCCGTTGCCATTGTGACGCCCGCGGTGAAGGAAAACCTGGGCTACATGGATTTTCTGCACACCTCGCAGCCTGCCAACGCCCTTTCGGGTCGCGTGGTGGACTGGATCAGCGGCAACTACAACTACAAGATGGGCGTGGGCAAGGTGCGCAAGATGGGGGCAAGCCCCTACAAGTCGCAATTCCGCTCGATGTCCTTTGCACGCCGCGACATCGCGTAAGAACCAACACCCCCCGGCGGGTATCGCCGCCGGGGAGACCCTTTGCATTCACAGGCCAGGCGAGATGACAATGTTGGATGAACCGATCGGCACCGATGAGATGATTTCGGCGATCCTGCCCTATCTGGACAATGACAACGAAGTGATCCGCTGCGCCGCGGTGCGCGCACTCGGCACACGGACGGGACAGCCCTGCATCCGCACGGCCCTGCTGGACCTGCTGCGCGACGAGGACCCGGACGTGCGCAGCGACGCCATGGAGGCGCTTGTGCCCCTGGTCCGGCCGGAAGACGCGGACGCGATCCGGGACTCCTTCATGGGGGATCCGGTGCGCGAGGTGAAACTGGCCGCGATCCGGATCCTCGCCGGGCTGCGGGATCAGGACAGTATCGCGCTGTTCCGCGCCCTGTGCCTGGACAAATGCGAAGACCGGGTCGCGTGGGAAGACGATCTGGGCGATTGGGAAGACTGGCTGGACATCCAGATCGCGGTGATCGAGGCGCTGGGTCTGATGGGCGTCACGGATGCCATCGAGGACATGCTGGCCGCAATGGATGACGAAATGGGCCAGACACTGGATACGCCCGTCTTTCGCGCCCTGTCGCGGATGGGGCGCGAGGGCACCGTCTGGCTGCTGGCCACGGTCCAGACCGCCCGCGGGCTGGCCCGCACGCGGGCCGCCGGGATGCTGGCCAACACCGATCCTGCCGCACTCGCGGAATTCGCCGGGGAACTGGTCGCGGCAGAGGATCCGGCCCTGCGCCTGCTGGCGCTGCCGCACCTGTCGGCGGATGACCCGGCAGCGGAACAGTTGAGCTGTCATGATCCATCGACGGATGTGCGCTGCGCCGGGTTGCGCCGGTTTGCAGGGGTGCGCCCCGACTGGGTTCTGCAGGCATTGTCGGACACCAGCGAAACGGTACAGGCCTGCGCGCTGGGGCTTTTGCCGCTGCCGGTCGACGAGGACATGCACGGGACGCTGGTCGACAACTGCCTTGCCTGGCTCGGCGCTTCCGGACCGGCGCTGGCGTCGGCCGCCGCCGCGCTGCTGCCCAGGGTCGCGCCGAACCGGGCCGCTGGCCCGCTGGCCGACCTGTCGATGAATGCCGAACGCCCGATCGCGGCGCGGCTGGCCGCCATGCGTGCGCTGGCAACGCTGAGCGGGGCGGACATCGTTCCGCATCTGCGCGCCCTGCTTTCCAGCCGGGCCCAGCAAATACGGCTGGTGGCCCTGCACGAGCTGCGTGATCGCGCCGCTGCGGGAGATGCCGTCGCGATGGACATCCTGGTCGCGGCGGTGGATCAGACCCTGCTGGACGAGGAAGACCGGCACCAGCCCCTGACATTCGCGGCCGCGCCGGACGTGGCCCAGCCCAAGGGCGAAGGCGGATCGGGGCTCAGGATCTCGCCCGACGGCGAGATCCTGAGCGATGCGGCGGAAAACCCGGCCGACAGGTCGACTCTCGCCGCGATTCAGACGGTCGGGGCGCGGCGCGGCGAACCGGTCGCGCAAACGCCGGCCAGGCGCCGTCGCGTCGCCGTCGCGGGCAGCGACGCGGTTGCCGAGGACCTGTGCCGCGCGGCGATGGATATCTGCGCGGACATGGGCTCCGTGCGCATCGCCGCCGCGACGCTTGGCCATCTGAATGCACAAGACGACATTCTGCGCCAGAGCGCCTGGCGGTCGCTGCGCGTCGGGGGCCCGGCCTGTGTCGAGGCGCGGATTGCGGCGGCGCAAGCAACCGGGGATGCCCTGCCCGAGGTCCGGCGGCATGCCTATTGCGTGGTCCTGGCCGAGGGCGGGATCTGGCCGGACAAGGCGCTGTCGGATTCCGACGCGCTGATCCGGGCCGAAAGCGTTGCGTATCTGGACGCGGCGCGGTTGCCGGCCCTGCTGGGCGATCCGTCGCCGATTGTCCGCAAGGCTGCACTTGGCCGGCTGCTGGGCAGCCCCGACCCGGCCGTCGTCGCGCAGACGATCGACGCCGTACTGGCGTCGGAAAAGCCGGAAACCATCGCCCATGGCCTTGCGCTGTCCGGCGACATGCGCACGGCCGCGGCCAACACGCTGGCGGGTGCGCCGGACCGTCGCGCCTTTCTGATCCTCGAAGCGGTCGCGCAAGCCGGCAAAAGGGTATAGTTTGGCGTCATGTGCCCGGGCGCGACAAACCCGGCCTGGGATTTTCGGGGAAGAGACCGACCAATGAATTTTGCATTTGTTCAAAGCTCCCGCCGCGGGGGAACCGACCTGTTGCTGACCGGGTTCGCCCTGAAGCAGATCGACGCCGGCAAACGCGTGGTCGGGGTCGTGCAGACCAACACGGAGAGGCCGCAGGATCACCGCTGCGACATGGACGTGCAGGTTCTGCCCACGGGCAGCTCGATCCGCATCTCGCAGGATCTGGGCGCGCAATCCCGTGGCTGCAGGCTGGACCCGTCCGCGCTTGAACAGGCGGTCGCCCAACTGGAGCCGCTGGTCGAGGCGGGCGCGGATCTGCTTGTCGTCAACAAGTTCGGCAAGCACGAGGCCGACGGGCGCGGGTTTCGCAACCTCATCGCCCGCGCAGTGGAGTTGGACATTCCGGTGATCGTCGGCACCAACAGCCTGAACAAGGACGCGTTCCAGGACTTTGCCGCCGGAACCGCGCAAGAGCTCGAGCCGGAACCCGAACAGCTGGACGCATGGTTTGACGCGGTGCAGAGCGCGGCAGTGGCCTGATCGCGCCGCCCCGGGCTATCTGCGCAGGCTTGGCAGCCCGATCCCGGTCGCCTGGAACCCGCCATCGGCGGCCAGGATCTGGCCGGTGACGAAACTGGCATCATCGCTCAGAAGAAAGACGATCGCGGCGGCGATTTCATCCTCGCTGCCATAGCGATTGAGCGGAATGGCGTCGTGATAGGCGGCGCGGATATCCGGTGTGTGCACCGCCATCGCCAGCTTGGTGTTGACCGGGCCCGGCGCCACCGCGTTCACGCGAATTCCGAATTCACCCAATTCGACCGCCTGTTGCAGGGTCAGCTGAGCCAGCGCCGCCTTGGACGTGCCATAGGCCACGCGCAGGGTGCTGGCGCGCAGACCCGAAATCGAGGTCACATTGACCACCGCGCCGCCGCCATCCGCGGCCAGCAGATCGGTCAGGGCCTGTGTCATCAGGAACGGCCCGTCCAGATTGGTCGCCATCACGGTGCGCCACCGCTCAAAGCTGGTGTCCCGGATCGGCCCGAAATCGGCGACACCGGCATTGTTGACCAGCCCGTCCAGCCGCCCGAACCGTTCGGCGATCAGGTGCCAGGCCGCTTCGACCTGTTCCGGGTCGGACACGTCCGCGACGATCGGCAACACGTCCTCCAGCGCGGCCACCGCCGCGTTCAGCGCCGTGACGTCCCGGTCCAGCATCGCCACGCGCCAGTCCCGCGCCAGAAGGCGTTTTGCAGTGGCCAGGCCGATACCGCGCGCGGCACCCGTGATCAGGGCGGTTTTCATCTCGGGGTTCCTTCCTTGAAAATCAGGCGGATTTGGCATCCTGGAAATTCTGGTCTATATTCGGGCATTAACAAATCAAAAATGTTTGGCAGGCACAAAGCTTAACGATGACAAATGTATTGAAACTGGCGTGGAGCGAGCTGTTCAGCCCGCTGCTGCAACGTCCCAAACGGGTCCAGGTGGCCGCGCTTTGCTATCGGCAGGGCGCAAGCGGCAAGGATGTTCTTCTGATCACCAGCCGGGACACCGGTCGCTGGATATTGCCCAAGGGCTGGCCGATCAACGGCCTAAACGGACCGGAAACGGCCCTGCGCGAGGCGTGGGAAGAAGCCGGGGTGAAAACCGCCGAAATCGAAGCCGAGGCCACGGGCCGGTTCGACTATGTCAAACGGCTGGACAGCGGCGGCGCAGCACAGGTGGAAACCCAGGTCTACCTGACGCGGGTGATCGACATGCGCAACGATTTCCCCGAAGCGGCAGAGCGCAAGCGCGCCTGGGTCGCCCCCGAAGAGGCCGCGAACATGGTCGACGAACCGGGCCTGCGGGACATTCTGCGCAGTATCTGACACCCTGTTGCGCAACTGATCTGTTGCACCTGACACACGGAAGGCTTAGACGCGCACGCGATCTCTCCTGAGACAGCGCGCGGACGAAGCACATGTCAGACAATCCCATCGGCAGCCAGTGGAAGACTCTGGACACCGACCTGAACCGGATCAGCAAGGTGGAATATGCCACCGCCTACGTGTCTCGGCCGCTGGTCGCGCCGGGGATCGCGCTGGTGTTCATCGTGCTGGCGGCGCTGGCCGGCGCGGTGCTGTTCGGCCAGACCCCGATCAATCTCATGGTGGTGTTCGCCGCGGCGTTCGGGGCCTATATGGCGATCAACATCGGCGCCAATGACGTGGCCAACAACATGGGCCCGGCGGTCGGCGCCAAGGCCCTGACCATGGGCGGCGCGATCCTGATCGCCGCCGTCTTCGAAAGCGCAGGCGCCCTGCTGGCCGGGGGCGACGTGGTATCGACGATCTCCAAGGGCATCATCGACCCTGCCGGCG
>CAYGNE010000053.1:3666-19415 GCA_964351155.1 uncultured Rhodobacterales bacterium | reverse complement strand
GTGCATAATCCCAAGCTGTTCTATCTCGGCATGCAGGATCAGTGGTTCACCTTCAACATGTTCGATGCACAGGCCTGGTGGGTCCGTGACGTCATCATGGGGAAAATCGATATTCCTTCGGACAAGGAAACGCTGCTGGCCGATGTCAAGGAACGCGAAGCGCGCGAAGAGGCCAGCGATGATGTCAAATATGCGATCAAGTACCAGGGCGACTATGTCAAGGAACTGATCGCCGAAACGGATTATCCCAGCTTTGACGTCGATGGGGCCTGCCAGGCGTTTTACGAATGGAAAGGTCACAAGGGCGAAGACATCATGGCCTTCCGCAACAACTCCTACCGGTCGGTCATCACCGGCACCATGGCACCGGTCCACCACACACCGTGGAAGGATGCTCTGGACGACAGCATGGAGTCCTATCTGCAAAACTGAGCCGGTTGGCGAGCGGCGCCCCGGCGCGCCGTCGCAACCAGTATCTGGTCAACCGGCGGCGGGGCTTGCGTTCAGGTAAAGTAGGCCCCGCTTGCCTGTTTCAGAATCCAGTAATGGGAACTCGCCCGCGCAAGCACGATCCTTTTGGCTCCTTTCCCGATGGTGTGCACGCTTCCGCTTTCTTCGACGACGGTCAGCTTGATCGGTTTGAGCCGCGCGATGTACTCGGTCGTATAGGCGGCTTCGCCTGTATAGGTTCCATTCCTTGCAATCACATCCGCGGCTTCGCCCCGGTCGGGAATGAAACCGTTGAAGATCGGATCACTACGGACGGCGTCGGCCAGTTCCTGTCGCAAGGCGCCGTGGCTGTCGCCGACACCCGCCTTGACCAGGCAATGGAACAGGCAGTTGCCATCGGGAGGGACCGCGTCCCATTCGGCATCTTGCGGTTTCCATTCGTTCTGCTTTGCGGTGAGGGCGGACCCGGTATAGTCTTTTTCAACGTCTTCCGGATTGGCCTCGTAGAATTTCTGATAGCTCGGGAAGGACTCGCCGATCTCGACGCCCAGTTCGGTGTCACGGGCATAGCGGATGAGCGCCTGATCGACGGCCTCGGACATCTTGTCCTCGAACATCCGGACCCATTTCAGAAGTGCATCGACGTTTTCCTTGTCCTCTGCCGCCAGAAGGAACAGCTTTGACCGGACAACCGGAGCAACGGAGTGCGCATAGGCCGCGACCATCTGTTCTTTCAACTTGTCGAATGCCTTCTGTTCCTTTGCCTGGGCTTCACCCTTTGCGGATTCGCGCTTTTTGTTTTGCGCCGACAGCATCTTGTAGGCCTGCTTGAGCGCACTCAGTGCGGTTTTCGCGAATTCTCCCTTGGCTGCTTCCGCGTCTCGTGTCGGCACCTTGACCTTGAAATCGCAGAAACGATAAAGCTCGGCGTAGTATTGGTAGAGCGCAAAATGCCGCCCGTCCGCCAGCCGTTCTGTTGCGATTTTGGGAATCTCGCCATTGTCCTCGATAAGGTAGAAATGGCGATAATGCGCGCTGAGATAGATCTGTCCCGTTTCCAGGTTCTGAACGATCCTGAGCCCGCCGCCACCGCCCACGCCCAGTTCGACATAGAGGTCCAGATCCGGCGCGGCACTGAACGGGTCCTTTTTGGTCGGCAGCTTCTTTTCTGCATTCCCATGGGTGCCGCTCGGGCGAAACGCGGCATCTCCGACGATCCCTTTGAAGAACAAGTTTATCACCGGGTTCTTGATGTCGAGCGTATCGGTTTCGCAATTCTGCTGGTAGCCGGCATTGGCCGGAAGCCGTGGTTGTTTTCGTTCGCATATTTTTAGGGACGTCAACATGTTGGGATTGCGTTCGAGTTTGGTGTCGAGCTCTTTCAGAAAAGACTTGAAGTCCTTGGGGTCCAGGTCTTCAAACATTTTCGTGACATGTTCCTTGTCCCGGCGGGCCTCCTGAAAGGCCGCTTCACCGACTTTGTTGGCCTCACCCCTGCGGCGCTGGTCGCGGTGTAATTCGTCAATTTCCTTCTTGATGGCGGTCTGGATCTCTTCGTTGTCGTGCCCGCCTTCGGCCTGCATTTTCTTGCGCACCCGTTCTTGGATCTCGTTTTCAAACGGCGTGTAGAATGCGTCGATCGCATGACCGCGCACCATCGGCATTCCGTCGCGCGGGGGGACGCGCACGGCCGTTATCCCTTCGCCAAAACCCATTCCCTGCAGGTATTCATCCACATTTTTCTTGTTGACGCCTTTTTGCTTGAGCAAGGCCTCGCGTATGTCAGGTTCGGTCATCTTCCATTTTGCTTCACCCTCTGTGATTGCGCCGCCTTTGCGCTGGCTGCTGGCCTCGAGCCTCAGCCTTGCGTCTTTCTGCAGGCCTTTGTTGCCGCCATGTTCCTTGACAACCTTGTCAACGGTTTCCTGCTTTTTGCGGTCAAGCGGCGCCGGGCCTATCGTTGCCGGCTTGCTCGCCTTTGCACCACTGCCCTTATCGGAGTCGTCTTTTTTTCCTCCGCCGCCTCGTCCGCGTACATTGAACTGCAGTGTTGCGTCCCGGCCTATGTTCGCATCCAGCAACGTCTGCTCGCCGTAGAAGGGTCTTGAGGCATGACTGAGATAGGCATCTACGTCGTCCGGCATTCCCATCTTCTTGCAGTAGGCTTTGAAAACCTGTTGCGAAGACATTCCGGCCGTAACGTCGAGCGTCGCCGTTTTTCCGCCACTGCCTTTTATGAAAATCTGGAACCCTCCCGGTGCCGGCGCCGGTTCGACCCTGTCGGAGCCCGTCGGCAGAGCAATGATGAACTGTTCGATAAACTGGCGTTGCGCTTCCGTCAGTTGTGGCATGAAGGACCTCCTGCCCTTGCAGAGGGCGGATTTGTTGTCAGGAACTCTCGCGGAGGTTAGTTTCTCGGCCTGCTCAAAACAACCGCAACGATAGGATGATCACTTTGCCCGCGCCGTCACCAATGGTTGTGGTTGACTTGCGACCGGGATGGCTCTGGCATGCCGTGGGCCGATCCGGACGATCGGGTATGTCAGCGCCAGCGCGTTTTGCCGCAACTGCCGCGCGACGTGCCCAACCGTGCCCAAGGTGTCACTTTGATTGATCCGCAGACCGGAGACCGCCAAAACAATTGGATTTTTCCGGCGATAGCGGGATTATTCCCCTATCGATCGGCATCTTTCATGCTGTGTTCGGCAAACGGGGGGAGTGATGCGGAAATACTGGACCGCGGCAATTGCGGGTCTGATCGCGCTTGTGATCTGGGAGCAGGGTGGCGCAGCCAATGCACAGACGCTTTGCGCACCGTCGGGGATTTCCACCGACATCCGCCCTGGTGCATCCGGAGCCCCGACCGAGGTCATGGTCGGTTTGCGTCTTGCCGATCTTCTGAACATTGATGATGTGAACCAGACCATAACGCTTGATCTGGCAATCCGGATGCAGTGGACGGATGACCGGCTGGCGAAATGGGCCGGATGCAAGCTGCCGATCAACGCGATTTGGTTTCCCCGGCTGGATCTGGAGAATTCGGGCCGGGTATTCCTGCGCTGGCCGCAAACGGCCAGCATAGACGAGGGCGGGAAGGTCACCTATCTGCAGAGGATCAGCGGAACGCTCGCAAGTTACCACCAGCTCTTTGATTTTCCGTTCGATCGCCAGAAAATCATACTGGAATTTCTGACACTGGACTGGAGCGCCGCGAAAGTGTCCCTGCGCGTGGACGAGGCGTTCACCGGCATGCGTGACCAGTTGAACATCTCGGATTGGCAGATCAGCGGGGTAGACGTCCGGGCCGGGCAAAGGATGATCGACGCCTTGCAGAAAGATCGTTCGTTGATCGAACTGGAGATTTCAGCGCAACGGTACCTGGGATTCTATATCTGGAAAGTGTTGATGCCGATTGCCCTGATCGTGGTCATGTCGTGGAGCGTGTTCTGGATTGACCCGGTCGAGTTCGGAGCCCAGGTCGGCCTGTCTGCAACATCCGTTCTGACCATGATCGCGTTCATCTTTGCCTCGTCAAACATGCTGCCCAGACTGGCGCATTTCACGCTTTTGGACCGGTATGTCGCATGGTCGACCGTGTTTGTTTTTCTGGCCTTGCTGCAGTCTCTGTCGACGGGTGTCCTGGCTGCGCAAAACCGGGTTGAATTGGCACGCAGAATCGATGTTGCATCCCGCATAGCCTTTCCGCTTGCGTTTTTTCTGTTGTGTATTGTGTTTTATCAGTCCCGGTCATGAGCCTTTTGCTGGTGTCCTGCGCGTTCGTGCCCGGACCGCACCGGCAATGGCGGTTATCGCGAACAGTATCGCTGCGGCACAGACGATGCTGGGCCCGGTCGGTGCATCCAGTTTGAGAGCCGCCCAAAGCCCCCCGAGCACTGATGTCATTCCGATCAGCGCCGCGCCGAGCGCCATGGCTTCGGGCGTTCTCACAAGCGGTCGCGCTGCAGCGGGTGGTATGACGAGTAGTGCCGTTATCAGCAGAACGCCGACCACCTTGATCGCGACGGCCACGACCACGGCCAGCGCAAGTGTCATGGCGAATTCCTCGCGCCGGGGGTCGAGACCCGCCGCGCGCGCCAGGTCGGGGTTCAGTGTCGCGGTCAAAAGCGGCGACCAGCGCCATGCCATCAGCCCCAGAACCAGCACCGCGCCGCCCCAGATCACGGCGAGATCGGTTTTCCCAACCGCCAGGATGTCGCCGAAAAGGAAGGCGGTCAGATCAAGCCGGACATCGGCCAGAAGTGTCACGGCGACAAGACCGAAGGCAAGCGCGCTATGGGCCATGACACCCAGCGCGGTGTCCATGGCATAGCCACCGCGACCGGTCAGAGCCAGCACCGCGGAGGCCATCAGAAGAGCGGCGATTGTGACGAGGGGCAGGATTGGCAACTGGAATGCCAGGGCCATGGCCACGCCGAGGATCGCGGCATGAGCAGTTGCCTCACCAAAATATGCCATGCGTCGCCAGACCACGAAACAGCCCAGAGGGGCGGCGGCAAGGGCCACGCCCAAGCCCGCCAAAGTCGCCCGGGTCATGAAATCGTCCAGCATCAGGCGGCGTCCCCGTGGTCATGCGAATGATCGTGGTCATGGGAATGGCTGTGTTCGTGGCGGTAGAGAGCCAGGGCGCCTTTGGTTCCGGATCCGAACAGGGCGCGGTATTCGGGCGCGCCGGCGACGATTTCCGGCGCGCCTTCACAGCAGACGTGCCCGTTGATTCACAAAACCCGACCCGATGCGGCCATCACCACATGCAGGTCGTGGCTGACCATCACCACAGCACATCCCAGATCGCGGCGAACGTTTTCGATCTGGCGATAGAAGGCGGCGGAACCGGGTTGGTCCAACCCCTGCGTTGCTTCGTCCAGCAGCAACAGCTGTGGGCGTTCCAGCAATGCACGGGCAAGAAGAACCCGCTGAAACTGACCGCCGGACAGGTTGGTCATTTGCCGGTCCGCGAGGTCGGGAACGCCGGCCTGAAGCAATGCCTGGTTGGTTGCGTCCTTGCTGATCCGGTGGGGCAGGGACAAAAACCTGCGGACGGTCATCGGCAGCGAGTGGTCAATCGAGAGCTTTTGCGGGACATATCCGATGCGCAGGCCGGGGGCACGGGTCACTGTGCCGTTTGCCGGAGACATCGCGCCGATAAGCGCACGTAAAAGCGTGGATTTCCCGGATCCGTTCGGCCCGACGACGGTCACGATTTCCCCGGGTTTGATGTCGATTGTGACGTTCTGCAGAATTGTGCGGCCGTCGAGCTCGATATCCAGCTTGTGCGTTTCAATGAGCGCGGTCGTCATGAGGATGTCCCGGTTTGAGCGCAGCCCGGGCATAATCCTTCGGCTTCGACGGCGATTCGTTCGATTTTGAACCCGTTCTGTTGCGCCGCCTTGCCGAGTCGCCCCTGTGTCAGATCGGTTTCCGCCTCGGCGACGGATTTGCAACCGCGGCAGACCAGGAAGGCCGGAACATGGTCACGCTCGGGGTGGGCGCAAGCGGTGTAGGCGTTGAGGCGCTCGATCCTGTGAGCAAGACCATTCTGGACCAGAAAATCCAGCGCCCTGTAGACAACGGGTGGCTGAGAGCCAAGCCCGTCTTCTGCCAGAACCGAAAGGATATCATAGGCCCCGAGGGCGCGATGATCCTGCAACAGGATCTCGAGCACACGTCGGCGCACGGCGGTGAATTGAAGGTTCTGTTCCGCACACAGACCTTCCGCCGTGCGCAATGCGCCTTCGATACAGTTTTGGTGGTTGTGGGTTCGGAATGCGTAGGTGGTCATATGGGTGCGCCGTGATTTTCTCTGTTGATATGTTATAACATGACAAGTATCAAGCGATTCCCGAACCTTGATCTGACGAGGAAATCTTGATGATGCTTCGATTGACCGCTGCCGTTTTCCTGCTGGCGCATCCGGTTGCTGCGGAAGCCCCACGCGTGGTTGCCGATATCGCTCCCGTGCATTCACTGGTTGCGCAGGTCATGGAAGGCGTGGGGCAACCCGGTCTCCTGCTGCCGGCGAATACCAATCCGCATCATCAGTCCCTGCGACCGTCGCAGGCCCGGATGCTGCAGGACGCTGACCTCGTTATCTGGATCGGAACCGGGCTGACGCCATGGCTGCAGGGTCCTTTGTCGACATTGGCTGGACAAGCCGAGCAGATCATTCTGACGGATGCCCCGGGAACCGTGCGGCGCGAGTATCGAGTTTCCGAGGACATGGATGGGCATGATGATGATGACGCCGGGCACGATCACGACGATCACGCGGAAGACCATGATCACGAAGGCCATGATCACGAAGGGGACGTCGATCCACATGTCTGGCTGGACCCGGAAAACGGCCGGATCTGGTTGAATGTGATCGCCGATCAATTGTCGCGACAGGATGCCGGGAACGCGGCGGTTTACCGACAGAATGCACAAGCGGCCAGCGAAAGGCTTGGCAAAGTCATACAGGAAGTCGACGAGATCCTCGCGCCGGTCAAGTCACGACCATTCGTGACCTTTCACGATGCGTTCCAGTATTTCGAGGCAAGATTTGGGCTGACATTCGCGGGAGCCATCAGTCTCGGAGATGCTGCCGACCCCAGCCCGGCGCAGCTTGACAGAATCCGAACGCATCTGCTTGGCGGCGACATCCGGTGCGCCTTTCGTGAACCTCAGTTCAATGACCGGTTGCTGCAATCCGCAGCGGAAAACATCGACCTTGAGATTGGTGTTCTCGACCCGCTAGGCAGCGAGCTGGATGCAGGGCCGGGGCTCTACTCCGACGTGATGCGCGAAATGGCGCATGCCATGGCGGCCTGCCGATAGGGATTTTTCGGTGTGCCGATCCCCGGTTCATTCGGCCGGGCTGAACCCTTCGATCAGTTGGCGCAGGCCAATGGCCGCGCCGGCAAAAATCGCGAGACAGGTGACCGGCGCACTGATGGCCAATACGCTAAAGGCCGACAGTCCCTGACCAACCGTGCAACCCATCGCGATCACGGCTCCGGCTCCCATGATGGCCGCACCGACAATCTGGCGTCGCAGTTCGCGTGGATCTTCGCAGGCTTCCCAGCGGAAATGACCCTTGATCAGCGACCCGAAAAACGCGCCGAGCCAGACGCCGGTAACGGACCCGACAGCAAAGGAAAGTTCCCGCACACTGCCGGTCATGGCGTAAAGAATGGATTCACCGACCGGCGCGGAATAGCTGTGTGATACCACGGGCACGGCGTCAAACCCCGTCGTGTTGACATAGTTCGTGCCGGCCCATCCTGATACGATGGCCAATCCGACGACAACCGACCAGATCAGTGCCGTTCTGTTGCTTCTGAATTCGCCCGATGCCAGTGCGAGAAAGCAGAAAACCAGCCCGACCGCCATGCCAATTCCGGCGACGGGCAGGCCGGTCAAAACCGCGGCATGATGTGCCAGACCCGGTGCGGTGTCGGACGTGACAGGAACCTGATGAAAAAGAGCATCCCGGAACGGAGCCACGGGACCGGCAAGAACGACATAAGTCGAAACGCCCATCACCAGAACGATCACGAAAGATCGCAGATCGCCACCGCCCAGCCGGGCTATTGCGCCATAGGCGCAGTTCCCGGACAAGGCCATCCCATAGCCGAACATCAGCCCGCCGACGATCGAGGCAACCGGCATCCAGCGGATCGAGAGATAGATGGTTTCGGTATCGACGAGTTGTCCCGAACCGATCAGTGCAAAGCTGCCGATCACGGCGACGCCGATTGCCATGGCCCACATCCGCAATCTGACATCGCTGCCGCCGTACAGCAGGTCCTCGATGGCCCCCAATGTACAGAACCGGCCCAGCCGGGCCGCCAGCCCCAGGAGCAACCCGCCGAACAGGCCGATTGCCGTGACTGCCTGGGTTTCGCTCAGAATGGACAACATGCACTAGTCCTCCCAGGATCCAGTCGGTTGGAACGGATGTCACGCTTTCGCAAATGTGCTCATGACGGATCCTGTTCCCCGCAAAACAGTTCGTAGACCACTTCGAGAATTCGGCGGGGTCGGTCATCGGCCAACCGGTAATAGATCGCCTTGCCGTCACGGCGAGGAATGACCAGACCTTCGAGTCGCAGGCGCGAAAGTTGCTGGGACACGGCCGCCTGACGCGCAGACAGCAGTTCCTCAAGCTCGGTAACCGATTTTTCGCCGGTGACGAGGTGGCAGAGGATCATCAGCCGTCCTTCGTGACTGATCGCCTTGAGGAAGTTGGAGGCCGAGGTCGCATTTTCGACCATCGCGTCCAGTTCTTCTTCGGCCATATCCGTTGAAAACTGAGGGAGTGCCATGAATTCGGTTCCTGTTTTCCTGTCAGAATGCGATTTCGTCTTCAATCGCTGCAATACCCGCTTCGGCGCAGATGTCGTCCAGTTCCGGCGACGGCGCGCCGGACACACCGATGCCCGCGACGATGGAGCCGCCGCCTTCCATGACCATCAGGCCGCCGCCCAACGGAAGAGCCTCGCTCAGGTGCCGGATCGCAGAGGAAGATTGACCTTCGGCCGTTGCAGCGGCCAGATCGGTCGTGGACGTGCGAAAGCTGACGGCCGTCCACGCCTTGCGGCGCGACGTTTCGTAGACATGTGCGCCGGCAAACCGATCACGCAAAAAAACCTGCGGAATTCCAAAGCGGTCAACGACCGTGACCCCCACCTGATAGCCGTCCTTTCGGCAAGCCAGCATGGCGGCCTCGGCCATGTCCCGGGCCAGTTCGGGTTTGAGAACCTTGAAATCGACAAAAGCGCTGTCGTCCTGCGCTGGCGCCGAGGTGGCAACGACTGCAAGACACGCTGCTATGGCAAACGTTCTCATCCCTGTTCTCCCTTGTAATCGGTGTGATTGGCCAGCAATCGGTTCAGGACCGGCCAGAAGAAATGTTCACCCGGGTATCCTTCCAGCCGGGCAAGTTCGTGGCCATTCTCGACGATCAGAAATGTCGGGGTAAACATGACCCGGCGGGCCACTTCGATATCCTCGGGAATGGCGCGCAGGTCGACCCTGCGCAGTGGTGCGAACCGCCCCTCGCTGGTCTTGGGATAAGCCGGTGCGATTTCTTCGTTCCAGCGGGCACACCACTCGCAGCCGGGTTGCTCGACCATTATCAATTCGGCGGCCATGACGGGAATGGCCAGCAGCATTGCCATGGTGGCGGCAAGAAGTCTGCGCGCATTGCCGAAAAGAAAGGCGGTTAGCGTTGACATGTTGGACCTGTTGACGTGCGGTTGTCATAAAACGTAATCTGAATATGTGAATGATTCAAGCTTTCACGCCATGCTGATCAGGGAAACAGGACGCAATGCTGGAGATTTCCCTCATCGGAGCCGCAATTGCAGGGCTGCTCAGTTTTTTCACACCCTGCGTTCTGCCGATGGTTCCGTTTTATCTGTCCTACATGGGCGGGCTTTCGATGGCCGAATTGCGCGGAGACGGTGAAATCGCGCCCGGCGCCCAGAAACGGCTGGTCGTTTCGGCAGTCTTCTTTGCGCTCGGGGTGACGACTGTCTTCATGCTCCTGGGGATGGGGGCCACCGCTTTGGGGTCGCTGTTCGGTCAATACCTGGAGCCCCTGTCATATGTGGCGGCCGGTATTCTCGTGGTGTTCGGATTACACTTTCTCGGTGTCATCAAGGTGCCGTTGCTATACCGCGAAGCTCGCCTTGAAAGCACGACCGAGGCCAGCACGGTGGCGGGCGCTTACCTGATGGGGCTGGCCTTTGGCTTTGGCTGGACCCCGTGTGTCGGCCCGGCGCTGGCGTCGATACTGATGATCGCCAGCGGCATGGGCGACATCTGGCGCGGTGCGCTGTTGCTGTTTGTTTACGGGATGGGAATGACCGCTCCGTTCATTCTGGCAGCCTTGTTCGCCCGGCCATTCCTGGGTTGGGTCCAGTGCCATCGCGCGGCCTTCGCATGGGTGGAGAAGGGAATGGGCATTATGCTGATCGCATTTGCCGTACTGATTGTTACCGGGGGCGTGAACCTGATTGCGCAGGCCATGATCGATTGGTTCCCGGGTTTTGGATCAATTGGATGAACATAGGAGGACGGTCATGAAACACTGGATAGCGGCGATATTTGCGGTTGCTCTGGCTTTGCCTGTCGGGGCAGCGGAGATGGGGGATGACGGGCTGCACAAACCGGATTGGTTTCGTGACACCTTCAAGGATATTCAGGAGGATTTCGCCGAAGCCAAGGCCGAGGGAAAACGCCTGCTGATCATCGTCGAACAGCGCGGATGTCTCTATTGCCGTGACATGCACGAGAACACCTTTACCGATCCGCGGGTCGAGGCGATGCTCAGGGAGACCTATTTTCCGGTTCAGCTGAACCTGCATGGGGATACCGAGATCACCGATGCGGATGACGAGGCGCTTTCGGAAAAAGACGCCACGCGGAAATGGAACGTGCTGTTCACGCCGACGATGATCTTTTTTCCGACCGATCTGGATGAAGAAAAATCCGCCGGGCAGCAGGCCGTGGCCATCATGCCGGGCGCATTCTCGGCGGGCACGACCCTGGATTTGCTGACCTGGGTCGCGGAAGAACGGTATCTCGATCAATCCGAAGAGGATTTTCAACGCTACCACGCCCGCATGATTCGGGAGCGCGGCGACGGCGACACAAGGTGACGGCGTGACCTGATTGGCGGCTACGGGGCAGCATTCGTACAGAGGGGCAGTGCCGTTCCAGCAGTTAATAATTCACAAACGTGAATTTGTTGTTGCGTTATGTGCGCCCGGTAGCCTACGGTATACAACAATCCGATTGCGCTGGAGTCCAATGGCGCGATCTTTCAGGGAGGAAACATGAAAAAACTTGTTATCGCGAGCGTGGTGATGTCGACGGTCGGCATTGGCGCGACCTGGGCCGGCGGGGTGGTCAGTCCCGCGGATGTGAAGTTCGAGGATGGTGCCGTGGCAATGTCCCTGACGGGGCAGCCGGGCACCGCGGCCAACGCGCCGGAGATCATGAACAAAGGGGCAGGGAACTGCATCGCCTGCCATGCGGTTACGGCGCTTGATGACCTGCCGTTTCACGGCGAAGTCGGGCCCACCCTGGATGGCGCGGGCAGCCGTTGGAGCGAGGCTGAACTGCGTGGTATCATCGCCAATGCGAAGATGATGTTCGAGGGGTCGGTGATGCCGTCCTTTTACAAGACGGACGGATTCAACCGCCCCGGTGATGCTTACACGGGAGATGCAGCGACAGGTCCGCTGGAACCGCTTCTGACCGCGGAACAGATCGAAGACGTTGTCGCCTTTCTGATGACATTGAAGGATGAGTGACGCGCGGCGCGCGTGACAGCAGAAACAGGAGAATAGAGATGGACTTCTCAAGACGCGAAACCTTGGCCCTGGGTGCGGGTGCTGCTGCTTTGGCGGTTCTGCCGTTCGGGGCCGCGGCTTCGACCACGGACGAGCTGATTGCCGCCTTTACCGGTGGCGCAGAGATTGCGGATGGTGGCGTGACGCTGAACGCCCCGGAAATCGCGGAAAACGGAAACACGGTTCCGATCGAGGTTTCAGCCGAAGGTGCGAGCGAAATCATGGTGCTTGCCACCGGCAACCCGACCCCGCCGGTTGCAACGTTCAAGTTCGGTCCGCTGGCTGCCGCCTCGGCGGCCTCCACCCGTATCCGGCTTGCAGGAACGCAGGACGTCGTCGCCATTGCAAAGATGGCTGATGGCAGTTTCGCCCGTGCAACCTCGGCCGTCAAAGTCACAATCGGGGGCTGCGGGGGCTGACGCCCACCGCGCAATTTCCCTGACATCAAGGAGTATTGAACAATGGCATCTGGTGTAAAACCCCGGGTCAAAGTCCCGAAAACCGCCTCGGCTGGCGACTCGATCACCATCAAGACCCTCATCAGTCACAAGATGGAAAGCGGTCAGCGCAAGGACAAGGAGGGCAACCTCATCCCGCGTTCGATCATCAATCGGTTCACCTGTGATTTCAACGGGCAGAACGTTATCGACATAACGATGGAACCGGCGATTTCGACCAACCCGTATTTCCAGTTCGAGGCGACGGTTCCTGAAGCCGGCGATTTCGCCTTCAAATGGTACGACGATGACGGGTCCGTCTATGAGGACAGCAAATCCATCGCCATCGGCTGAAGCCGCTCAAGGGAGGAAACCAAGAATGAAAAAAAGAGTGGCGAGGAAGGCCCTGACATGGATGGCGCTGGCGACAGCGGCATTCGCAACCCCGGCGTTGGCGGATGAAAACGCCAACCTGGTGGTGAACGGCGATATCGAGATGGTCACCCGGACCAAGGCTCCGGCGCATCTCGACGGGCATCTGGACGAGGTCATATCCGGCTGGGTGTTCCGGTCGGATGAAACCCAGATCCTGCAAATGGACGATTTCGACAATCCGGGCATGATCTTTGTCGATCAGGCGATGGATCAGTGGAACACGGTCGATGGCAGCGAGGGCAAATCCTGCGCCTCCTGTCATGACGATGTCGAAACGTCGATGAAAGGCGTGCGTGCGGTCTATCCCAAGTGGAATGACAATGCCGAAGAGGTCCGTACGCTGGTGATGCAGATCAACGACTGCCGCGAAAACCAAATGGGCGCCGAAAAGTGGAAATACACCGACGGCAAGATGACCGCCATGGAGGCCCTGATCAGCGTTCAGTCGCGCGGTATGCCGGTGACCGTTGCCATCGACGGTCCCGCACAATCAACCTGGGAAAAGGGCAAGGAGATCTACTATACCCGCTACGGACAGCTGGATTTGTCCTGCGCCAATTGCCATGAAGAGAATTATGGCAACATGATCCGGGCCGACCATCTGAGCCAGGGCCAGATCAATGGTTTTCCCGTGTACCGCCTGAAAAATACCAAGTTGAACAATGCGCATGCACGGTTCAAGGGCTGCATTCGTGACACCAGGGCGGAAACATTCAGCCCCGGAAGCGACGAGTTCATCGCTCTTGAACTTTATGTCGCAAGCCGGGGCAATGGTCTGACTGTCGAAGGCCCGTCCGTCCGCAACTGATCCTGACCCGTCCCGGTGCGCCGGGGCGGGTTTATCGCATCAATGTCATTCACACATGCGAATATGAGTCTGAAATACAGGAAAGACCCCCAACATGCTCTCACGTCGTGATTTTCTGCAGGTTTCGATGGCGGCCTCGGCCTTGGTTGGCGCGTCCGGTTTCGGCAATTGGTCTCAGCTCGCCGCCCAGCAGGCTCTGACCCAGGACCAGTTGCTGGAGTTTGACACCTTCGGAAATGTCAGTCTGATCCATATCACCGACATTCACGCCCAGATGAAGCCGATCTACTTTCGCGAGCCCGAGATCAACATCGGGGTGGGAGGAAACAAGGGGGCAGTTCCACACGTCACCGGCGCGGATTTTCGCAAGTTGTACGGGATCGCAGATGGCAGCCCATCGCATTACGCCCTGACATACAACGATTTTTCGGCGCTTGCGCAATCCTATGGCAAGGTCGGCGGATTGGACCGGGTCGCAACCGTGATCAACGCTATCCGCGCCGCGCGCCCGGATGCGTTGCTGTTGGATGGCGGCGACACGTGGCATGGGTCCTACACTTGTTACAAGACGGCCGGCCAAGACATGGTCAACGTGATGAATGCTTTGAAGCCTGACGCGATGACCTTCGACTGGGAGTTCACGCTTGGGTCCGAGCGGGTCCAGGAAATCGTGGAAGGTCTTCCTTTTGCGGCGCTGGGCCAGAACATATTTGATGCCGAATGGGACGAACCGGCGTTGGACCTGTTTCCACCCTACAAGTTCTTTGAACGCGGTGGCGTCAAGATCGCCGTAATCGGGCAGGCGTTTCCATATATGCCGATCGCCAATCCCGGCTGGATGTTCCCCGAATACAGCTTTGGCATCCGCGACGAGAACATGCAGGCGATGGTGGACGAGGTCCGCGCGGCAGGTGCCGAACTGGTGGTTTGCCTGTCGCACAATGGTTTTGACGTCGACAAGAAAATGGCCGGTGTGGTCAGTGGCATCGACGTAATCCTGTCCGGCCATACCCATGACGCCCTGCCTGAACCTGTTCTGGTCGGCGATACGATCATCGTCGCCTCGGGTTCAAACGGCAAGTTCGTGTCGCGTGTCGATCTTGATGTGCGCGACGGGCGCATGATGGGCTTTCGTCACAAACTGATCCCGGTCTTTTCGGATGTGATCGCGCCCGATCCGGAGGTCGCGGCGCTCATCGACGAACAGCGCGCGCCGTTCTTGGACGACCTGCAAGAAGTGATCGGGAGGACCGAAAGCCTCTTGTATCGGCGCGGCAATTTCAACGGTAGCTGGGATGACCTGATCTGCGACGCCTTGATGAGTGAACGGGAGGCCGACATCGCAATGTCCCCGGGAGTACGCTGGGGGCCGTCCATCCTGCCCGGACAGGACATCACCCGCGAAGATCTGTTCAACGTGACTTCCATGACATACGGGGCCGCCTATCGCACGGAAATGACGGGTGAGTTCATCAAGATCATCCTCGAGGACGTCGGTGACAATATCTTCAACCCCGATCCCTATTACCAGCAGGGTGGGGACATGGTCCGTGTTGGCGGGCTTGGCTATCGCATCGACATATCCAAGCCACAAGGCGACCGCATCAGCGAGATGACTCTGTTGAAGACCGGAGAGGCCATCGAGCCGGCCAAATCCTACGTGGTCGCGGGATGGGCCAGTGTTAACGAAGACACCGAGGGTCCGCAGATATGGGACGTGGTGGAAAACCACATCAAGAAACAGGGCACCGTCACGGTTGCCCCGAATACATCGGTTCAGGTGGTCGGCGTCTGAGCCGACACCAGGCGAGAAAGAGGAGCAAGTCGCATGACGTTTGGTTTCAAATCAAAACCCCCGTCACGCCGCCAGTTTCTGACCGGCGCGGCAGCAGCCGGAGCAGGGGCCGTGGCAGCGGGAACAGCCAAGGCTGCGGGCGATCCGTTGATCACGGAAATCCAGCCTTGGGCACAGGGATTGGGTGACGGTGTCGACGCCACGCCCTACGGCATGCCGATCGCGTATGAAACCGACGTGGTTCGCCGCAACGTCGAATGGCTGACTGCTGACACGATCAGTTCGATCAACTTCACCCCGATTCATGCGCTGGACGGCACCATCACGCCGCAAGGCTGTGCATTCGAGCGTCACCATTCCGGTGCCATCGAACTGCGCAAGGAAGATTACCGGCTGATGATCAACGGGCTGGTCGATACGCCGCTGGTCTTTACCTATGCCGACCTGGAACGTTTCCCGCGGGA
>CAYGNE010000053.1:948-3656 GCA_964351155.1 uncultured Rhodobacterales bacterium | reverse complement strand
GTTCACCCACGGCATGATCCACAACATGGAATACACCGGGGTCCCGCTGAAGACCCTGCTTGAAGAAGCCGGTTACAGCACCGATGGAAAATGGGTCTATGTCGAGGGGGCCGATGCATCGAGCAATGGCCGTTCGATCCCGATGGAAAAAGCGCTCGATGATGTCCTGGTCGCCTTCAAGGCCAATGGCGAGGCCCTGCGCAAGGAACATGGATATCCCGTCCGGCTGGTCGTGCCGGGGTGGGAAGGCAACATGTGGGTCAAGTGGCTGCGGCGCATCGAAGTGACCGACATGCCGGTGGAAAGCCGTGAAGAGACTTCGAAATACACTGACGTTCTGGCCAATGGCATCGCCCGGAAATGGACTTGGGAAATGGATGCGAAATCCGTCGTGACCAGCCCCAGTCCGCAGGCGCCGATTACGCATGGCAAAGGTCCGCTCGTTATCACGGGTCTGGCCTGGTCCGGTCGCGGTGCGATCCAGCGGGTCGATGTCAGCAAGGACGGGGGCAAGACATGGCAGAGCGCTCGGCTCGCGAAACCCGGAGAGAAAATGGCGTTGACCCGTTTCTATCTTGATACCGAATGGGACGGCGAGGAGATGTTCTTGCAGAGCCGGGCCATGGATGAAACCGGTTATGTCCAGCCGACCAAGGCCCAGTTGCGGGAAGTGCGGGGGCTGAACTCGATCTATCACAACAACTGCATCCAGACCTGGTGGGTCAAGGCAAGCGGAGAGGCGGAAAATGTCGAAGTATCCTGAACGTCTGATCGGCGCGATGCTGGCAGTATTGCTGGCATCCGGCCCGGTTCTCGCCGGCAAGCTTGGTCTAGGGAGGCCCGCGCTGCCCGAAGAAATCGCAGCCTGGGACCTTGATGTGCGCCCGGACGGTACTGGTCTGCCGGAAGGGTCTGGCGATGTCTGGACCGGTGAGGAGGTCTTTGCCGATAACTGCGCGATCTGCCACGGTGATTTTGCTGAGGGCGTGGATAACTGGCCAAAGCTGGCTGGCGGGCAGGGTACGCTTGATCACGAAGACCCTTTGAAGACCGTCGGATCATACTGGCCGTACCTGTCGACGACCTGGGACTATGTGAACCGGTCGATGCCGTTCGGCAACGCCCAGAGCCTCAGTCATGACGACGTTTATGCCATCGTGGCCTATATCCTTTATTCCAATGACCTGGTGGATGAGGATTTTGTCCTGTCCAAGGACACGTTCTTTGATGTCGAAATGCCGAATGCCGAAGGGTTCATCATCGATGATCGTAAAACGACCGAAGCGCATTTCGTGACCGAACCCTGCATGGAAAACTGCAAGGACAAGGTCGAGATCACGATGCGGGCCCGCGTGCTGGACGTGACCCCCGAAGAGACGGTGGCCAAGGAAGCAGCGGACGAGGCTGCGGTTCAGGAGTCCCCGGCGGAGGCCGAACCCGAGACAGAGGTCGCTGCAGTGGACCCCGAACTGCTGGCGGCTGGCGAAAAAGCGTTCAAGAAATGCAAGGCCTGTCACCAGGTCGGCGAAGGAGCGGCGAACAAGACCGGCCCCGCCCTGAACGGAATCGTCGGCGCGGCTGCTGGTCAGGCCGATGGCTTCAAGTACTCCAGTGCGCTCAAGGAGGCCGCAGGAAGTGGTCTGGTCTGGTCTGATGCAGAACTGGCCGCATTTCTCGCCAAACCCAAGTCATACATGAAAGGTACGAAAATGTCCTTCGCCGGCTTTCGCAAGGATGCCGATATCGAGGCGGTCATCGCCTATCTGAAGACATTCTCCGACTGACCGCATGGGACGGATTGCGATATACCTGATTGCGGTTTTGGCTTTCGCTCTTCCTGTGCGGGCAGAGCAGGAAGCAATCGAAATCGGAGATGCCGAAAAGGGCGAGGCGTTGTTCTCGCAGTGTTCAGGATGCCATCAAGTGGGGCCCGGCGCGGTGAACCGGGTCGGCCCGCATCTGAACGGAATATTCGGCCGCAAGGCTGCGGCCATTGGAAACTACAAGTATTCCAAGGGCATCTTGCGGGCCTCCAGCGACGGATTGATCTGGGATCTTCAGAGGCTGGACGCCTATATCGAGAACCCCAAGGCGCTGGTTTCGGGTACCCGAATGAATTTTGCCGGAATCAAGGATGCCGGTGACCGCGCCGATGTGTTGGCTTACCTGCGCGGGTTTTCGGATAGCCCGTCGGATATTCCCGAAGCACAGCCCACGGCGCGACCGCGGGAAGTGGAGCTGTCACCGGAAACTCTCGAGATTGTCGGTGACAGGGACTACGGCGAATACTTGTCAAGCGAGTGCGTGGGCTGCCACCAGCGCGACGGTGCATATGACGGCATTCCTGCCATTACCGGCTGGCCGGACGAGGATTTCGTGATCGCGATGCACGCCTACCGGCGCAAGATCAGACCGCATCCAGTCATGCAGATGATGGCGGGCCGATTGTCGGATGAAGAAATCGCGGCACTGGCTGCATTTTTCGGAGATCTGGAGTAGAGTTTCAATTCCAAGGGAGGAAACCAAAAATGAAATTCAATCGAAGACTTTTTCTGGGTGGGGTCACGGTGGCGACTGCGACGCTCGCTGCGCCGATGGTTATCGGACAGGCAAAGCCACGCGTCGTCGTGGTCGGTGGTGGTGCCGGTGGCGCAACGGCGGCGCGTTACATCGCACGCGACAGCAAGGGTGCCATTGACGTCACCTTG
>CAYGNE010000053.1:0-938 GCA_964351155.1 uncultured Rhodobacterales bacterium | reverse complement strand
CTCTTGCTCCTGGACCCTGTATCTTGGCGGGTTCCGCGAGCTCGGCAGCCTGGCCCATTCGTATGGCGCGCTCGCAAGCGAAGGCGTGAATGTTGTCCATGACTGGGCCGTCGGGATCGATCGCGAGGCGCGCTTGGTGACATTGGCAGGCGGGGATGTGCTGTCGTATGACCGTCTGATCCTGTCGCCAGGCATCGATTTTGTGGACGGATCGGTTCCCGGCTGGGATCTGTCGGCGCAAAATGCGATGCCGCATGCCTACAAGGCCGGTTCGCAAACCGAGCTGCTCAAGGCGCAGGTCATGGCCATTCCCGACGGCGGCGTGTTTGCGATGGTGGCTCCGCCGAACCCCTATCGCTGTCCTCCGGGGCCGTACGAGCGGGTCAGCATGGTAGCGCATGTCCTGAAACAGACCAATCCGACGGCCAAGATCATTGTTGCCGACCCCAAGCCGAAATTCTCGAAGATGGCTCTGTTCCAGGAAGGCTGGAATGAACATTACTCCGGAATGGTCGACTGGATTGGCGAAGAGTTCGGTGGCGGCAACGTCGAGGTCGATCCGGCTGGCATGACGGTCTCGGTCGACGGCGAAGTGACGAAGGTCGATGCCTGCAACGTGATACCGGCCCAAAAGGCCGGCCGTATCTGCGAACTGGCGGGAATTACCGAGGGCAACTGGGCTCCTGTCGACGGTCACACGATGCAGAGCCGGGTTGACGAGAACATCCACGTTCTCGGGGATGCATCGGCCCAGGGTGACATGCCGAAATCCGGGTTCTCCGCCAACAGTCAGGCCAAGGTCGCTGCGATGGCTGTACGCGGAGCGCTGACGGGGTCCAAGGTGTTCCCGGACAAGTTGTCCGACGCCTGCGGGTCGCTCATCGCCACCGATGACGGTCTCAAGGGTGGGGCCAGGGACGAAGCGAGGGATGAGAACA
>CAYGNE010000052.1:0-20176 GCA_964351155.1 uncultured Rhodobacterales bacterium | reverse complement strand
ACCTGCGCCTCGCCGTTCAGCGCCAGTTCCGTGTCCAGCCCGGCAAACCCGTTGTCCTTGGTTGCGAACGGCACGTCATGATAGGCCGAGAAATTCTCCAGATGGATCCAGCTCTGCCAGGCCGTGACCAGCGGGCATTGTTCACCAGCGGCCTTCAGGTCGCCCAGAACGGCATCGACTTTCTGCCACGTGGACAGGTCGATATCGGGGTCGATACCGGCAGCTTCCAGCCGGTCGCGGTTGACCCACAGAACCGGGGTCGAAGAATTGAACGGCAGCGACAGCATCTGGCCATCTGTGGTGGTGTAATACCCTCTGACCGCGCCGATATAGGCATCCGGGTCAAACTGCGCGCCGCTCTCGGCCATCACTTCATAAACCGGCTTGATCGCGCCCTGGGCGGACATCATCGTGGCGGTGCCGACCTCGAACACCATCAGGATATGCGGCTGTTCACCGGCGCGAAAGGCCGCGATTCCGGCGTTCAGCGTCTCGGAGTAATTGCCTTTGTGGCTGGCATTGACCTTGTAGTCGCCCTGGCTGCCGTTGAACTCTTCGACCTGCGCGGCCACCAGTTCCCCAAGCCGGCCGGTGAATGCATGCCAGAATTCGATTTCGGTCTGCGCCATCGCCCCGATCGGGGAAAGCGCGGTGGTCGCGGCGACAAATGCGCCGAGTGCGAGCTTTTTCAAGTCTTCCTCCCTTGCACCACGTTCAGCGTGGTCATTGTGCAGAATGGTAAATCGCGTGATGGTCTCACGCCTTGACAGGTACGGATACCGTGGCACCGCACCCGGCATAATTCAAGAACATTTATTGTAACATATTCATAACACAGTATTATGAAGTTAACTTACATAATGCGGAATATCCGGGATACGCCATGAAATCTCCCCTTCGGCTCAGACAGCTTGAAGCACTTTTTGCAGTGGCGGAACACGGGTCCATGACGCGGGCGGCACAGGAACTGGGAATCACCCAGCCTGCCGTCAGCCGGTTGCTCTCCGATCTGAGCGACGTCATGGGCTTTCAGCTTCTGGATCGCCGGGACGGGCGGCTTGTCCCGACGCAAGAGGCCCGCTTTCTTCTGCCGGACATCCGGCGCATTCTCGAAATGATGTCCCAGCTTTCGGAGGTCAGCCGCGACATTACCGAAAAAAAGGCCGGGCATATCCGTATTGCCTGTCTGCCCGGGTTCGCCACCAGCCACCTCCCCGGCGTGGTGGCCGAGTTCCTGAATGAACGGCCCGGCGTCAGCATCACGATCGAGCCGGACCGCCCCGAGCGCATTCTCGAATGGATGATCGGCGAGCAGTATGATTTCGGCATCACCGACGGGTTCGAAGGACATCCGGCGGTGGAAAGCGAACAGATCGAGATCAGATCGGTCTGCGTGTTTCCGGCAGGCCATCGGCTGTCTGGGCTGGAAACCATCTCCCCGGCCGATCTCCAGCACGAAAAGATCATTCATACCCGCCGCGACAGCCAGTATTTTCGCGGCCTCGAAGAGGCGTTTCTGTCTGCGCGTGTTCAGATCGCCTCGCTGGTCGAATCGCGTCAGTTCACCGCCGCGTGCGAGTTGGTCTGCCGCGGGATCGGGGTGTCGGTCGTCAGCGAGTTGGATGCCGCCAAGTACATGGGGCAGGGACTGGACTTCCGTCCCTTCGAACCGCAGGTCCCGCACCGGCTGTCGCTGGTGCGTCCGATTCTCAAGCACCCGTCGATGATCACGCTCGAATTCATCGACCAGTTTGTCGCCAGCCTGGCGCCGTTCCGGTTGTCCCGGCCTGGCGCGAAATGAAAACGCCCGCCGGTTGGCGGGCGTATGAAACGGACAAATCCGGTTTCAGGAGTTGTACAAAACGTACAAAACGCGCTTAACGGCGCAGACCGAGGCGATTGATCAGGTCCTGGTAGCGGGCCTCATCCTTGCGTTTGACATAGTCCAGAAGCTTGCGGCGCTGGGCCACCATCTTCAGCAGACCGCGACGGCCATGGTTGTCTTTCTTGTGGGTCTTGAAGTGTTCCGTCAGGGTGGCGATCCGCGAACTCAGAACGGCAACCTGAACCTCGGGGGATCCGGTGTCACCTTCCTTGGTGCCGAATTCCTTCATGACACGGGCTTTTTCTTCAGCAGTAATCGACATCGGGGTCTCCTTTGCAGAGTTGGTGTGAATGGCGCAGGCCGGGATGTCGTCCAGCACAGGCCCATGGAGAAGCGTCACCGACCGCCCCGGCATGTCTGCCCGAGTCGGTCCGCGATGCGGGCGTATAGGCGCATTTTCTCGGAATGGCAAAGGGTAATTGACGACCGGACCTCGCGCTCGCCTCAGCCGGCCGGTACCCCCAGCGCCGCACTGTCCGCCTGGTCGATCAAAACGATGTCGTCCGCGCTGAGCGCACCATTGCTCATGACCCGGGCAATCTCGGTGCCGTTGACCATCACGTGGCAAAGATTTGGCGCGCTTTCGTCAGGGACGACCTGGACATCGGGATCAGGATACTCCGCCAGATCGCAAACCATCAGCAACTGGTCCTCACCGCTGTTGAAATCCATCAACTCCACGACCCCTTCCGAGTCGATCCAGTCGCCGAGAACGACATCGTCAGCCCCTTCCCCGCCCGTGACCACGTCATTGCCGCCAGCCACGATCGTGTCATCGCCCGTGCCACCATTCAGGAAATCGGCATCCGTGGGATCATCGGACATGCCGCCTTCGACGCCCGACAACACGTCGTCGCCAGCCCCGCCAAACAGTGTATCCTGCCCGTCTCCTCCGGCCAGAACGTCGTCTCCAAGACCTCCGTGCAGCACGTCGTTTCCGGCACCACCAAGCAGCGCGTCGTTTCCGGCACCGCCGTGCAATTCGTCATCCCCGGTGCCGCCCATCAACCGATCATCGTCATTGTGTCCGAACAACTGGTCGTGCCCGTCATCACCGGACAGCATGTCCTGCCCATCTTCCCCATGCAGAACGTCATTTCCCGAACCACCGGACAGATGATCATTGCCCTCGCCCCCGCGAAGATCGTCATGACCATCGCCCCCTGAAATCATGTCATCTCCGGCATAGCCGTTGACAAGGTCGTCCCCGGTGCCGCCCAAAACCGACTCCGCCGCATTGTTGCCAGCCAGTATAAGGCCATCGGCGTCATCTTGCGCCGGCGTCGCCGCCAAAAGGTTCTCTGGCTCGTCAGACAGGGCCTCATCGGGCTCGTCTTCGTCGGTCTGTGTGGACAGGTCCGTGGCCAAGGCCACGCCGCCCACAGCGAGAATTCCCAGCAAACTGGCAAACAGAAACATGAAACCGCTCCACTCCATCCGGGACCCGGGAGACGGGAAGCAGGTCAAACGAGTCCGATCCGGTCGGACTCTACCGGCGAAAAAGTTAAGAGCGCGTTATCAACTCCAGGGTTCGGGTTTCTGGCCATAGGAAATATAAAGTGGATGTTTGGGGTGTCCGTGCTTGCTGAGCCCCAGATGGTAAAGCGGTCGTCCTGTGCCCCGCAGCAGCGTCGCCACCGCCTGACCGCGATCGAGATGCGCGCCATGGGTGCCCCAGGCGGCGATGATCTGATCCGACCATTCCGCGCCTGACAGAATTGCGCGGTCGTTCTCCGGCCCCACGGGATCCGGCGCGGACCGCATCTTGCGCGGATCGGTTTCGCGCCAGGCAAATATGTTGGTGACCTGAAATGCGCCAAATCCCAATGCGCGGGCCCGGCGCTCGCAGCGTTCCACCGTCGGGTCGTTCTGAACCTCAGTTGCGGTGGAAGGGTTCAGCATCACGAAAAGAGCCCGTTTGCCATTCGGATCCCAGATGCGTGTCAGGCTATAACGATAGCGTTCGCAGTCGGAATAGACCGCCGTGGAGGGCGCATCATCTTTCGTGTGGGTGCGCGTGATCATGTCTGCGTTCCGACTTCGGTCACGGGCGGATCAATTCCTGGCGGATGGCGAAGGCGCGGCGAATACGCGGCTGGGGTGCAGTTCGCCAGCCTTGTAGATGCCGACCGCCACGGCCCTGCCATCCAGTGAAGCCCAGCATTCATCGCCGTATTCAACATCCGAGGCCAGAACCATACCCGCGTTGCCATTTCTCAAACGCGTCGCGCCGTCGGCTGTGCAGCGCAGTTCGGGCAAATTGGCAAGGCCCTTTTCCAATGGAAGAAGATACTGGTCCAGACCGTCGGTTCCGGCCAGTTCTTCGACCTGCTCGAGGCTCAGCCCGCCATCTGCTTCGAACGGGCCCGACCAGATGCGGCGCAGGGTTTCAACATGGCCGTAACATCCCAACACCTTGCCGAGATCTCGGGCAATGCTGCGGACATAGCCCCCCTTTCCACAGATCATCTCCAGCGTGGCATGATCCGCGTCGGGGCGGTCGGTCAGGATCAGTTCCTCGACCCAGAGCGGACGCGGGGCGATCTCGACGCTTTCGCCTTCGCGCGCCTTTTTGTAGGCGCGTTCGCCGTTTATCTTCACTGCGGAAAACTGCGGCGGAACCTGTTCGATTTCCCCGACAAAGGCGTTCAGGGCCTCTTTGATCTGCTCGTCGGTCGGGCGCACGTCACTTTGGGCAATGACCTCGCCTTCGGCGTCATCGGTATTGGTGGCCTGCCCCAGCCGCACGGTAAAGACATAGGCCTTTAGTGCATCCGTCACAAAGGGCACGGTCTTTGTCGCTTCGCCAAGTGCGATGGCCAGAACACCGGTTGCTGCCGGGTCAAGCGTACCCGCATGTCCCGCCTTCTGGGCGTTCATGGCCCAGCGGACCTTGTTCACCACGGCGGTGGACGTCGGCCCGGCGGGCTTGTCGATCACCAGCCAGCCAGAGATGTCGCGACCTTTGCGTTTGCGTCCCATGATGTCCCCGAACTTGCCTGAAAGTCGGCGGGTTAGCCGAGGCGGGGGGATCTGTCAAACCCATGATCGGGCGAAGCATCCGCGCCGCCGCACTATTCCTGACCGGTCACGACACCAACAATGGGTCCCATGCGAAACCCCGGATCGCTGCGGCCCAAAGCGGGCGAATGAAGGCGCGACACGTTGCCATCGAAGTAAAGCGCGGACGGGAGCTTCAGAGCATCCCGGAACAGGCTGCCGAATTCGTGGAACGTGACAGGATTGCGCGAAACGGCAAAAACCGCACGGGTGCCATCGCTGCTCGTACCGACACCGTTGCGGATGTAGCGCGAGCTGCTGTCGATCAGAAAACGCGGGTGCAGTTCGCCGTCAATGACCAGCATTGGCCCGGATTGGCTGGCAAATCTGCAGTCGGGCCTGGACTCCAGGAAGGTCTGTGTCTCGATCACATCGGCCCGGGAATCGACAATGCAAAAGACACCGTTTGGGACCAGGCCGAAATTCCCGGGGCCGGCGCCGGCTACGACGCGCATGATCTCGGTTCCGTTCTCGACATAATGCCCGACCGGGGACCTGTCATCGTGATACATGCCGGCATTCATTGCGAATGCGAGATGCTGGCCACTGGCGGCCAATACCTGATCGATCCGAGAGAAATGACCGTACGGTTCGCCATCCGTGTCATACAGAAACAGCCGGAGATCGGCCGTCGTGGAATCGACCTCGCAAAGGGTGTAGGTGTTGCCCTGATAGTTCAGGTCGCTGCATTCCTGGGCGGATGCGGGAAAAGGCACGGTTGCAAGCGCCACCATCAGCGCCGCAAGCACGGTCGCCGAGTTCAGCATCAGCTTTCCAGATCGCGGCGGACCGCGTCCTGATCGAGCATTCGCCTGGTGTCATCCATCCGGTCGAACGTGTCGTCCAGTTGGAACCGGAGATCCGGCGCGTATTTCAACGCCAGTTTCCGCGACACCAGTCGGCGCAACTCGCCTTTGTTCCGGGCCAGCAGTTTGAGGACGTCGTCCTGCCCTGCGCCGCCCAGTGGCAGAACATAGGCCGTGGCCACGCGAAGGTCAGGAGATATGCGCACCTCGCCCACGGTAATGGACATGCGGTTCAGGTCCGGATCATGCACGTCACCGCGCGCCAGAACCTCGGAGAGGGACCGCCGGATCAATTCGCCAACCCGCAGCTGTCGCTGCGAAGGGCCGGGGCCATCATGGAACTTGTTCTTTGCCATGATGTTGATCTAAGCCCATCGGCAGGTTTTGCCAAGCGCCCCCGGAACGGGTAACCAGCATCAAAGACAACGGAGAGCGGAATAATGACACATAAGCCGGGGATCGTCGTCACAGGGGCATCAGGACGGATGGGCCAGATGCTGACCGGTATCATCGGGCAAAGCGATGCCGCGCAACTGGTCGGGGCGGTGGAGCGCACCGGTCACCCGTGGATCGGGCAGGATCTTGGAATAGCCATGGGCGGGGCAGAGCTTGGGGTTGCGGTCACGGATGATCCACTGGAGGCGTTTGCCCGTGCGCAGGCGGTGATTGATTTTACCGCACCCGAGGCAACTCTGGTCTTTGCCGAGTTGGCGGCACAGGCACGCTTGGTGCATGTTATCGGAACAACCGGCATGACGGATGCGCAAATCGCAAGTCTGAAACCGGCCGCCCGCCACGCCGTGATTGTTCGCGCCGGCAACATGAGCCTGGGCGTAAACCTGCTCGTCCAATTGACGAAAAAGGTTGCCGCCGCGCTGGATGATGATTTTGACATCGAGATCATCGAGGCCCATCACCATCACAAGGTCGACGCCCCGTCGGGCACGGCGCTGATGCTGGGAGAGGCGGCGGCCGAAGGCCGTGGTCTCAAGCTTGACGCAATTGCGGACCGGGGGCGTGACGGCATCACCGGCGCGCGCCAGAAAGGTCACATCGGTTTCGCGGCGATCAGGGGCGGCGACATCGTGGGCGAGCACGACGTTCTGTTCGCGGCCCCGGGCGAACGTATCACGCTCCGCCACGTTGCCACCGATCGGGCGGTGTTTGCCCGCGGAGCGTTGAAGGCGGCGCTTTGGGGACAGGGGAAATCACCCGGCGAATACGACATGCTGGATGTGCTCGGCCTCTAGGCGGAGTCCCGGAGAGTTTTTTTGATCCATTGGCCTGGTTCGTGCGTAACGCCCTTGATTGCCGCGATTTGGGGGTGACCACCGATGATCAGATGCCTGACCACTGGGCTTTTCGTTGTAGCCGTGACAGCGGTCTGTGCCGGATCGGCGCAGGCTGACCTCGCAAAAGTATCGGATGCGAATGAATTCAAGTCGCTCGTCTCGGGCAAGACGCTGACCCGCCCGCTGGTGAAACTGCGGGTTGCCCCCGAAGGCAGGATTTCCGGGAAAGGCGCGGCCTGGGACGTGACCGGGTCCTGGCAGTGGCGGGACGGCTATTTCTGTCGCGATCTCAATTGGGGCGGCAGCGAACTCGGCTACAACTGCCAGGAAGTCGCCGCCGGTAACGGACGGATACGTTTCACGTCAGACCGGGGCCGAGGGGAGTCTGCAGATTTCAATCTTAAAAACGATTGATGCCGCCTTTGCAGGGCGACCTGTCAACGGTGCCCTGCCGAAATGGATGATGTCTTGCCGGTTCACGCCGAGCGCAAGAGGACCTTGCTCGATCCGATGGCTTCCGCGATCCTGGTGTATTGCAACGCTTTGCTTTCGGAACTCGCCGCACTGCGCAACAGGAGCGTCTCGGTATTGCCAAGAATCTGACTGGCTTGAGCGTTCACCGACGGAACGGACTCGGGACGGATCGGTGTCAAAGGTCTGGTCGTGCTGACATCCGGGTTGCTCGGGCTGACTGCACGCCCTCGCGGCAGTGTCGTGTCGCGGTTCTTCCGGGCCAGATCTTCGAGTTGTTTGGACGTGTCCTTCAGGATCTTTTTGACTTCTTCATAGTCACTGTCACGCGGGATCTCGTCCGAAATCTGTCCCAAACGTTCTGCAAGGCAGTCGACCTTGTAGGAATCATTGTCCAGTTCGGCGCAAAACTTCTGGGCCGCAGCGATATTTCCGGTCACCACGTCAGTATAGTTCTTGGACCCGAATTCGCCGGCGGGAAGGATCACAGTATAGATCAGACCTTGCGCGGTGGCGGGCATGCTGCCGAGAGCAGCCGAAGCAGCGACAGTTGCGGCTGTCAAGCTCTGGATAACCATCTTCATTCTCATCAATCTCCCAAAAAAATAATCTACCATGTGCGTTTGCTCATCGGTGCGGAACGCGCTATCGTTAACCATATTGTAACAGGATTCGATTGTGGGACCATGGTCAAAATTTCAAGCCTTCTGATTGCCGGCCTGCTTGCTGCCGGAATGCCGATTGAGGTGTCCGCACAGGGCATCGGAACTGCATTGTCCGAAGCTCGGGTAAGACTGGCTTGTGGCACGGGGCGCGTATTGGGCGCAGAAGCGTTGCCGAACGGGACGATCAGGGTCACCTGCGAACAGCAGGTGGCGAGCAGCGCGGCGGCGGCGACCGGATTGCCGCGGGCGCTGGAAGGCGGGACACTTTCCCCCGGGCTCGCGGGCGGCGCAGCGGCTGCGGCAGTGCTGTTGATCATCGCTATAGGTGATGACGATACGTCGTCGTCCACGACGTCGACTCCCAGTGAACCTTCGGAGTTCAAAGGCGAGTAGCCCACGCATTTCTGCATTGCTCGGACGGCTTGTGTCTCTGACGCGGGATGCCAGTCAAAAATCTATCGCGATGCCGTTCTTTTCCCAGTCGCCAAAACGGACGGGTTCGGGGCCATCGCGTCCACCCAGTTCCTTTGGTACGGGTTTCGGGTTCAGGGCCGCTTTGCGCCGCTCTTCGGCTTCGGCCAAAGCGCGTTGCGCTGCGGGTGGCAGGGTGCGCTCGGGTGTATCTGACATTGCGGGTTCCTTTGCGGTTGCCGCGTGATATACGCCCGCGTCCTTTGCTGGCAAGGGACAGCGTATACATCCAGCGGAGATATGGTCATGGCAGGTAATGGACAGGCGGCGCGGCGCAGCGCGATCTATCTTCTTGATCAGGTTTTGGGCGAAGGCCGGTTGATGGCCGAATGCCTGTCCGCCGGTGTTCTGGATCACCTGTCACCGGATGACCGCGCCCGTTCACAACGGCTCGCACTGGAGACTTTACGTGGTTTGGAGCGGGCGGACCGCTTGCTTCAGAAGCATTTGCGCAAATATCCGCCGATGACAGTTCGAAATGCGCTCAGGTTGGGGGCCGTTGAGTTGTGTCATGGCGAAGCGGCGCATGGCGTGGTCAACGCCATGGTCGAAATCGTCGGAACCTCCAAGCGGCACGGGCAACTCAAGGGGCTGGTCAATGCCGTCCTGCGAAAAATTGCGGCCGCCGGACCCGAAGCCTGGTCCGCCTTGCGCGTGCCACGCTTGCCCAAGTGGTTGCGGTCGCCGCTTGTTCAGGCATGGGGTCCAGGCACGGTCGCCGCGATGGAAGTGGCGCATTTTGCCGGTGCTCCACTGGACATCACGGGCAAACCCGGTGCCGATCTGACGGCGTTGGGTGGCGACATGCTGCCAACCGGATCAACGAGATTGACCGAGCCGGGTCAGGTGTCGGCCTTGCCCGGATACGAAGCGGGGGATTGGTGGGTACAGGACGCCGCAGCCGCTTTGCCCGCGCGCATTCTGGCTGTGGAACCGGGGACATGCGTTTTGGACATGTGCGCCGCACCTGGCGGGAAAACCCTGCAACTGGCTGCCGCCGGGGCCAAAGTCGTCGCGGTTGACAGCTCCTCACAGCGCATGAAGCGCGTCCGTGAGAACCTGTCCCGCACGGGCCTGAGCGCCGATTTGCGAATCGAGGATGTGTTGCAACACGGGGGAAGCTATGACGCCATCCTGCTGGATGCGCCCTGTTCGGCCACTGGGACCATCCGCCGCCATCCCGATTTGCCCCATGCCAAGGACGGATCGGAATTCGGAGACTTGATTGAACTGCAGCACCGCATGCTGGCACATGCCTGGTCATTGCTGCGCCCAGGCGGGCGAATGGTATATTGCACCTGTTCACTTCTGCCGGATGAAGGCGAGGTGCAGATCCAGCAAGTTCTTGCCGGGCATCCGGACATGTCGGTTGACCGAAACGCGCTGGCCGTGCCGGGTGTCGAGCCCGACTGGATGACCGAAGAAGGCGGCTTGCGCCTGCGTTCGGATTTCTGGTCTGACAGGGGTGGTATGGACGGTTTTTACATCGCGGCCCTGAACAAGGCGGGGTGAGCTTCGTTTCATCGGTGACTTAATGCCGAAGGCAAGCTATGATCCGCCGAAACGCCGAAGAGCGTAGAGGCAGAGAGAGCATGTCTACTCAGGACACATTCGCCAATCGGCGGTCCCGGTTTCTGAACCGGCTGTATGCGCGGCTGGCCACGCGCCAGAAAGCGGCAACAGGTTTTGTTTCCCAGCCTGAACCGCGCACCATCGGCGGCTTTGCCCGAGGCAGGCAGCTGATCGCCGGAAACCTTCTTTTTGCAGGGTATCTGATCGAGTCCAAGGAGACGGGACTGTGGGAGGTTCCTGCTCCTGATCCTGCTTTTGACGCAGAGCGGCACGGGTTCGCCTGGCTGGATGACCTGGCGGCGGTCGGCGACATGCAGGCCCGCGAGCGCGCGCAGAAATGGCTGTGGGGATGGATCGCCGAATTTGACGCCGGGCAGGGGCCGGGTTGGACGCCGGAACTCGTCGGGAGGCGCGTGATCCGTTGGATTAATCACGCGATTTTCCTGTTGCGGGGGCAGGACAAAGCGGCCGGGGATGTTTTCTTTCGTGCGCTTGGGCGGCAAAGCTGGTTCCTGTCCAAGCGCTGGCAAAGCGCTCGTCCCGGGCTGCGCCGGTTCGAGGCGTTGACCGGGTTGATCTATGCCGGTCTGTCACTCGAAGGAAAAGAGGAACTGGCCGACCCGGCCGTTCGCGCGTTGGCGCATGAGTGTGCAACCCAGATCGACGGGCAGGGCGGGTTGCCAACCCGGAACCCCGAAGAATTGCTCGAGGTTTTCACCCTTTTGACATGGGCTGCGGCAACGCTCCACGAGGCCGGGCGCGGAGTTCCCGAAGCACATGGCGCCGCGATCGAAAGGATTGCGCCGACGTTGCGGACATTGCGCCATGCCGACGGAGGCCTTGCCCGGTTTCATGGCGGTGGTCGGGGGCTTGAGGGCCGACTGGACCATGCTCTGGCGGCCAGCCATGTCAAACCCAGACATGCGCAAGGGCTGGCGATGGGTTATGCGCGCCTTTCCGCCCGCAGGACGTCCATGGTGGTCGATGCATCACCGCCTCCGGCAGTGGCGGCATCGGGCAATGCGCATGCATCTACGTTGGCCTTCGAACTGACCTCGGGCCGGCGTCCGCTGATCGTGAACTGTGGTTCAGGAGCATCCTTCGGTTCGGAATGGCGCCGTGCAGGTCGGGCGACACCGTCACACTCGACACTGTGCCTTGGCGGTTATTCCAGTGCGCGGCTGTCAGAACCGACACGGAACACCGGGATTGAGTTGCTTGTGGATGGGCCGTCCCGTGTTCCGATTGAAATGTCCGAACGGACAGATGGTATCAGTTTTCAGGGTGGGCATGACGGCTACTGTGCGCATTTCGGACTGACACACGCGCGCAGCCTCGATCTGACGTTTGATGGCCGCGGACTGGCGGGTGAGGACATGCTTCTTGCGATGGAGGATGCCGACAAGAGGCGTTTCGATCATGCGATGGACCGAGTCAAACTCGCCGGAATCGCTTTTGACATCCGCCTGCACCTTCATCCGGATGTGGACGCGACGCTGGATCTTGGCGGCGCGGCCGTGTCGATGGCCTTGAAAAGTGGCGAGATCTGGGTGTTCCGGCATGATGGCAGGTACCAGCTGTCTCTCGATCCCAGTGTCTATCTGGAAAACGGCAGGCTGAAACCACGCGCAACCAAGCAGATCGTCCTTTCGGGGCGTGCAATGGACTATGCAACCACGGTTCGCTGGTCCCTGTCCAAAGCGCAGGATACCGAGATTGCAATACGCGATCTGGCCCGCGACGAACCGGTTTTCGAAACCTGAATTCGGCCGGGCGCGGCCAGCCCGTTCGCCCGAAACGCGGAACGCGACAAAACAGGCGGTTCTATCCCGTCGTGAATTCGATTATGCCGCGCTCAACACAAGCCACATTGGGATACCATTATGACAGACCACCGACCCATCCGCCGTGCCCTGTTGTCCGTATCGGACAAATCCGGGCTTGCAGACTTGGGCAAGGCGCTGGCCGCGCGTGGTGTCGAGCTGCTGAGCACCGGTGGGACTGCTACCGCGTTGCGGGATGCCGGGCTGGAGGTTCTGGATGTGTCAGAAGTGACCGGTTTCCCCGAGATGATGGACGGTCGGGTGAAGACCCTGCACCCGATGGTGCATGGCGGGTTGCTGGCCCTGCGGGATGATCCGTCCCATCGGGCAGCAATGGAACAGCACCGCATTGGCGAAATCGATCTGCTGGTGGTGAATCTCTATCCGTTCGAAGAAACGGTCGCTGCCGGGGCCGGATATGATGACTGTATTGAAAACATTGATATCGGCGGACCGGCGATGATCCGGGCCGCTGCAAAGAATCACGCGTTCGTCAGCGTGGTCGTGGATACCGAAGATTACGCGAAACTTCTCGGCGATATGGATCAGCATGACGGCGCGACCTGTCCCAGATTCCGCAAAAAACTGGCGCAGACGGCCTATGCCCGGACCGCTGCCTACGATGCGGCGGTCAGCAACTGGATGGCGGAAGCCGTCGGTGTCGAAACGCCGCGCCGCAGGGCCGTTGCCGGCACGTTGGCCCAGCCCTTGCGGTATGGCGAGAACCCGCACCAGAAGGCGGCGTTCTATGTCGACGGATCACATCGCTCCGGCGTTGCCACGGCAACTCAGCACCAGGGTAAGGAACTGAGCTACAACAACATCAACGATACGGATGCCGCCTTTGAACTGGTTAGCGAATTCGCGCCCCAGGACGGCCCCGCCTGCGCGATCATCAAGCACGCCAATCCCTGTGGTGTCGCGCGTGGCGCGACCCTGAAGGACGCGTATCGGCGCGCCTTCGATTGCGACAGGACCAGCGCCTTTGGCGGGATCATCGCGTTGAACACCACGCTGGATGGCGCGACCGCGCAAGAAATCAGTGGCATCTTTACCGAGGTCGTGATCGCACCGGATGCCGACGAAGCGGCGCGCGAAGTATTCGCCGCAAAGAAGAACCTGCGCCTCTTGACCACAGGCGCCCTGGCCGACCCGCGTGCGAATGCCCTGACCGTGCGGCAGGTGTCCGGAGGGATGTTGGTTCAGGACAAGGATACCGGGTTCATCACTGCGGATGATCTCAGAGTTGTCACCAAACGCGCCCCGTCAGCGGCAGAACTTGCGGATCTGCTGTTTGCCTGGACGGTTGCCAAGCACGTGAAGTCCAACGCTATTATCTATGTGAAGGATGGTGCCACCGTGGGCGTTGGCGCCGGCCAGATGAGCCGGGTGGACAGCACACGGATCGCGGCGCGAAAGGCGCAGGATATGGCCGATACGCTTGGACTGGCAGCACCTCCAACCCAAGGGTCGGTGGTTGCGTCGGACGCGTTCTTTCCCTTTGCGGACGGCTTGATTACCGCTGCCGAGGCCGGCGCTACGGCACTGATCCAGCCCGGCGGATCGATGCGCGATGACGAGGTGATCGCCGCCGCGGACGACGCCGGGTTGGCCATGGTGTTCACCGGCATGCGACATTTCCGGCATTAGGATCGGAAATGCCGAACCGTGCGTTGATATGGGCCGTGTTCGTGGCATTTCTGGTCGATCAGGCCAGCAAATACGCCGTCGTGCACGGGATGGGTCTGTCGCGCCGCATGGCAATCGACGTCTTGCCTCCGTTGCTGAACTTTCGGTATGGCGAAAACCGGGGCATCAATTTCGGATTGCTTGACGGGGATTCCGACCTGACCCGTTGGGCCCTCATCGTGTTCTCGCTGATCGTGGCTGTGGCGGTCTGGGTCTGGGTGGACCGCAGCCACCGGGAGTCTCCGATCATGCAGATCAGTGCGGGTCTTTTGATCGGGGGAGCGTTGGGGAACGTGATCGACCGCTTGCTCTATGGATACGTGCTGGATTTCCTGAACATGTCCTGTTGTGGCATCAACAACCCCTTTGTGTTCAACCTCGCGGATGTGTTCATCTTTGCAGGTGCCGTCGGGTTGGTTTTCTTCGAAGGCCGGGACCGGGCGAAAAACACCACGTGACCAGGGCGGTGGAATAAGGTAGAAGCCATGGAAACAGGCAGGAGAAGAGCCGTGCGGTTACCGCTGGTTTTGATATTGGGGCTGAGTGTCGGCTTGACCGCTTGTGCGCGCAAGCCACTTCACGATTTGCGCTCCAATTCGGAAGGTCCGGACGAATTTCTCGTGATGCCGGTCAAACCGCTGACCGCGCCCAAGGACTATGGCGCGCTGCCTGCGCCGACACCGGGTGGCACAAACCTCGTCGACCAGAACCCGACCGCGGACGCGGTCGCTGCACTGGGCGGGCGGCCCGCCGCACTGGACGCGACCGGTGTCCCGGCGTCCGACGGCGCGCTGGTTCAAACCGCAAGCCGGTACGGCGTACCTGCCAACACGCGGCAGGACCTCGCCCTGAAGGACGCGGAGTTCCGCCGCAAGCAAGGCCGGATGACCAGCATCAAGCTGTTCCCGGTCGATCGCTACAGCCAGGTTTACCGGCGCGAAACCATGGACGCGTTCGAAGCGAACGACGCATTCCGCAGATCCGGATTTGGCACGCCCACCGCGCCGCCGGCGAACTGACGCCAAACGGTCACGTTTTCGCCAACCGTTCTTGAATACTGTGTGGCCGGGCGTAGGTTGACCGGCAAATGACGGAGGCTGCCTGATGGCGCGAATTCTTTCACTCCTGGTTGCGATGGGTCTTGCTGGTGCGCAGGCGCAGGCCGAGGGCATCAACGATTCCGTTACAAGCTTCGAACTGGACAATGGTATGCAGGTCGTTGTGATCGAAGATCACCGTGCGCCGGTGTTGCAACACATGGTTTGGTACCGGGCTGGGTCAGCCGATGAACCGGTTGGCGCGTCGGGCGTGGCGCATTTTCTGGAACACCTCTTGTTCAAGGCCACCGACACAATGGAAGCCGGGGAGTTCTCGGCCACCGTGGCGGCCAATGGCGGGCATGACAATGCGTTTACGAGCTATGACTACACCGCCTACTTCCAGCGTGTTGCGGCGGACCGTCTGGAACTGATGATGAAAATGGAATCCGACCGTATGGTGAACATCCGACTGACTCCGGAAAACATCGCGACGGAACGGGATGTGATCCTGGAAGAGCGCAACATGCGGGTCGAAAACAATCCGCGCGCCTTGTTCGGAGAGCAGATGAATGCAGTGCAGTACCACAATCACCGGTACGGTGTTCCGATCATCGGCTGGAAACATGAAATGGAAGAGCTGAGCTTGGAAGATGCGCTCGATTTTTATGGCACCTACTATTCGCCGAACAATGCCATTCTGGTGGTGTCGGGCGATGTCGAACCCGACGAGGTCCGCAAACTGGCTGAAACCTACTATGGAGTTATCCCGGCCAATCCGGATCTTCCCGAACGCATACGATCGCAGGAACCGCCACAGACAGCCGCCCGGCGAATGACCTTCAAGGATGCGCGTGTCGCGCAGCCCTATATCAGCCGATCCTATCTTGCGCCAGAGCGTGACAGCGGCGCACAGGAGAAGTCGGCGGCGTTGGTTCTGCTGTCGGAAATCCTTGGCGGCGGCACGACGTCCTACCTGACCGAAAAGCTCCAGTTCGACAGGAATATCGCGGTTTTTTCGGCGGCCTATTATGGCGGTACTTCTCTTGACGACACCACATTCGACCTTCTTTTGGTTCCCAGTGACGGGGTGTCTCTGGAAGAGGGTGAACAAGCGCTTGACGAGGCACTACTTGAGTTTTTCCGGACCGGAGTGGATGAGGAACATCTGAACCGGATCAAGATGCAGTTGCGCGCATCGGAAGTTTACGCGCGCGACAACGTGGACGGAATTGCAAACCGGTATGGGCGCGCGCTGGCGACGGGTCTGACGGTTGCCGACGAGCAGGCATGGCCCGAAATCCTGCAGTCTGTAACCGCAGACGAAATCATGGCTGTGGCCAGAGAGGTTTTGCGGCCCGAAGCCTCGGTGACCGGCTGGTTGATGCGGGATGATGAGGTGACGCAATGATGCGAGTATTCGTCGCGGTTTTGGCCTTGGCTCTGGCATTTCCAGCCTGGGCAGAAATCAAAGTTCAGGAAGTCACGACACCAGCGGGCATAAACGTTTGGTTGGTCGAGGAGCCTTCGATACCGTTCACCGCCCTGGAAATCCGGTTTCGTGGCGGCACTTCGCTGGACGCGCCTGGTAAACGCGGTTCTGTGTATTTGATGACCGGACTTCTGGAGGAAGGTGCAGGCGAGCTGGATGCGCGCGCGCATGCCCGCGCGCTGGAAGCATTGGCCGCGTCGTTTGACTACAGTGCAACGGATGACGAGGTTTCGATTTCGGCGCGGTTCCTGACGGAAAACAGGGACGAAGCGATTGCATTGTTGCGGGCGACCATTCACGAGCCGCGTTTTGATGAGGACGCACTGGAACGCGTGCGCGCCCAGGTAATCGCCGGCCGGCAGGCGGACGCCAAGGACCCGGACAGTATCGCCCGGGCCGCGTTCAACAGGATTGCCTATGGCGACCACCCCTACGGTTCGGATGGGGAAGGCACGGTTGAGTCGGTCACCGCCCTGACTCGAGAAGATATGATTGCAGCACATTCCGCCGTTTTTGCGCGCGATCGGCTTTACGTATCTGCGGTCGGCGATGTCACGCCGGAAGACCTGGGTGCAATGGTTGACGGGTTGCTCGCGGACCTGCCGGAAACGGGTGCTCCAATTCCGGGTGAGGCCGAAGTTGACATCCCCGGCGGTGTCAGTGTGGTCGAGTTCGATACGCCTCAATCCGTCGCTGTTTTCGGGCAACCCGGGATGGCACAAAGTCATCCCGACTTTTTCGCCGCTTACGTGCTGAACCAGATTCTGGGCGGCGGGTCTTTCGAGAGCCGGCTGATGAACGAGGTGCGCGAAAAGCGGGGGCTGACATACGGCGTCTATTCGTACCTTGCGCCGCGCGATCTGGCGGCCGTGTATCTGGGCAGCGTGGCGTCTGCCAACGATCGTATTGCCGAGGCCATTTCAGTTATCGGGGACGAATGGTACAGGGCTGCGAATGACGGGGTGACCGCCAGCGAAGTGGAGGCCGCCAAGACCTATCTCACCGGCGCCTACCCGCTTCGGTTTGACGGCAACGGGCCAATTGCCCGGATTCTGACCGGAATGCAGATGCAGGGTCTGCCGGCTGACTACATCGCAACGCGCAATGACAAGGTGCGCGCGGTGACGGTGGAGGATGTCAATCGCGTGGCGAAAGAGCTGCTGGACCCGGACGGTTTGCAATTTGTCGTCGTAGGGCGTCCCGAAGGGCTGGTAGAGTCGGTGAACTGAAACGGGGCGGCATGCGGTTTCAGGCTCCGGATTTGGCGCGCCGCATGCCCCCATCTGCTTGCCCAACCAACCGGCGCTGCGTTCGCTGAGCGCGCCGTTGACAGGACGCACAGCGCTGCTCGCTTGGACGGCCAATCCCGGGCCCCGGAACAAAAGCATACATAGCCCATGCCACGCATCAAGGTGCCGGTGATCTGGTCGATCCCCACCTTGACCAAGCAGACATGAGTCTGCCCCGCCATCGCAAGATGGACTTGCGTTGCCGAGATGTTGATGCCGCTTTATTCGCCGTAGGGAACCCAAATCGACTTGGTTTCGGTCGCGTGGGCGAGGACCTGTGCAGTTCGGGATGACGTCCAGTCCATTGCCCGGCCATAGTTGACCCAGGTTCGTTTCAAATTTCCTGCGCTGGCGTGTTCAATGTCCGCTGACAGATCGGTTGAAGAGAAACTCCAGACCGCGTCAACATCCAGATGCGCCGCCAATGTCTGGGCGATTTCGGCATGGCTGCCGGTGAGAATGTTGACCACGCCGGCAGGCACATCCGAAGTATCCAGAACCTGGTAGAAATCGGTTGCCGCGAGCGGAAACGGTTCGCTGGCGGCCAGGACAACACGGTTGCCCATCGCGATTGCGGGGGCCATGACCGCCACCAATCCCAGCAATGGTGCCTCATCCGCGCAGAGCGCCCCGATGACGCCGACCGGTTCCTTCATGGCCAGCGTCACCCCACGGATCGGAACGGAATGCACCTGCCCGTCATACTTGTCGGCCCACGCGGCGGCCGAGAAAAGCTTTTGGATACTCTGTTCGACTTCTGCGGAACCGTGCCGCCCGCCTTTCATCCGGTCGATGCGCAAGGCGAATTCATCCGCCCGGGCCGACAGGTTTTCCGCGATATAGTATAGGATTTGCGCCCGCAGGTGGGCGGTTGTACCGGCCCATCCTACCGCGCGTTGCGCGGCCTCGACGGCGTTGCGCACGTCCTTGCGGTTGCCCAGTCCGACATGGCCGAGCAGCGCCCCGGATTTGCCCCAGACCGATCGTGAATATCCACTGTCCGGGCGGGTCTGCTTGCCGCCGATATACATCTTTGCGGTTCGGTCGATCGGATCGGCCGGGGAATCATCGCCTGAAAACGGTTCGATTCTTGCCAGCGCCTTTGCCGTAGACTTGGGGCGGGTATAGGCCCGCAAGCCTTCCCACCCGCCTTCCCGGCCATACCCGCTTTCGCGAACGCCGCCGAACTCTGCCGCTGCGTCAAACAGGTTGGTGGCATTGACCCAGACCACGCCGGCCGCCAGTTTTGGTGCGATATCGAACGCAAGGTTGACGTTTTCCGTCCAGATCGTGGCAGCAAGCCCATAGCGGCTGTTGTTGGCGAGCTCGACAGCTTCGGCGGGGGTGCGGAAGGTGGTGCCAACCAAGACCGGCCCGAAAATCTCCTCCTGCATCAGCGGGTCCGACGGTGTCAGTCCGGTAATAAGCGTCGGCGGATAGAAGCAGCCCCGAGCGGGCATTTCGATTTTCGCGACATGGCGATCGCCTGCGGTGTTTGCATCCAGCAATCTGGTGATGCTTTTCAGTTGCACCGGGTCCACGACCGCACCGATGTCGATGCATTTGTCCAAAGGATTGCCGATACGTAATTTATCCATCCGCGCGCGTAAACGGGCATGAAAGTCCTCGGCGATGCTTTCCTGAACCAGAAGGCGCGATCCGGCGCAACACACCTGGCCCTGATTGAACCATATCGCATCCACAAGGCCTTCGATGGCGCTGTCGATATCTGCATCGTCAAACACAATGTACGGGCTCTTGCCGCCCAGTTCGAGCGTCAGGGATTTGCCGCTGCCTGCCGTGGCTTCACGGATTTTTCGCCCGACCGAAGTCGATCCGGTGAAAGCAATCTTGTCCACGTCAGACGCGACCAGCATTTCTCCCACCGCGCCATCTCCAGTGACGATGTTCACAACCCCCTTGGGCAGACCAGCCTGCTTGCAGACATCCACAAACAGGAGCGCGGTCAGCGATGTGTACTCGGCGGGCTTGAGCACGACCGTGTTGCCCATCGCCAGTGCAGGGGCGATTTTCCAGGCCAGCATCAGAAGCGGAAAATTCCACGGTATGATCTGTCCGCAAACGCCAAGCGGTTCCGCATCGGGCAGGGCTTCTTCCATCAGTTGGGCCATGCCGGCATGGTAATAGAAATGCCGCTGGGCGAGGGGGATGTCGATGTCCCGCCCCTCCCGGATCGGTTTGCCGTTGTCCAGTGTTTCAAGGACCGCAAAAAGGCGGCTGTGTTTCTGCATCAGACGCGCAATGGCATAGAGATACCGGGCGCGACCGGGTCCGCCCAGCGCGGACCATTTACCCTGGGCCTTGCGGGCTGCCTGAACGGCCTTGTCGACGTCTTTTTGTGTCGCCTGCGTCAGGGTCGCCAGGGTTTCCCCTGTCGCCGGGTTCTTGCTTGGAAAACCCTCGCCGGGTTCTGTGAATGCGCCGTTGATGAAGTGGCCGAAACGATCACCCTGATCGACCAGCCAAGCCAGCGCCTCGGCAGCACTTTCGGGGGCGGGGCCATAGTCCATGGTTTCGAAGATCTCTTTCACAGTCATCTGTTTCCCTCACCCCATTGCATGCCGGTACCCGGCGGAATACGCACCGGTTACGTGATGCTCCAG
>CAYGNE010000051.1:4721-20475 GCA_964351155.1 uncultured Rhodobacterales bacterium | reverse complement strand
TGCAACCACTGAGATTCGCAAGGTTCCGGTGACGGTCCTGTCGCGCTGCCAACGTTTCGATCTGCGCCGGATTGAACCCGAAGACATGATTTCCTTGCTGCGCCGCATTGCTGCCTCTGAACACGCAGAGATCGCGGAGGACGCACTGGCGCTGATCACACGGGCGGCCGAAGGCTCGGCGCGGGATGCGACATCGCTGCTGGATCAGGCGATCAGCCACGGGGCCGGAGAAACCACCGCCGAACAGGTCCGCGCCATGCTTGGCCTCGCGGATCGCGGACGCGTTCTGGACCTGATGGAAATGATCCTGAAGGGAGACGCGGCGGGCGCATTGCGGGAACTGGGAGCGCAATATGCCGAGGGGGCGGATCCGCTCGCCGTGCTGCGCGATCTGGCAGAAATCACCCATTGGGTATCCGTGGTCAGCATCACACCCGACTCGGCCGAGGACCCGACGATTTCGCCGGACGAAAGGGCACGAGGCAGCGCGATGGCCGAAACCCTGCCGATGCGGGTTCTGACCCGGATGTGGCAGATGCTCCTGAAAGCTCTGGAAGAGGTCGCCGCCGCGCCAAATGCGATGATGGCGGCGGAAATGGCGATCATCCGCCTGACACATGTTGCGGATCTTCCCAGCCCGGAGGAGCTTATCCGCAAGCTGCAGGACACGCCGGCGCCACCGCCCGGCGGCACCGGTGGTCTTGCGCAGGGCGCAAGTTCGCCTGCGGCGGGCGGGGGGGCCTCGGCTGTCGCCTCGGCCCGCACAAGCGGACGGGGCGGCGCACAGACTGCTCCGGCGGCGGCGCCGGATACCGCGTTGGCACGGTTCCCGAGCTTCGATCATGTTGTCGAACTGATCCGCGCCAGTCGGGATGTGAAGCTATTGGTCGAAATTGAAAACGGTTTGAAACTGGTCAGTTATCAGCCTGGCCGTGTCGAATTTTCGCCGAGTGAAAAAGCCCCGGGCGATCTGGCGCAGAGACTTGGCGCCAAACTCCAGATCCTGACCGGCAACCGGTGGGCCGTCAGCGTCGTGGCATCGGGCGGTGCACCGACAATCGCCGAGGTGCGCGATGCCGAGAAGATCGCCTTGCACAGGGAAGCGGAAGACCACCCATTGGTTCAAGCAGTGCTTGCCCGGTTTCCCAAGGCGAAAATCACCGATATCCGCACAGCGGAACAGATCGCTGCCGAGGCCGTCGCCGAAGCCCTGCCCGAGGTTGATGACGAATGGGACCCGTTCGAGGACGGCTGACCGGCCCCGGCGGGGCCGAGGCGGTGCTGCTGCCACTTGTTCACGGCCGTGCGCACTGCAATATGTAACGTGAACCTTTACTTTGATACGTCAGCGCCGCGGGCGCGACAGACTGGGAGATTTGGTATGCTCAAGGGACTCGGCGGTCTTGGCGATATGGCCAAGATGATGGAGGCCGCACAGGAAATGCAGTCCAAGATGGCGCAATTGCAGGAGGACATGCACAACCTGACCGTCACCGGCGAATCCGGGGCCGGGCTCGTCAAGGCGACCTGTACCTGCAAAGGTGAGTTGAAAACGCTTGATATCGATCCGTCGATCTTCAACGGCGATGACAAGGAAGTGGTCGAGGACCTGATCCTGGCGGCGATCAAGGATGCGCAGCAGAAAGCGTCGGACAAGGCTCAGGAACAGATGGGCAAGCTGACCGAAGGCATGGGGCTGCCCAAGGACATGAACCTGCCGTTCTGAAAGCAAAAAGGCGCACCGGGCATCGCGGTCGGTTTGCCGCGGGCATGGTGGCGCGGATCAAAGGCCGATTTCGTTGAGCAGCACCCGAGATATCGAGAATCTGATCGATTTGATGGCCAAGCTCCCGGGGCTTGGGCCGCGTTCGGCCCGGCGCGCGGTGCTGCACCTGATCAGAAAGCGTTCGCTTTTGCTGACTCCGCTGGCCGACAGCATCCGGGTGGTTGCCGAAACCGCGCGCGAATGTCTGAATTGCGGAAACATCGGCACGAGCGATATCTGCGACATATGCAGTTCCGAGAAACGGGCGACCGGTGAATTATGCGTGGTCGAGGATGTCGCCGATCTCTGGGCCCTTGAACGGGCTGGCGTATTCAAGGGCAGGTATCACGTACTGGGCGGAACCCTGTCCGCGCTGGATGCGATCGGCCCGGAGCAGCTGCGTATTCCGCGCCTGATCGACCGGGTTGGCAGCGAACATATTTCCGAGGTCATCCTTGCGCTGAATGCGACCGTCGATGGCCAGACCACAGCACATTACATCGCCGATCAGTTGGAAGGTCAGGTGCGCCTGACGTCGCTGGCACAGGGCGTTCCGATTGGTGGAGAACTCGACTACCTGGATGATGGGACGATCACGGCCGCCCTGAAAGCGCGCAAGGATCTGTAGGCATCGGCAACCCGATCGGTCGCGGTTCGCTCGGATGCAGTCTGAGGGACCGTCTGTTCAATCCAGGCGGAACTCGTTGCGAAACAGAACCGGTTCGTATTGACCCGGGAGTTTCTGCCTGAGCAGCACGAATGCACATATCGCGGACAGGACCATGGCGCATCCGACGATGGAATAAACGGCCAATGCAGTCAGGATCGACCCTGTTCCAACCAGGGTCGCGACACCCGCAAAGCTGCCGACAATCGCGCCAAAGATTAGAAATGCAATGATCACACGCTCCGTCCGTCTTCCTTATGGCTTGCCATTCACTATCTCACTTCTACCCCTGATTGCATACCGTCCCCGGAAAATGTGGCAAGATTGTGCCGAAATCCCTGAAGTGGCCAAAATATCGGCGGAATTTTGCCACTTTAGGGCGAGTAGGCTACCTGTTGCAGTATCGGCACGAAGTTTATCCGAGTTCATGCGCATGCCGACTACAGCTCGGAAATGCCTTTTGAACACTGGAAAAACATCGTAAATTCCGATGGGGTGGTCGTTGTGTTTGAAAGAGAAAGCCGGATATGAAACGTTTCCTGACGCTTATTGCATCTCTCCTGCTCCTGCCGGTGCTGGCATCGCAGGCCCTTGCCCAGGACAATTACCAGATCAAGCCCGGCGACATTCTGCGTATCGAAGTTCTCGAGGATTCCAGCATCAACCGCGAAACGCTTGTCCTGCCGGACGGTCGGGTATCGGTTCCGCTCGTCGGTTCGGTCAAGGTTGGCGGACGGAACGTCGATGACGTCCGGGGTGACCTGATCGAGAAGCTCCGACCGAATTTTGCGGCCGATCCGACGGTTTTTGTCTCGGTTCTGCAATTGTCGACGCCAAACGCACCAACCAGCACGGGCGGCGGAAGCCGCAACCTGACGATCTATATGCTCGGCGAAGTCAACACGCCGGGCGCCATGGAAGTCAAACGCGGGACCACCTTCTTGCAGGCTTTGGCCCAGGGCGGCGGTGTCACCAAGTTCGGCGCCACCAAGCGCCTGCAGCTCCGCCGCGCCGATGGCACCGGCAAGCAGCAAGTCTATACCTATAACGTCAAGGCAATAATTGACGGAAAATCCACGATCAGCACTCCGGTGCTGAAAGAGGGCGACGTAATCATCGTGCCGCAACGACGGCTATTCGAGTAGCATCCCGAGCTAGGGGGCAGTATTGACCAAAGGACTGATCCGAGGTGCCGTACTCTTCGGGGGTGCAGCCATTGCAATCGGGCCCGTGCTTGCACAGGACCTCGAAGAATATGGCAGCATGCGCCAAAGGCTGCGGATTGAGCAGAACTTCGGGACCGGAAGCAACCTGGGTCTCGAGAACCCCAGCGAGGGGCGGACGTCGCTGGCCACGACGCGCCTGAGTTATGGGCTGGAAACCAAGACACGCACGCAGGAACTGTCGCTGGCAATCGGCGGCGGGCTGCGGTTCGGCAGTGTTGCGGACGGCAACAACCTGAAAACCGGGTTTGTCGACCCCCTGATCGGGCTGAGGTACAAGCGCGAAGGTGGCAACGCCACGCTTTCGGTGGATGCCGATTTTCGCGAAACGGATATCTCGCTGTCGCAGCCTTTGTGGACATTTCTGGATCAGGACGGGATTGTGCGCCCGCCGCGCGACTTTTCCAATATCCGGGGATCGGGTGAACGCCGATCCTACAATTTCGATGTGGCACTGACGACCGGTTTGCAGGATCCATTCGGCCTGACACTCACGGCCGGGGCCAGCGGAACCGACTACATCAACGCGACCGACGCATCCCTGACGGATTTCGACACGATCGATCTTGGCGCTTCGACAGTCTTTCGGTTCAACAACGTGACGACAGGGGTGGTGGACCTGCGGTTCTCCAACTTCGAAAGGCAGAATGCCGAAAACACGGATCGCGACACTACAACCATCGAGGTCGGGCTGGATCGCGATATTTCGGCCCGGTCCCGGTTTTCTTTCCGGGTTGGTGAAACGAAAGTTGACACCACCGAAACCGATCTTGTGACCGGGCGACGCATCAAATCCCAAAGATCCGGACCCAGTGGCCGGCTGGGCTATTACGTCGAGATGCCGAACGGAACCTTGGACAGCACGCTTGACCTGACCCAGAACCAGGACGGCCAGCGCGGGACGCTCAGGTTTACCCGCGCGCTTGAACTTCCGCTTGGCAGCCTGTCGGCCAATATCGGCCTGACCAGTGTCGACAGCTCTGATCCCAGGGTCATTGGCGGGGTTTCCTGGGTTCGCGACACGACCGACGGTCAGTTCAGCCTTCAGTTCACCCGCGATGTCTTTGTGGACAGCAATGACGAGGACCGGTTCACGAACCTGCTGGTTGCCGGCTATGACTATGAAATCAATTCGATCTCGAGCCTCTCAGCGGATCTGTCTCTGACACACAGCGAAGCCGCGCCGGGCAGCGAAGCGTCAAAACGGGGCAGCTTTGTCCTGGTCTATAACCACCAGCTGACCAACGACTGGAGCCTCAACGCCGGGTTCGAATTCAGCGTGCTGGATGAGGAATTCTCGGGCCGCTCCGAATCGAACGCTGTCTTCTTTGGCATCGGACGCAATTTCGACCTGAGCAACTGAAGCAGCAGCTGGCGTTCACAGGGGCACGGGGCCTTCAGCTTTTTGCGGGTGCCGCCTTGGCCGGGTTGGACGTATCGGCACGCGTGACAGGCTCGACAACCGCGCTGTGCCCCTGCCCCAGAGCCGTGCGAAGATCGACATAGCTTGTGGCGACATCCCGGGTGCTCCGGGCCAGTGCAACCTGCGATGCCGACAGCGTGCGTTCGCGATCCACAACGTCCAGAACGGTGATATTGCCCGCACTGTTGAGCAGCCGCCGCGACAGTTCCAGGGCCTCGCGGTTCATTTCAACAACCTGTTGCGCCGCGTTTCGAGCCTTCAGTGCGCTTTGCAGGGCCGATTGGGCCGTTTCGACCTCTTCCACCGCATTCAGCACGGCAACCCGCCAGCGAAGATAAGCCTGGTTGACGCGGGCATCCGCCGCATCAACTTCAGCTGCCAGGGCCGGCTGGCTGAAGACCGGCAGGACCAGCCCGGCCAACAGGGACGAACTGCTGGTTCCACCGCTGAGTGGCGCAGTCAGCAGCCCGGACAGTTTCAGGCTGGGATAACGGGCGGCGCGGGCGGCTGCAACTTCGGAGACCGCCGCCGCATACAGCCGTTCTTCGCGCCGGATGTCGGGACGTGCGCGCAGCAGGTCCGCCGGAACGCCAATTTCGGCGACCCGCTTCGGCAGCGGCTGCTGGCCCGGATAGCCAAGGTTGATCGGCAGCGCCCCAACCGGAACCCCGAGCAACGTGCTGAGGCGATTGCGTTGACGGATGATCTCGGCCTCGATCTGGGGGATTTCCGCCCGGGTTTCCGCCTCGAGTGATTTCGTGCGCAGCTGATCCAGCCGCGTCGCCGACCCGGCGTTCACCTGTTTTTCGACGTCACTTGCGATTTGTCTGCGGGACGCCAGGTCGCGATTGCGTGTGCGCAACAACTGCTGCTGAAAACGCAGGTTGAGATAAGTCACCGAAATCTCGGTTGCAACAATACGGCGCGCTTCGGCTTCGTCTTCGCGCGCGGCGTTCAGACGGGCCAGTGCGGCCTCTGCCCGGCGCAAATCGCTGCCCGCAAGGTTGATTTCGGCCGAAAGCCGCACCTCGCCGGTATCTGTCCCGTTGCGACGCTTCTGGGCTTCGGCACTGCCGTCACCGGTCACGATCAACCCGCGCGCGCGACGGGCTTCCGCTTCGGCCTCGCGCATCCTCTCACGCGCATCGGCAACACTCAGGTTGCCGTTCAGACCGTGTGTGACAAGGTCCGAAAGCACCGGGTCATTGAAATTGTGCCACCATTCCAAGTCTTCCGTTGCGGGCCGGGTGACCGGTGCAATTACCGAATATGTATCCGGCAGGTCAGCCGTCAGATCACGCGATACGGGCTCCGGCACGGAACACGCCGCCAGAATCCCTGCGATCGAGATCATTGTTAATCCGCGCATGGTGAGTTGCTCTTTTCTGCCTCGTCGGGGGCCCCTGTTGCGCTTGACACGTCTGGGTGGAACGCCCGTTTGCCCTAAGCCTAGCAAAACACGCCGCTTTTCTCCACTTTCCTCTCTCGCGGCCGAATTTTGCCCGGACCTGTTGCGCCGGTGCGGCAGTGGCACGGGTTTTTTCGACGCACCACACAGCATCTAGCTGTTCAGGGTCGTTGCAACACTAGTCGCAATTGCCGGTTGCCCCGTGTCGTTCAGCCTTACTCGCGAAACGCGCGGCCAAAAAAGCTTGTGAATGGCGCGAGCAAATAGCTGAGCGGTGTGCGGTCACCGGTCTGGATGAAGGCCTCGACCGGCATCCCCGGCAAAAGGCTTACACCCTGAATCTTGGCCAATTCCACTTCGTGCGGCGTGATTTCCACCGCATAATAATTCCCGCCCGTCTGCTCATCGGTGATCACGTCGGCGGAGATCCGGGTGATTTCGCCGCGAATCTCGGGGATGTCTCTTTGATCAAATGCGGGAAACACCAGAACCGCTTCCTGCCCGAGATAAACCTCGTTCACGTTCAGTGCATCGACGCGGGCGGACACGATCAGCGGCTGATCCTGCGGGATGATGTACATCAACGGTTGCGCGGGTTGTACCACCGACTGGATCGCAAAAACCTTCAGGTCATAGACCACCCCGCTCATCGGGGCGCGAATGTCCAGCTTGGACAAGGTATCGCGAAGCTCACTCCTGCGCTCGTTCAACTCAATTTCACGAAACTGAAGGTCGCGCAACGTCGTCACGGCTTCCTCGCGCCGACGGGTTTTCAGTTGCAGGATTTCGATGTTGTTTCCCGCAATTCGGCCCCGCAACTCGGCGATCTCCGCCTCCAGCTGACCGATCCGACCCTGAAGATCGGCCTTGCTCCGCCTGAGTTCATTCACCCGGGACGCTTGGGTAAGCTGCTCGTCCAGCAGAGCCTGCTGGTCGTCCAGCTCCTCGGCAACAAGACTCTGCTGCAAACGCACGGCGTCCAGTTGCGCCTCGATTCCGACAATTCGGTTCTCGATCTGGCTGTTCTGTTCTTGCAGCAAGGTAACTTCCTGCAGGAATGCATCCCGCCGGGCGGTGAACAGAACCTGTTCACCGGCCACGACCTGCGCGCTTTTCGGATTTCGGCGCGCTGTTTGAATGAGCTCTTGATCGAACCTGATCGTTTCCGCACCGTCACGCTCGGCCATCAGCCTGGTTTGACGGGTGGAAATCTCGTGCAACTGCTGTTGGACAACGGCCAGCTCAGAGAGCAACTGGCTTCCGTCCAGCCGGATCACGACATCACCTTTTTCGACGACCTGACTCTTCTTGACTTCGATCGCGCCCACGACGCCGCCGGTCGGGTGCTGCACCACCTGCCGGTTCGATTCCACCTCGATCATGCCCGAGGCAACGACCGCTCCCGAAATACTCGCAACGACACTCCAGACTCCAAGGCCACCAATCAGCAGAAGCAATGCGACGATTCCCGCCGCAAGCGGCCGGGTCCCTTTCCACTGGGGGTGGAGATCATCCGCGACGTTGGTCACAACACGGCCCTTCGTTTCATTGCGGATCTGACCGGTGTCACGTTCTTGACCATCTTGGACATGATCTCATCACGCGGGCCAAGCGCCGTTGCAACACCCTTTTCGATGACCATCAACTGGTCGCACTCGGCAATCGCGGCAGGCCGGTGTGTCATGATTATCGCCGACTTGCCATTCTCCTTGAAGTCGCGCACCGCCAGGTTCAGCGCCTGCGAACCCTCTGCATCCAGCATGGAGTTTGGTTCGTCAAGGATCAGAAGGACCGGGTCTCCATACAGCGCGCGCGCCAGCGCAACTCTTTGCCGCTGTCCGCCCGACAGCAGGTTCTCGTTGCCGTCCAGGTAGGTGTCGTAGCCCTTCGGCAACTCCATGATCATCTCATGTGCGTTCGCCCGCTTTGCCGCCCGGACAACGGCCTCGGAGTTCGGAGACAGGGCCATGCGTGCGATATTCTCTGCAACCGTTCCCTGAAACAGCGTCACGGTCTGGGGCAGGTAACCGATATGATCGCCCAGGCGGTCAGGGCCGTACTGGGCCAAGGTGGCCCCACCCAGCCTGACCTCACCGGCGGCGACACGCCAGTATCCCGCCAGTGCCCGCGCAAGCGTCGACTTTCCGGACCCGCTGCGCCCGATGATACCAAGCGCCTGACCGGGTTCCAGCGTGAACGAAATGCTGGTCAGCGTCGGGGCCGAGTTCCCCGGAGCGACAACCGTCAGTCCCTTGGCCGACATGCGCCCCTCGGGCACCGGCAATTCGGTGAGCGGGGGAGCTTCGGGAACGGCATCAAGATACCGGGACAATGCCACCCAGCCCGATCGGGCGCGCTGCAGAACGGGCCAACCGCCCATGGCCTGTTCGACCGGCGCGAGCCCACGACCCAGCAGCACGGACCCGGCGATCATGGATCCCGGGGTCATCTCGCCCTGAATGACGAAATACGCGCCCGCGCCAAGCATTGCGGATTGAAGGAACATGCGAAACGTCTTGGTCGTCGTGGTGAACGCGCCCGTATAGTCAGAGGAGTTGATGTTCTGCAGCAACGCCGCGTTCCGGAGCCGGGCATAGCGCCGAAGCATGTTTTCCTGCAAACCCTGGCTCAGAACCACCTCGCTTCCGGACCGGGCCAATTCAGAAAACACGCGTGCGCGTTGGGCCGCGCCCTGTGCTTTTCGGACCTGACCGGTTGTCATCAACTGGTTACCGATGGCCAATGCGACGATGAACATGCCGCCGGCCACCGCAAGCCAGCCCAGCATCGGATGGAAGAGAAAGATCGCGGTCACGAAGATCGGCACCCACGGCATGTCGAAAACCGCCAGCAATACCGGCGAGGAAAGCAACCGTTGGATCGAATCCAGATCCTGAATCGCGGCGGACGAGGCCATCTGTTCCTGCGGGCGCGATGACCGGATCATCGTTGCCTTGAACAGACGCGCATCCAGCGCCGTCTGAAACCGGGCGGCGACGCGGGCCATGACGCGGCCCCTGGCATAGTCCAGAATTCCCATGAGCAGGAAAAGTGACGCAACCAGGATTGTCAGCGCCACCAGTGTCTCGACGGATCGCGAGGACAATACCCGGTCATAGACCTGCAGCATGTAAAGCGGACCGGTCAGCATCAGAAGGTTCACGAAGACCGAAAACACGAACGCCCAAAACAACAGCCATGCGCCGGTGCGGCGTGCGGCGCGCAACTCTTCTGTTCCGGTTCTCTCCCGGTTCGTCATTGTGACAATACCACCCTATTGTGCCTTTTTTCCCGGTGTTAGCAGTATTAGCTGTCCAGTGGGAAACAATCTGTGCGGATTTTGGGGCAATTTTGAGCCAGTTCAGGCAAAAAAAACACGGCGGGGCGGGATGACCCGACGTCAACGTCAGGTTGGTTCCGTCTTGTCCAGTTCGTTGAGCAAGTCCAGCAGTGCCTCGTAGCGGTCAGCGCCCATCTGTGACCGTGTTTCTTCAAGCAGGGCGAGGCTTGTTTGCAGGTTGGCTTCGATCAATGCCGCGCCGGCCTTGGTGATCCTCACGATCTGCTTGCGTTTGTCATCGGTGTCGCGCTTGCGTGCGATCAGGTTCTTCTCTTCCAGCTTTTGCAGAATGCGGGTCAGGCTGGGCAGCAGCAGGCAGGCCTGTTGCGCAATACGGGTCGGTTCCTGCGGGCCCTCTTCCTCCAAGACCCTCAGAACCCGCCATTGCTGTTCCGTGATGCCGGCGCCGGAAAGCATCTCGCGAATCGGCCCCATGACCTTCTCACGCGCACGCAACAAGGCGATTGGAAGCGAACGTGAAGTCTTGGGAAACGAGATGCTCATAAGGCCTTTTTGCCTTTCAAACCACCCAAGCGCAATCCAAGATCGTCAACGGGGAGTTGACAATGTGGGAAATATACTTCACATGTTAATTAAAAGACTGGGAGAATTCTGTGCCACATGTCAGCGTGGAATATTCGGCCAACATGGAAGATCGGATGGATATGCAGGGCTTCTGCGACACGTTGCGGCTGGCTGCGATCAAGACCGGTTTGTTTCCCGTGGCCGGAATTCGCGTGCGGGCCATTCGCGCCGATCACGTGTCGATTGCAGACGGCTCTGACAAACATGGTTTTATCGACATATCGGTGCGTCTCAGAGCCGGTCGCCCGAAGCAACTGAAGCACGAGGCGACTCTGGCCATATTCGAGGCGGCCAGGGACAACCTTGAACCCGTGTTTGCACGCCACCCAGTCGCCCTGTCCATCGAGATGCGCGACATTGACCCCGAGTTGTCGCCAAAATTCGGTACCATCCGCGACCACCTGGAAAAGGCACGACCGCATGACTGAGCTGAGCGACAACATCGGCAAACTGACCGGCTATCTTGCTCGGTTCCGGAGCGATGGAGTAATGAACCATATCGGCGGGAAACCTGTTCCCGCCCTGTCCGGAGAAACACTGGACAATGCCTCGCCCGTCGATGAGAGCCACATCTGTCAGGTCGCGAGGGGCAACGGGAACGATATCGATGCAGCTGCCGCCGCCGCGCGCGACGCCTTTCCCGGGTGGCGCGATATCGGCGGGGCCGAACGCCGCAAGATCCTGCACCGCGTTGCAGACCTGATCGAATCCCGCGCCGAGGAAATCGCCCTGTGCGAATGTTGGGACACCGGGCAAGCGCTGCGGTTCATGTCCAAGGCCGCCCTGCGCGGCGCGGCAAACTTCCGCTTTTTTGCCGATCGCGCGCCTTCGGCCCGCGACGGATCGAGCCTGCCTTCGCCCACATTGATGAACGTGACCACCCGCACGCCCATTGGCCCTGTCGGCGTCATCACACCATGGAACACGCCTTTCATGCTGTCCACGTGGAAGATCGCACCGGCATTGGCCGCCGGTTGCACGGTTGTGCACAAACCGGCCGAGTTCTCGCCGCTGACCGCCCGGTTGCTGGTCGAAATCGCCGAAGAGGCAGGCCTGCCGCCAGGTGTGTGGAACCTGGTCAATGGCCTTGGCGAAGAGGCCGGCAAAGCGCTGACAGAACATCCCGACATCAGGGCCATCGCCTTTGTCGGAGAGTCCCGCACCGGTTCGATGATCATGAAACAGGGTGCCGATACGCTCAAGCGCGTCCATTTCGAACTGGGCGGCAAAAACCCTGTCATCGTGTTTGACGACGCCGATCTGGACCGCGCGCTGGATGCCGCGATCTTCATGATCTATTCGTTGAACGGGGAACGCTGTACTTCGTCGTCGCGGTTGCTTGGACAAGCCTCGCTTGCCGATGAATGCCTCTTCAATCTCGCCAAACGGACCGAAAACATCCGGCTCGGACATCCCCTTGACCCCGCGACAGAGGTTGGCCCGCTGATCCACAAAACCCATTTCGACAAGGTCACCGGCTATTTCGAGATCGCGCAACGCGACGGCGCCACGATTGCCGCGGGCGGGCACCGCGTCGGCGACACCGGATGGTTCGTGGCCCCGACTCTGTTCACCAATGCGACCAATGACATGACCATCGCGCAGGAGGAAATCTTTGGCCCGGTGCTTACCGCGATGACCTTCGACACCGAGGAACAGGCTCTGACAATGGCAAATGACACGCAATACGGTCTGACCGGCTATGTCTGGACCAACGATCTGACCCGCGCGTTACGGTTTACCGACAAGCTGGAGGCTGGCATGATCTGGGTAAACAGTGAGAACGTGCGGCACCTGCCGACCCCGTTCGGCGGCGTCAAGGCGAGCGGTATCGGGCGCGACGGCGGCGACTGGTCCTTTGATTTCTACATGGAACAGAAACACATCGGCCTCGCCACCGGGCATCACAGGATCCCCCGCCTTGGGGCATGAAACCAAATCCGGCGAGCGGCGACAGGGAGGACAGTGATGGAAGATTTCGTTCCCGCCGCAAAATTCGCGCACGCGCCGGAGACGCTTGTGTCAGGGGCGCGGGGGCAGGTCACCTGGTGCCGACAGGAGTCCTCCCGGCGAGGTAGTCACCGCCGGATATCACATCAATGCCTCTGCCTGCTCCATGAACCTGCCAAAGGCCAGCGACCCCCCCGGTCTGGGCGACAGGCGGACCAGCGCGATCATTCCGACACAGCGACCCCGGATTTCTGAAGGACCCGAACCATGCCCGTTCCCTCTCCGAACCTCTATCCACCGTTCAACATCGTACGCCTCAGCCATGTCGAATACCGCGTCACCGATCTGGCCGCCTCGCGTTCCTTTTATGCCGACACGTTGGGCCTTCAGGTGACACATGAGGATGGTCGCAACGTGTATCTGCGCGCCATGGAGGAACGGGGCCATCACTGCATCGTTCTGGCAAAATCCGATCACGCCGATGTGGGGGTGTTGGGTTTCAAACTGTATGACGACGTCGATCTGGACAAGGCCTGCGAATTTTTTGCCGCACGCGGCCTGCCCACCGAATGGGTTCAACGGCCCTTCATGGGGCGCACCTTGCGCACTGTGGACCCCTGGGGCATCCCGCTCGAATTCTACGTCCGGATGGATCGCCTGCCGACAATCCATCAGGAATACAGGCTCTATCATGGCGTAAAACCGCTGCGGATCGATCATTTCAACATGTTTTCGTCCGATGTCGATGCCTCGGTCGCCTTTTACAACGACATGGGATTCCGTGTGACCGAGTACACGGAAGACGAGGACAGCGGGCGAGTCTGGGCCGCATGGATGCACCGCAAGGGCGGCGTGCATGATGTTGCTTTTACCAACGGGCTTGGCCCGCGCCTGCACCATACCGCATTTTGGGTGCCGAACCCGCTGAACATCATCGACCTTCTGGACCTGATGTCCACAACTGGTTACGTCACCAACATAGAGCGCGGGCCGGGTCGGCACGGGATATCGAATGCGTTCTTCCTCTACGTGCTCGATCCCGACGGGCACCGGATCGAGATCTATTGCTCTGACTATCAGACCGTCGATCCCGATCTCGAACCGATCAAATGGGATCTCAAGGACCCGCAACGCCAGACACTCTGGGGTGCACCCGCCCCGCGCAGCTGGTTCGAGCACGGGTCGACCTTTGACGGGGCCACTCCGGTTCCGTCCCAACTGGCCGCCCAGCCAATCATCGCACCCTGAGGAGGCAAACCATGAATTGGGATGAATTCGGCGATTGGGGCCGCCATGTGGTCGATTGGGCGCAGACCTATCATCGGACCGTCCGAGACCGTCCGGTGCGTGCCCAGACAAAACCGGGCGATATCCTGAACGCCGTGCCGCTTTCGCCCCCCGAGGTCGCAGAGGACATGCACGACGTGTTCCGTGATTTCGAGGAAATCGTGATGCCGGGAATGACGCATTGGCAACATCCCCGTTTTTTTGCCTATTTCCCCAACAATGCAACGCCCCCATCAATCCTCGCGGATTACCTGATCGCGACAATGTCGGCGCAATGCATGCTCTGGCAAACCTCTCCGGCGGCGACCGAACTGGAAACCCGCGTGCTGGACTGGCTCCGCCAGGCCCTGGGATTGCCCGAAGGCTTCGCAGGGGTCATTCAGGACAGCGCCAGTGGCGCGACACTGGCCGCTGTTCTGACGATGCGCGAGCGCGCACTCGATTGGCGTGGCAACTCCGACGGCCTGTCGGCGCACCCGGCGGTGCGGATATATGCCTCGCACGAGGTGCACACATCCATCGACAGGGCAATCTGGATTGCAGGCATCGGCGAGGCCAATCTGGTGCGCATTCCGACATCGGGAAAAAACCGGGCAATGAACGCGGCCGCATTGAAGGCCGCAATATCGGCAGACCGTGCCGCCGGCTTGCTCCCGTCGGGCATTGTCGCCTGTGTCGGTGGCACCGGCATTGGCGCAACGGATGATATCGCCGCCGTCGCCGCCGTCGCCAAACAGGAACAGCTGTATCTGCATGTCGACGCCGCATGGGCCGGAAATGCGATGATCTGTCCGGAACACCGGCCGATGTGGTCCGGCATCGAGGATGCGGATTCAATCGTGTTCAATCCCTACAAGTGGATTGGGGGGCAGTTCGACGGGTCCGTGCATTTCGTCCGCTCGCCCGAGGACCTGACGCGCACCTTGGCGATCAGTCCGGAATACCTGAAAACGCATGGCGCGGACGGGATCATCAACTATTCCGAATGGTCCATACCTTTGGGACGTCGTTTCCGGGCGCTGAAGCTGTGGTTCCTCATCCGTGCCTATGGAATGGAAGGGTTGCGCTCGCGCATCCGCAACCACATCGCATGGTCAAACGCCCTGCACGATCGGCTTGCCGACAACCCGGATTTCGACATCGTCACGCCGCCGATGTGGTCACTCTTTACCTTCCGATATGCCCCGGACACAGCGCGGGATCTGGATGATCTGAACCTGCGGCTTGTCAACGCCATCAATGACGATGGGCGCATTTACCTGACCCAAACCCGGGTCGATGGCGATCTGGTGATCCGGTTCCAGGCGGGGCAATTCGAAACAACAAGAGAGGACGTGATGATGGCTTATGACGTGATCACCGAAATCGCCGCGGGCCTGAAATGAAGCTGGCATCATATACCGCCGCTGGAACATCATACTACGGTGCGGTTTCAGATGCCGGCATGATCGCCCTGTCCCCGGATTTCCCGCAATGGCCGACCCTGCGCGAGGTCATCGCAGCGGACGGGTTGCACACCCTGGCGCTGGCCGCCCGGGGGCGTGAGGTGACGCATCGGGACTTCACCTATGACATACCGATCCCTGCGCCCGAAAAGATCATCTGCGTCGGCGTGAATTTTCCCGCACGCAATGCGGAATACAAGGATGGCAGCGATGCGCCGGCAAACATGTCGCTGTTCGTTCGCTTCCCCCGCTCCCTTACCGGGCACGATCAGGCTCTGATAAGGCCAAAAGTCTCTGAACAGCTCGACTATGAGGGAGAGGTCGCGGTGATCATCGGGACGGGCGGGCGGCATATTCCCGAAGCGGACGCCTTGAACCATATCGCGGCATTGACGCTCTGCAACGAGGGCACGTTGCGTGACTGGGTGCGCCACGCAAAATTCAATGTGACCCAGGGCAAGAATTTCGATTCCTCCGGTGCCATGGGGCCCTGGCTCGTGCCGTTCACCCACCCGTCCCAGATCGCGGACATTCGCCTGCAGACCCGGGTCAATGGCGAGATACGTCAGGATGATCGCACCGGGCGCATGCTGTTTCCCGTGGCGCGGCAGATCGCCTATATCTCGACCTTCACGACACTGGTGCCCGGTGACATCATCGT
>CAYGNE010000051.1:0-4711 GCA_964351155.1 uncultured Rhodobacterales bacterium | reverse complement strand
TGCCCGTATCCAGACCCGCGTGAACGGAGAGCTGCGCCAGGACGATCACTTGCGCAACATGATGTTCCCGATCCGCGAAGAAATTGCCTATATTTCGACCTTTATGACGCTTCAGGCCGGTGACATCATCGTGACCGGAACGCCAACCGGCGCAGGCGCAAGAATGGACCCGCCGCAATACCTGAAACCCGGTGACGTGATCGAGGTCCAAGCCGAAGGTATCGGCACGTTGCGCAACACCGTGGAAGACGAGGCATGACCCCGGATCAGATTGCCAATGCCGCGCGGGCCCTCGCCGAGGCGGACCGTACCGGTACACAGATCGGATTGCTGTCCCGTCGATACCCCGGCATGACGCTTGATGATGCATATGCCGTGCAAAAGGCCTTGGTAGAGACAAAGATCGCCGAGGGGCGGCACAAGATCGGCTGGAAGATCGGCCTGACCAGCCGCGCCATGCAACAGGCCCTGAACATCTCGACACCCGACAGCGGCGTGTTGCTGGACGATATGCTGTTCCCGACCGGCGACCATGTTCCAGCCGGCCGGTTCATCCAGCCCCGGATCGAGGCCGAGATCGCCTTCATCATGGGGGCCCCACTGGCCGGCGCCCAGTGCAATCGCCAGGACGTCATCGCGGCAACAGCAGAAGTCGCGCCGGCTCTGGAGATCCTCGACACCCGCATCCTGCGCTCCGATCCCGACACGGGTCAGGCCCGCATCATCACCGACACGATCTCTGACAATGCCGCCAATGCCGGTGTGGTCCTGGGCACGGACAGGCATGCAACCGGTGCCCACGACCTGCGTTGGGTCGGTGCAATCGTCAGCCGTGACGGGATCGTGGAAGAAACCGGCCTGGGTGCCGGGGTTCTCAATGACCCGGTTACGTCCGTTCTTTGGCTCGTCCGCCGCATGGCGGAGTATGGACAATCGATTCAGTCCGGCGATATCGTCCTTTCCGGGTCTTTCACCCGACCGATAGAGTGCCCGCCCGGCACCGACATTCACGCCGATTTCGGTCCTTTCGGGTCGGTCCGGATCACATTCGACTGAGGTAGCGACCATGCCAGCGCCCACCAACATCCTGAAAAAACGCTTCAAGGCCCGCGACACCACGTTCGGCTGTTGGCTGAGTTTCGGCGAGGCCGCACCGACCGAGATGATGGGCACGGTCGGTTTCGACTGGCTGGTCATCGACGCAGAGCACGCCCCCAACGATATCCGCTCGATCCGGAACCAGTTGATTGCATTGCAGTCCAGCCCGTCGCCATCGGTTGTCCGCGTACCTGTGGGCGAGCCCTGGATCATCAAACAGGTGCTGGACGCAGGTGCGCAGAACGTGATCGTACCGATGGTGGAAAGCGGGCGGCAGGCGGAACAGATGGTCCGTGCCTGCACCTATCCGCCGCATGGCATGCGAGGTGTCGGGGCCACCAGCGCGCGGGCGTCGCGGTTTTCCGGCATCACCGACTATGTACAGACCGCCGATGACGAGATCGGGCTGATCCTTCAGGTCGAAAACCGCGCAGGGCTGGCGGCGCTGGATGACATCCTCGCGGTCGAGGGCGTCGATTGTGTGTTCATCGGACCCGCCGATCTGGCCGCCGACATGGGCCATCGCGGCGCACCCACGCATCCCGAGGTACACGACACCATTGTCGAGACCCTTGGCCGGATCGACGCCGCGGGCAAAACCCCCGGCATCATGTCCCTGTCCGATGACACGACCGAAAAGTACCTCGCCGCCGGTGCCAGGTTTGTCGCCGTCGGAATCGACGTCATGATGCTCGTGCAAACCGCGCGCAACACGGTGGGCCGATGGATCAGGTGACCGTCTTGATCTGTGCCATGGCCTTTGCATAGCCGCCGGATGCGCCGTCGACCAGGTGGATATGATCGTCCTGCGTGACCGATGGCACAAAGCAGGTGATCATCGCCTCGTCCTGTTCGAACAGGCCGAATTGCACGATGCCCTCGTTCCGTGCCTTCTCCAACACCGCCCGGATCCGCCGATGCGTGTCCGGATCGCAATCCAACGTCATTTTCAGACCGTCATCGAATTTCCGGAAATCGGCGTTGCTGCAGACCATCGCGGCATAGTGCACAGGATCGAATTCGCCCGCCTTGATGCCGGTTTTGAAGAACACCCAGGCAATCAGGTTCTCCAGCAGCAATTCCGCCTTGCGGCGTGCCAGAGACGCCCTGCCCCGCGACGCATGGGCCTCGAGCGACAGGCCGGGCGGCGGCCACCGTACGTCCAGCCCGTCCGGCGGCAGAGGGTGCCCGCTCCGGTCAAGCCCGTCGGCCAGGGCCACGATTTCCCGCGTGACCCGCGCAAACGAAACCCGGGACGCGCCCGGGGTCGGCTCCACGACGATGGACAGGATGCACCCGTTCTTTGACCCGGCATTGGACCACCGGCAGGACAGACCGGTCAGGTCGGGAACCGAACCGGGCGCGGCCAGCGGAACGGAAAACGCCCCGGCCTTCATTTGCGCCTCGGCCCAGGACAGGCCACCGCCGCTGAACATGGCATAGTCGACACCCGAAGACGTCTGAAACCGCGCCACCGAAACGTCCAACCCCTGTGCCCGGATATCCGCCACCGGAACCTGCGCGCTTCGCAGCGTGATGCCGAACTCTTCTTCGGCCCAGCGTGTCACAATGCCCAGGATGCCCGCAGAAGCCGCCGCCGCATCACCGGCGCGGGCAAAGGTGGCGCCATCGCCACCGAACACATAGGGAAATGTCTCGCCCTGCGATGCATTGATCTGCGATGAGATCACCGCCGCACCGATCATGTTGACCGTCTTGTAGCGGCCTTGCGCGACCAACCCGGTCGAGCCCACGATATCCGCTGCTCCGATGACCCAGTCCACGGGCAACGGTGTATAGACATCAGGGTCCGTCAGCGCGGCAAAGGTATTGATGCGCGGCAGGCCCTCGTAAAACTTGGCGCTGTCTGTCATCTCATCTTCCACGTTGCACATGTCCCCAGAGAAGTAACGCAGATCCCGGACTTGTCCATGTCCGCTTGTACATCCGGGCATCCCGTGCCACGCAGTGCCAGGTACCGGAGGAGGGATCATGCAAACCGGATTGATCGTGCTATGTCTCGGCTATGTGCTGAGCCAGTTCTTTCGGGCGTTCCTGGCTGTCTTGAGCACGGTGCTCGAGCAGGATCTCGGCGCGGCGCCGGATGATCTGGCGGTGGCGTCGGGCCTGTGGTTCTTGACCTTTGCCGCGATGCAGTTGCCGGTCGGTTGGGCGCTCGACCGGATTGGCCCGCGCCGGACCGCGGCGAGCCTGCTGCTGCTTGGCGGCGGGGGCGGGGCCGCGCTGTTCGCGCTGGCCACGTCGCCCCTGTACATCAAGATCGCGATGCTGCTGATCGGTATCGGCTGTTCGCCGGTTCTGATGGCGTCCTATTACATTTTCGCGCGCGAATACCCGCCCGCGCGGTTTGCCACGCTTGCGGCACTGATGCTCGGTGTAGGGTCGATTGGCAACCTTGTCGCCTCCTATCCAACCGCCCTCGCCGCAGAGCTGATCGGATGGCGCGGAACACTGGCCGGGCTCTCCGCGCTTTCCATCGCTGTTGCCGCCGGGATCTTCCTGACAGTCCGCGACCCGGCAACGGCGCAGAGCGAGCAGAAGGGATCGGTTCTCGAACTGCTCCGGATGCCCGTGATGTGGGCCATCCTGCCGATGATGCTTGTCAATTACGCGCCCGCCGCCGCGTTGCGCGGCCTGTGGATCGGCCCGTATCTGACCGACGTCTTTCTGCTCGACACCGCACAGGTCGGGCAGGCGACGCTGATCATGGGGCTGGCCATGATCGCCGGTACGCTGTGCTATGGTCCCATGGATCGTGTTTTCGGCACCCGAAAATGGGTTGTCTTCGCCGGCAACCTGGGCGGGGCGCTGGCGCTGGCCGCGTTGATCCTGACGATTGACGGCAACGTCTATGTTTCGATTGGCCTGATCGCGCTGATCGGCTTTCTGGGCGGGTCCTTTCCCATGATCATCGCGCATGGGCGCAGTTTCGTGCCCGAACACCTTGTCGGTCGCGGCGTGACCCTGTTGAACCTGTTTGGCATCGGGGGGGTCGGATTGATGCAGTTTGCCTCCGGTCGAATCCACGAACAGATGTCCGGCGGCGTGGCGACTGCACCTTACACGGCGATCTTCGGCTTTTTCACCGTCACCTTGCTGTTCGGAACGCTGATCTATCTGTTCAGCCGCGACAGAATGGACTGAGCTGCCCCCTTTCCACCGCCTTGCATTGCCGCTATGAGGCCGCAGCCGGAACCCGTGCCGGCACGTATCTGGAGACAAGAGATGGGCTACCGCGTCGTCGTCGTTGGCGCCACAGGCAATGTGGGCCGCGAAATGCTGAACATCCTGGCCGAGCGCCAGTTCCCCGTGGATGAAATCGCCGCTCTGGCGAGCCGAAAATCGCTGGGAACCGAAGTGAGCTTTGGCGACAAGACATTGACGACGCAGGATCTGGACACGTTCGATTTCACCGGCTGGGACATTGCCCTGTTCGCCGTCGGTTCGGACGCGACCAGGATCTATGCGCCCAAATCCGCCGCCGCCGGTTGCGTGGTCATCGATAACAGCTCGCTCTACCGCTACGACCCGGACGTGCCGCTGATCGTGCCCGAGGTGAACCCGGATGCGATCATGGGGTATTCCAAGAAGA
>CAYGNE010000050.1:15753-20574 GCA_964351155.1 uncultured Rhodobacterales bacterium | reverse complement strand
ATGACGAACTGATCAGCATGTCGACCCTTCGGTCGATGACCCAGGCCTATTACAGCGCGGAAAACTTTGGCCATTTCGGGCTTGCCCTGCAACATTACGCGCATTTCACCTCGCCGATCCGGCGTTATGCCGACCTGATCGTGCACCGCGCGCTGATCGCGGCGCATGGCTGGGGCAAGGACGGTCTGGCCGCGGACGAGATCGACGGGCTCGAACAGACGGCGATCCATATATCGGACACCGAACGGCGGTCGATGATGGCCGAACGGGACACCACCGACAGGTACCTTGCCGCCTATCTGTCCGAGCGGGTCGGCAACGAATTCTCGGGCAGGATCAGCGGCATTGCCCGGTTCGGGGCGTTCGTGAAACTGGACGAAACCGGGGCCGACGGGCTGATCCCGATCCGGTCGCTGGGGCGCGAGTATTTTCACTTTGACCGCGAGGCGGGAACGCTGATGGGGTCAGATACCGGTTTCACCATCGGGATCGGCCAGCGTGTCACTGTGCGGCTGGCACAGGCGACGCCGGTGACCGGGGGGCTGGAACTCGAACTGCTGACCGTCGAGAACCAGGCCCCGCCACAAGGCAGCGGTCCGGCCGGGCGCAGCCCGCGCCGCAAGATGGCGCGCGGCAAGAAGAAAGCGGACAAGACAAAACGCAAGGTGGCGCGCAAACGGCGTCAGAGGTGACAACGCAGGGCCTGCCGGACCAGCCAGCCGTGTCGCATGGCGTCAAAGGCGGCATCGGCAGGGGCCGGTTTTGGGATCATGGCAGCGGCACGGCTTCTTCGAGCCTGTCGATATAGTCCGACAGCTGTGCGTCCTGCGCAATCCGGCGTGACAGGGCTGTCTCGACCGGAGTCGATTTCATCGCGGCGAGCATTGGCCCAACGCTGAGGTCGGCAGAGGTCGGACGATTGCCCATCAGGAAGGGTGATTGCCACAAATGGGTCTGGATTGCCTGCAGGTCCTGTTCGCACCGCGCCATGCGTTCCTGCGGTGTGTAGCGCGCGATGCCGTGCGTATTGAGACCGCGCATCAGGCTGCGCCGCAACGCATTGGTCACGGGGCGGCGCAACAAGGCCGGCATCTCCTTGAAATAGGTTTCGCGGATCGTCGGCCAGACGTCGTCATTGCCCCAACGGTCGAGGACGACATGAAAGTAGAGATGTTCCTCGGCCATGCGGGTCAAGGCCAGCGACCGGGCCTTTTGCAGATCATTCAGGCCAGGGTCGAAATCGGCTCCCCGTGATTCCAGCCAGCCGCGGATGTTGTGGCTGTCGGCGACGAGTCGATCCTCGGTGCGCAGCACCGGCAGCTTGGCATGCGGCATCCTGCGCGGGTCGTTGAGGTTCTGACGTGCCCAGTCCTGTCCGGACAGGGCCAGCAGATAGGCCGCCTTGACGCAGAACGGGCTGAGGCTGAACTGGCCGAAGCCCTTGGGATAGGTAAGCAATGTGACCATGATGAGAGTCCTTGGTTTGGGATTAAGCGTAACCTAACCCCAACTGATGACAGTTTTTGTCATCAGCGTTATGCTAGGTTGCAACATGTCCCGCACCGCCCGCCTGTTCCAGTTGATGCAATGCCTGCGCGCCGGCCCGCCGCCGCATACGGCGCAGGCATTGGCGCAGGATCTGGGCGTTTCGGCGCGCACGATCCACCGCGATATCGACACGCTGCGCGGCCTTGGCGCGATGATCGACGGGGCCGCGGGGTTCGGGTTCACGTTGATCGAGGACGCGACGCTGCCGCCGTTGGGGTTTGACAATGACGAGCTTGAGGCGCTGGTTCTGGGACTGCGCGAAGTCGAACAGATCGGCGATCCCGAATTGGCAGGCGCGGCCGGCACCGCGCTCAACAAGCTGCAGGCCCGCCTGCCGCCGCGCCAGTCACACCGGCTGGCCCACGCCATCCTGACCGCGTACCGGTTTTCCCGCCCCGAGACACCGACGATTTCAGTGGCTGCAATGCGACAGGCGACATGGGACGAGATGACGGTCGCGTTCAGCTATTGCGACGCCAAGGGCGCCCGGACACAGCGGCGGGTGGATCCGTTGGGAATGTCCTATATGGACCGGTCGACCGTCCTGATTGCCTGGTGCCATCTGCGGCAGGATTTCCGTGTGTTCCGGCTCGACAGGATGACCGATCTCGTGGTGACGGATCACAGTTTCCGCCCCCGGCGCGTTCCCATGCTTCGGGCAGCGATGGACCAGCTGCGTGCCCAGATTCCCGCCGATAGCCCCGCGCCGACGGATTGACCCCTGTTTTGAGAACCGGTTTCGCGGTAGAGTGGGCCAGAGCAGTAAATCGGGAAAACAACGATGCAAAACTGGAAAAAGGCCGGGGTGTTGACCCTGTGTCTGAGTCTGACGGGGCAGGTCCGGGCCGAGGCCGTGGATGTGTCGGTCCGTCCGGAAGTAAGGCCGGGGATCACACAACAGGTTGCCCGCATGGCCACGGCCGATGGCGCAACCTCCCTGCGGCCCAGCCAGCGCCCCGCCAAGGTCACGAAAAAGGAAACACCGATGCCCGACAGCGCATCGAAACCGGAATTCCAGGGCTGGATTGCCGCGTTCAGGCAACGTGCCATCGCGCAGGGCATTGGCAAGGACGTGCTCGATCAGGCCTTTGCCGAAGTCAGCTATGAGGCCGACGTGATCAGGCGCGACCGCAACCAATCCGAGTTTACCAAGACGATCTGGGAGTACCTGGACAGCGCGGCGTCCGACACGAGGATCAGGAACGGGAAATCCGCATTGAAACAGCACGGTGCGTTGCTGGACAGGATCGAAGCGCGGTATGGCGTGGAAAAAGAGATCGTTGTCGCGATCTGGGGGCTGGAAAGCGCCTATGGCACGTATCGCGGCAAGACAAACGTGATCGCGGCGCTGGCCACGCTGGCCTATGACGCGCGCCGCAGCGCCTTTTTCGAAGAACAGCTGATCGCGGCGCTGAAGATCCTGCAGAACGGCGACACCACGGCGCGGAACATGACCGGAAGCTGGGCCGGGGCGATGGGGCATACCCAGTTCATCCCGACATCCTATCTGGACTACGCGGTGGATTTCACCGGCGACGGACGGCGCGACATCTGGTCGGATGACCCCAGCGACGCGCTGGCCTCGACCGCCGCCTATCTGGCCGGGTTCGGCTGGACCAGCGGGCAACCCTGGGGCGTCGAAATCCGGTTGCCACAGGGATTCGACTACACGCTGGCCGACCGGAAGATCAAAAGGTCTCCGGCGGACTGGTCGCGGGTCGGCGTCGTCGGGCTGAACGGGAAACCGGTGCCGGGGCACGGGCCGGCCTCGGTCTTGCTGCCGGCTGGCGGGGATGGCGCGGCATTCATGATCTTTGACAATTTCGCGGTGCTGGAACGGTACAACACGGCGGATGCCTATGTGATCGGCGTCGGACATCTGGCCGACCGGATCGGCGGCGGATCGGCCATTCAGGCGGACTGGCCCCGACAGGACCGGGCACTGAGTTTCAAGGAACGCAAGGAGCTGCAGCAGCGTCTGACGCGGGCCGGGTTCAATACCCAGAAGATCGACGGCAGGATCGGGCCCCTGACGATCAACGCGGTGCGCGCCTATCAACTGGCCTCGGGGCTGACGCCGGACGGGTACGCCTCGCTGAACCTGCTGAAAAAGCTGCGCTGACGCGCGATCTGGTCGCGGATCAGGCCGTCAGGTGCTGATCCGTACGACTGGCGATCCGCGCGTTGACGATGTGGCCCTCGGGCTGCGGCGCGGCAAACCGGACCTCGGTGAATTGCGCGGTCCGGCCCATATGCGGGTTCTCCATCAGGATGTCGTGCGTCCGGCCCACCTGCTGGTCCAGATGCGCCGCGACCTGCTCGGCCCCGGCGGCGCGCAGACGGGCGGCGCGGCGCTTGATCGTTTTGCCGTCAACCTGCGGCATCCGTGCCGCCGGCGTGCCCGGGCGCGCAGAATAAGGAAACACATGCAGCCATGTCAGGTCGCAGTCGCGCACCAGATTGAGCGCGTTTTTGAACATCGCCTCTGTTTCCGTGGGGAACCCTGCGATGATGTCGGCGCCGAATGTCATGTCAGGGCGCAACCGGCGTGCGTCCTGCGCAAAACGGATTGCATCGTCGCGCAGGTGCCGCCGCTTCATCCGTTTCAGGATCAGGTCGTCGCCATGTTGCAGACTGAGATGCAGGTGCGGCATCAGCCGTGGTTCGGTGGCGATGGCGGCCATAAGGTTGTCGTCAACCTCGATACTGTCGATGCTGCTGATCCGCAGGCGCGGAAGATCGGGGACCAGGCGCAGGATCCGCATCACCAGGTCGCCGAGCTTTGGCGCGGCGGGCAGATCGGCGCCCCAGCTTGTCAGGTCCACGCCGGTCAGAACAACCTCGTTGTAGCCACGGTCCACCAGGCGTTTGATCTGGTCCACCACGACACCGGCCGGGACGCTGCGTGAATTGCCACGCCCAAACGGAATGATGCAGAACGTGCAGCGGTGGTCGCACCCGTTCTGGACCTGCACATAGGCCCGGGACCGGGTGCCAAAGCCGTCGATCAGGTGACCGGCGGTTTCGGTCACGGACATGATGTCATCGACCTGTACCGGTTCGGTTCCGAACGCGCCCGCGAGCCCGGCCCATGTGGCGGGCCGCATCTTTTCGGTGTTGCCGATCACGGCATCGACCTCGGCCATGCCGGAAAATGTCTCTGGTTCGGTCTGGGCGGCGCAGCCTGTAACGATCAGCCGCGCATCCGGGTTGGCACGTCGCAGTTTGCGGATCTCCTGCCGCGCCTTACGCACCGCCTCGGAGGTCACGGCG
>CAYGNE010000050.1:0-15743 GCA_964351155.1 uncultured Rhodobacterales bacterium | reverse complement strand
GTTGTCCAGCCCGGCCTTTGCGCTCAACCCCTTCATCGCCTCGGTTTCATAGGCGTTGAGCCGGCAGCCGAGCGTGGCAAATTTCGGCGCGGTCATGCAATGCTGTCCAGAAACGTACGGGTCAGCGTGCCGGAGAATACGTGCATGGTCGGCCCGGTCATCCAGACCCCGTCATCGCGCCAGTCGATCTGCAAGGTCCCGCCATCCAGGTCGACGCGCACCGCCCGGCCGGTCAGGCCGCGTCGCGCCGCAGCGACCACGGTTGCACAGGACGAAGAGCCGGACGCCAGCGTGATGCCGACGCCCCGTTCCCAGACCCGCATGCGGATGTGATCCGGCGACAGGACATGCGCGATCTGCACGTTGGTGCGTTCGGGAAAAAGTGGATGGTGTTCATAGCGTGAGCCGAACTCGGTCAGTGGAATCGCTTCGGCATCCGGAACGAAGAACGTGCAATGCGGGTTTCCCATGCCAGTTGCCGTGGGTGTCCCCTCGATCGGCAATTCGAGCGTGTCCATCTGCTCGCTGAGCGGGATATCGGCCCAGTCCAGGTCGGGCTTGCCCATATTGACAGAGGTCAGCCCGCCACCTGCATCGCGCGCCTGCAGGTCGCCGCGCGCGGTGGTCAGGCGCAGGGTGTCCCGACCTGTATCATCCATCAGGTAGCGCGCGATGCAGCGCGTTGCGTTGCCACATGCCGCCGAAGCGGACCCATCGGCGTTGTAAAACGTCAGATGCGCGTCCCCTGCCCCGGTTTCGATGACCGCAAGCTGATCGAAACCCACGCCAAGGTGCCGGTCGGCAATCGCCCGCGCCAGCGCGGGCGTGACCGGCCAGGGTTCCGCGCGCGCGTCCAGCACGACAAAGTCGTTGCCCAGCCCGTGCATTTTCATGAAGGGCAAACCGGTATCGGAGGATTCGCGCATGGGGCGCATATAGCCATGGTCAGACCGGTTTTCCAGAGAAACAAGGTTCGGATGGCCGGCAACCGTCCGACCCATGCGTGGCGGCTGGGCCGCCAGGCGGGTCAGGGAGCCTTGGGCAAGGGATTGCGGAACGTCTCTGCCGACTGGCGCACCAGTTCAGCGACATCCCTGAACTGCTCTGCCAGGGGTGTGGTCTTGCGCCAGATCATCCCGATTGTACGCGCCGGTTGCGGGTCGCTGAACCGGTCGAGCGAAACCGCGGCCGACCGGGTTTCCACGTCGACCGCCATTTCCGGGATCAGTGTCACCCCGAGACCGGCACCGACCATCTGAACCAGCGTCGAAAGCGAGGTTCCGTCCAGTGTCTCACGCGGCGACACGGATTGAATGTTGCAGAAGCTCAAGGCCTGATCGCGAAAACAATGGCCTTCCTCGAGCAGCAGCAGGCGCATTTCCCGCAGCATCTCGCGGCCCGGAACGGGTTTCCCCCGATCCGCGCGGGGGCGCACGAGCAGGAAACTCTCTTTGAACAGCGCTATTTCGGTCAGGGCCGGATCCGAGATCGGCAATGCGAGGATGGCAGTGTCAATCCGCCCGTCCGCCAGTTCCTGAAGCAGGTTCGATGTGGTTGTTTCGCGCACACGGATATCGACGCCGGGATAGGCGCGCATCAGATCGGTGACGATGGGCGGCAACAGGTAGGGTCCGATGGTCGGGATCACGCCGATCCGCAACTGGCCGACCAACTTGTCCTGGGCCGCGCGCGCCAGATCCTGAAGCTCGCCCACCGAGCGCAATATGGCACCGACACGCAACGAAAACTCCTTGCCCAGACTGGTCAGCCGGACCTGACGCGGCCGCCGCTCGAACAACGCCGCGCCCAAGGTTTCCTCCAACTCCCTGATCTGAACCGACAAGGCCGGCTGGGACACGGCGCAGGTTTCAGCGGCGTGACCAAAATGGCCATGCCGTGCCAGGGCGTCGAAATAGCGGAGCTGCCTCAGGGTTATCTTTGTCATAGGAATAAATTATCGCGGCTATCAGATAATGCAACTTCCGTTAATGGTGGCAGACCTGTACTTTCTCGGCGAAAGAGACATTATCGTCCCCAGAATCGCGTCAGCGGGGTTCGCTGATCCTGGCATGTTCTTTGTGGATGAGAGCACGTTTGCGAAAACCTCGGGGCGATCATCTCTGGATCGATCAATGCAAGAATACAAAGTGGGAGTCAGAAAATGGACGGAAACAACGTCGGCAAATGCCCGGTCATGCACGGGGCCGCGGTTCAGGGCGCAAATTCGAACCGGGATTGGTGGCCGAACCAACTGAACCTGAGAATTCTGTCCCAGCAATCCGCCAAGTCCAACCCGATGGGCGCCGATTTCAACTACGCCGAGGAATTCAAGAAACTGGATCTTCCGGCGGTGAAGCAGGATCTCTATGACCTGATGACGGAAAGCCAGGACTGGTGGCCGGCGGATTACGGTCACTATGGCGGGTTGTTCATCCGGATGGCATGGCACAGCGCCGGGACATACCGGACCGCCGACGGTCGCGGCGGCGCCGGATCCGGTTCGCAACGCTTCGCCCCGCTCAACAGCTGGCCGGACAACGGCAACCTCGACAAGGCGCGCCGTTTGCTGTGGCCGATCAAGAAGAAGTACGGCAACAAGCTGTCCTGGGCCGACCTGATCATTCTCGCCGGGAACTGCGCCATCGAATCGATGGGCGGCCGCACGTTCGGCTTTGCCGGTGGGCGCGAAGACATCTGGGAGCCGGAAGAGGACATCTACTGGGGCGTTGAAACCGAGTGGCTCGGCGACGAGCGCTATTCGGGCGACCGGGATCTGGAAAACCCGCTGGCCGCGGTGCAGATGGGCCTGATTTACGTCAATCCCGAGGGGCCGAATGGCCAGCCAAGCGTGCTCGCCTCGGGCCGGGACATCCGCGAGACCTTTGCCCGGATGGCGATGAATGATGAAGAAACCGTCGCGCTTGTCGCCGGGGGCCACACCTTTGGCAAGGCCCATGGCGCGGGTGATCCGTCCCATGTCGGCCCTGAACCCGAAGGCGCACCGCTCGAAGCGATGGGCCTGGGCTGGCTGTCGACCTATGGCAGCGGCAAAGGCGGGGATACCATCACCAGCGGTATCGAAGGCGCCTGGACCGCCAACCCGACAAAGTGGGACAACGGGTATTTCGACCTGCTGTTCGGCTATGACTGGGATCTGACCAAAAGCCCCGCCGGTGCATGGATCTGGGTGCCCGTTGGCGTGACCGAGGACGATATGGCGCCAGCAGCGGATGATCCGTCCCGCAAGGTTACGACGATGATGACGACGGCGGACCTGTCGCTGCGCATGGATCCGATCTATGGGCCGATCTCCAAGCGGTTCCACGAGAACCCCGAGGAGTTCGCCGAAGCGTTTGCACGCGCATGGTTCAAGCTGACCCACCGCGACATGGGCCCCAAGGTGCGGTTCCTGGGTTCCGAGGTTCCGGACGAAGACCTGATCTGGCAGGATCCGGTTCCGGCGGTTGATCACGATCTGGTCGATGCGTCGGATATCGCGCAGCTCAAGGCAGAAATTCTCGCCTCCGGCCTGTCCGTTTCTGATCTCGTCTCGACCGCCTGGGCCTCGGCCTCGACCTTCCGCGGTTCTGACATGCGGGGCGGGGCAAATGGCGCTCGTATCCGGCTGGAACCACAGAAAGGCTGGGAAGCGAACCAGCCCGAGAAGCTGGCAAAGGTGCTGGGCGTGCTCGAAGGAATACAGACTGCGTTCAACGGAGGGGCCGGCGGCAACAAGAAAGTGTCACTGGCCGACCTGATCGTTCTGGGTGGCGGCGCGGCCATCGAACAGGCGGCAAAAGCCGGAGGGCAGGATATCGAAGTTCCGTTCACCCCTGGCCGGACCGACGCGACGCAGGAACAGACGGACATCGAGAGCTTTGCGGTTCTTGAACCGGTTGCCGACGGGTTCCGGAATTTCCTGAAACGGGAATACACCGTTTCCGCCGAAGCGCTGCTCGTCGACAAGGCTCAACTCCTGGGGCTGACAGCGCCAGAGATGACTGTCCTGGTCGGTGGTTTGCGGGTTCTGGGTGCCAATCACGGCGGCAGCCAGCACGGTGTCCTTACCGACCGTCCCGGCACGCTGAGCACGGATTTCTTTGTGAACCTGCTGGACATGGGAACCGAATGGTCGGAGACCGCGAACGGAGATTACGAGGGGCGTGACCGGGCTTCGGGCGACGTAAAATGGTCGGCCACGCGGGTCGATCTGGTCTTTGGGTCGAATTCCCAGCTGCGGGCCCTGGCCGAGGTTTATGGCCAGGAAGATGCACAAGCCGCGTTCGCCGACGCGTTCGTCGCGGCCTGGACCAAGGTGATGGAAGCGGACCGGTTCGATTTGAGCTGATCCGCCGGCCTGGCGTGCAATTGACGGGGCGGCGCGACCGAAAGGTGCGCCGCCCTTTTTCCATGGCACGGGTCAGGCGGAGACTCTCGGTTCCAGCGCGGCGATGATCCCGCGCAGCTCGGCCAGTCCCTTCAACCGTCCTATCGAGGGGTAGCCCGGTTGCGCCCTGCGACCGAGATCGTCCAGGATATCCTGCCCGTGATCGGGCCGGAACGGGATGGAGCTGTCCGCGCGCCCGGACGCCCTGCGCCGCGCCTCCTGGCGCAAAACGGACTCGACCAGCGCGACCATGTCGGTATCTCCGCCCAGGTGCTCGGCCTCGTAGAACGAGCCGCGGATGTCCGGCGTTTCGCGTTTGACGTTCCGCAGATGCAGGAAATGCACCCGATCACCCAGCCGGTCCATCATGCCCGGAAGATCGTTGTCGGGCCGGGCTCCAAGCGACCCGGAACACAACGTGATGCCGTTGGCCGGCAGGTCGACCGCATCCATGATGGCCCTGTAATGCGCCTCTGTGGACATGACGCGGGGCAGGCCCAGCAAGGGGAACGGGGGATCGTCGGGATGGCAGCACAATCGCAACCCCAGCCGCTCGGCAACCGGTGCGACCTCGGACAGGAAATCGACCAGATGAGCCCGCAGCCGATCCTCGCTGATCCCGTCATATTCCGCCAGATGCGTCCGCACATCCGCCAGCGAAAAGCTCTCTGCAGCACCTGGCAAGCCAAAGACCACGTTGCGGGCAAGCTGCGCCCTGTGGTTGTCGCCCATGTCCGCATAGCGGCGCGCAGCCTCGTTCCGCATTGCCTCGTCATAATCCCCGACGGCGCCCGGCCGGGCCAGTATGAACAGGTCGAATGCAGCAAAGTCGGCGAGATCAAACCGCATGCAGGTCGCGCCGTTGGGCAGGCGCCACGCCAGGTCGGTGCGGGTCCAGTCGAGCACGGGCATGAAATTGTAGCAGATCACCTCGATCCCTGCCCCGGCGAGGTTTTCGAGGCTGCTCTTGTAGTTCTCCAGGTGTGTTTTCCACGCGCCCTTCTGTTTCTTGATGTCTTCGGAAACCGGCAGGCTTTCGACCACGTCCCACTTCAGGCCCGACGGGTTGCCATCGCGCATCACCGTCACCTCGGCCTGTCGCTTTGCGATCTCGTCCGGTGACCAGACCCGTCCGGTGGGAATATGGTGCAGCGCGGTCACGATGCCCCGAGCCCCGGCCTGTGCGACATCGTCGATGGATACGAGGTCCTGTGAACCGAACCAGCGCCAAGTCTGTTTCATCGTCTTCTCCCGAGTCTCCGACAATGGTGTTGATAGCACATCGGACAATTGTCGACTAGTATGGAAGTATGGTAGATCGGCAGGGGGAGGAGCCGAATCATGCTGGCTGACGATGACACCGTCTGGGCACTGGATGCATCGGCACCGATTACGCCGCAGATTTACCGCCGCTTGCGCGAACGGATCATTCGCAATGACCTGAAACCCGGGAACCGCATTTCAGAGGCGGAGATCGCGAGATCCTGCCGGGTCAGCCGCCAGCCGGTGCGCGAGGCGTTTATCAAGCTGGCGGAACAGGGATTGCTGGCGGTTCTGCCCCAGCGTGGCACGATCATCAGCAAGATTGCCTACGCGGCGGTTCTGGACGCGCGATTCCTGCGCGAAGCGATCGAAGCGGATTTCGTGAGCATCCTCGCCAGTGACCCGGACCCGGCGCTGGTGTCAGACCTGCGCGACCAGATCGCCCGGCAGCGCGAGATCGCCGAAAACAACCCGACCGGCTTCATCCAGTTGGACGAGTTGTTCCACCGGACGCTGGCCGATGGCGCCGGAAAGGCCGGTGCCTGGAAGCTGCTGGAAGGGCTGAAATCACAGATGGACCGGGTCCGGTTCCTGTCGCTGAGCCAGTTCCCGGTATCAAAGCTGATCGCGCAGCACGCGGCCATCGTCGATTGCATCGAAACCGGCAACATGCGCACGGCCAACACCGCCATCCGACGGCATCTGCGCGAGATACTTGGCGACCTGCCCAGGATTCTGGCCGCCAATCCCGACTTTTTCGAACTGCCGGACGGGGACATTCCCCAGCCGGTCAATGCACCCATCCAAGGAGGAGTGGACGATGATATCTAGTTGGAAATTCACGGCGGTCGCTGCGGCCGTCGCAATGCTCGTCACCGGGCCGGTTTCGGCACAGGACATGACGCTGAAGCTCGGCCATCTGGCCAATGAAGAAAACCCCTGGCATCTCGCTTCGGTCAAGTTCGGCGAGGAACTGGCCACCCTGACCGATGGCCGTATCGCCGTCGAGGTCTTTCCCAATGAATCACTGGGCAAGGAAATCGACCTGATCAACGGTATGCAGCTTGGCACCGTGGACATGACAATCACAGGCGAGTCGCTGCAGAACTGGGCGCCGATGGCGGCCCTTCTGGCGGTTCCCTACGCTTATAAATCCATAGAACACATGGATGAGGTCGCCTCGGGCGAAATCGGCGAACAGATCAAGGCCCAGATCATCGAAAAGGTCCAGATCCGCCCGATCGCGCATTTCGCGCGCGGGCCGCGGAACCTGACATCCAACCGGGCAATCGCCTCGCCGGATGAACTGAACGGGCTGAAGATGCGGGTCCCCAATGTACCGCTGTTCGTCGACGTCTGGAAAGCGCTGGGTGCCAACCCTGGACCGATGGCCTTTTCCGAAGTGTTCACCTCGCTGCAGAACGGGACAATCGAAAGCCAGGAAAACCCCCTGGCGCTGATCCGTTCGGCGAGCTTTTACGAAGTGCAGAGCCACGTGAACCTGACCGAACATGTCCGCTCGTGGATTTATCTGACAATTGCGGAAGCGACCTGGAACAAACTGTCAGCCGATGATCAGGCCGCCGTCATGGAAGCCGCCGCGCGGGCACAGGCCTATGAGCGTCAGCTGTTCAATGACAGCATCGCCGCCGATCGGGCATTCCTTGAAGAAAAGGGCATGACCTTTGTCGAGGTTGATGGCGCAGCCTTTCAGGCCAAGGCAAAGGATGCCGTGCTTGCCAATGTGAACGACGAGATCAAGCCGATCGTCGAAGGGCTGTTTTCGGAATAGCCCGTGACTGGCATGCCCGGCGGTCCCCTCGCGGCGCCGGGCACATGGCAGAGGATTGCCCTTGGACCGCGCTGACAAGCTGATCCGCATTATCACGATCCTCGCCCGTATCGGGGCGGGGATTTCATTTGCCGTCCTGATCGGTGCCGTTCTGATCCAGGTGACGGGGCGGCTTGTCGGCAGTTCGCCGGTCTGGACAGAGGAACTGACCCGCTATGCGCTTCTGTTCACTGTCGCCTTTGGCGCGGGCCTGGCGTTCCGTTCAGGCGATCTGGTCAATGTCGATGTAATCTGCGAGGCGCTGCCAGGCCGAATGCCATGGGCATTGCGCCTGGTCGCGGCATTCACCACGGGCGCGCTGGCACTGTATCTTCTGCCGCACGCCTGGCGTTATGTCGCCATCGGCAAGATGCAGACCTCGCCGGCACTGGGGCTGCGCATGGATTTTGTGCATGTTACCGTCTGGCTGATGCTGGCCCTGCTGGCGCTTTTTGCCATCCTGCGCATCATCGGAATGCTGACCGGTGCGGAAAACGGCAAACCTCAGAAACCCGAGGACGTCTAGAGATGGAAGTCGCGGTGCTCTTCTCGGTTTTCGTCGGTGGCCTTGTTCTCGGAATACCGGTGGCGATCACGCTGGGCGTGTCCTCGCTGATCTATCTTTTGCTCGCGGGCGTTCCGCCCGTCGTCATGCCGCAAAAAATGTATGCGGGTATGGATGTGTTCGTTCTGCTGTCGATCCCCGGGTTCATCCTGGCCGGGAACCTGATGAACCGGGGCGGGATTACCTCGCGGATCATCCGGTTCGCCAATTCGCTTGTCGGCTGGATCAGGGGCGGGCTGGGCTTGACCAATATTGCGGCCTCGATGCTGTTTGGCGGCATCACCGGCACGGCGGTAGCCGATGCCGCCTCGATTGGCGGGGTACTGATCCCGGGTATGAAAAAGGCCGGATACCCGGCCGATTTCGCGGCCGCAGTCACCGCCGCATCCTCGACCGTCGGGCCGATCATCCCCCCCTCTGTGCCGATGATCATCGTCGGAGCGCTGTCCGGAATCTCCGTCGGTCAGATGTTTCTCGCCGGCGCGGTCCCCGGCATCCTGATGGGGCTCGCGATGATGGTCACCGCCTATATCACCTCGGCCCGCAAGGGGTTCCCGCGGCAGGCGTGGCAGGGTGGCGGCGAGGTATTGCGTTCGTTCGGCGGCGCGTTCTGGGCGCTGGCGATGACATTCCTGATCATCTACGGCCTGCTTTCGGGCCTTGCCACGCCAACCGAAACGGCGGTGATCGCCAGCGTCTATGCCTTCTTCATCGGCGCTTTCGTGTATCGCGAGCTACCGATCCGCAAGGTTCCCGCGATCATGGTGGACAGCGCCGTATCCGCCGCGGGAATCCTGGCGCTGGTCGGGTTTGCCAATGTCTTTGGCTGGATTCTTGTATCGGAACGCATTCCGCAAGCCATTGCCAACGGTGTTCTGACGCTTACCGACAACCGCTTTCTGGTCATCCTGCTGATCAACCTTCTGCTGTTGTTCGTCGGTATGTTCATGGAAACCATCGCCGCACTGATCATCCTGTTCGTACCGCTCCTGTCGCTGGCGCAGGCGGTCGGGATTGACCCGCTGCATTTCGCGACCTTCGCGGTTCTGAACCTGATGATTGGACTGACGACACCCCCGGTTGGTGTTTGCCTGTTTGTCTGCGCCGGGATCGCACGGCTGCCGCTGGCGCCGGTGGTGGTCGCAATCCTTCCGTTCCTGCTGACCAATATCGCCGTGCTGCTTCTGGTGTCCTACATCCCGGCGCTTGCAACGTGGCTTCCTTCCATGCTGATTGACTGAGGCCATCATGACCACGCGAATATGCCGGCTGCACGGCCAGGGTGATATCCGGATAGAAACGCAGGACATCGGCAGCCCCGGGCCGGATCAGGCGCTTGTGGCCATCGCACGGGGCGGCATTTGCGGCAGCGACCTGCATTATTTTCAGGACGGTGGATTCGGCCCGATCCGGGTGCGCGAGCCGATCATCCTCGGTCACGAAGGCGCGGGCACGGTGCTTGCCATCGGGAATGCCGTGACGAATGTCACCGTCGGTGGCCGTGTTGCCATCAATCCAAGCCGCCCCTGCGGCGACTGCACCTATTGCCGCGACGGTCTGCCGATTCACTGTCTCGCCATGCGGTTCAACGGATCGGCCCTGCGGTTTCCGCATGAACAGGGGCTGTTTCGTGACCGGATGATCGTCGATGCCGCGCAATGCCTGCCTGTCGCTGCGCAAACCACGTTCACCGAGGCGGCCTGCGCGGAACCGCTGGCGGTGTGTCTGCACGCCCGCAGGATGGCCGGACCGTTGGAAGGCAAACGGATACTGGTCACCGGTGCGGGGCCGATCGGCGCCCTGTGCACAGCGTTGGCCGCGCGGGCCGGCGCCGACGAGATCGTCGTGACCGACCTGCAGGACTTTGCCCTGCGGATTGCAGGCGAAATGGGTGCGACTGACACGATCAATGTATCAGCGGACGGTCAGATGCCCGGCAGGTTTTCCGCCGACAAGGGATATTTCGATATCGCGTTTGAATGCTCTGCGGCGGCACCCGCGATCCAATCCGCTGTCATGGCGCTTCGCCCGCGTGGCAAGCTGGTCCAGGTTGGTGTCACCGGCGATGCGCCGGTGCCGGTGAACCTGCTGGTGGGCAAGGAAATCACACTTCAGGGCACACACCGTTTCGACGTTGAATTCGCAGAGGCCGTCGCAATGATCTCTGCCCGTGAAATCGACCTGCGCCACATCGTTACAGCAACCTACCCCCTGTCCGACGCGGTCCAGGCGTTCAAGGCGGCGGGCGACCGGACATCCGCGGTCAAGGTGCATCTGGACTTTTCCGGCTCCGGATAGGACATTCATCGACGGTCCCGGGCCCGTCCCCGGATTGACCGTCAGTGATCGGCCAAACTCAAGGAGCCATCGTGCCAAAACAGATCGACCGGTTTGACGTGGCGGTGATCGGCGCCGGAATCGCGGGCGCTTCGGTGGCGGCGGGATTGTCGGCTGAAACCCGGGTTGTCTTGCTGGAGCAGGAAAGCCAGCCCGGATATCACACGACGGGTCGCTCTGCCGCTGTCTACTCGCCGATCTATGGACCGCAGCCGATACGGGCGTTGACGCGCGCCTCGCTCGATTTCCTGTCCAATCCCGGACAAGGCTTTGCCGATACCCCGCTGCTATCCGCAATCGACGCGGTTTTTGTCGCGCGCGAAGATCAACGCTCCAGCCTCGATGCAATGAAGGCCGAACTCTGCGATGCGAGCACCGTGCGGGAAATGAACGGCAGGCAACTGAAGCAACGCGTTCCCCTGTTGCGGGAGGGATACGCCGCCGCCGGGCTGATCGATACCGGAACATCGGTGATCGACGTTGCCGCGCTGCATCAGGGATATCTTCGATTGTTCCGAGCACTTGGCGGCACGTTGCTGACCGGTGCCGCCGTCACCGGGCTCGCGCGGACGAGCGGCGAATGGAGATTGCAGACAAGACAGGGCGAAATCGGCGCTGCCACCGTGGTTAACGCGGCCGGGGCCTGGGCCGAGAACATCGGCAAGATGGCAGGGGCCGAGCAGGTCGGGCTGGTTCCCAAACGGCGAACGGCGATGATCATCGAACCACCGGCCGGATGTTCTCCGGGCGATCTTCCCCTGGTGATCGATGTGGACGAGCAGTTCTATCTGAAACCGGATGCCGGCAGGCTCTTGATCTCTCCGGCCAACGAAGACGCGCAACTTCCCTGTGATGTGCAACCGGAAGAACTCGACATCGCGATTTGCGTCGATCGCATAGAACGGGCCTTTGAATTGAACGTGCGGCGGATCGAAAACCGCTGGGCCGGGCTTCGCAGCTTCGTGGCGGACAAATCTCCGTTGGCCGGGTTTTCGCAGAAGATCGCCGGGTTTTACTGGCTCGCCGGACAGGGCGGATACGGCATTCAGTCTGCCGCCGGGCTGGCGCAATTTGCCGCGGCCGAAATTATGGGGCGAGACTGTCCGCAGCACATAAGCGACCAAGGTCTGGACCCGGCAACCCTGGCCCCCGGAAGGGCCGGTATCGGCGCGGCAAGCGCCTGAGCGATGACTGCTTTTGTCGGTGGCCCACGGTGCCGGAGACCGGCGGCCGTGACCGGCAGCGCAGGTAACCGCGCCCGGGGTCAGACAAAGGTGAAATCATCCGCCGTGATCAGGTCATGCCCTATTCCAAGCAGCACGATGGTTCCGGTTTCGAACTGAACATGCGTGTCCGATCCGACACTGGAAATCATCAGACTGTCAAAGCCGGTTTCCGACAGGACGATTCTGTCTATGCCGTCTTCAAAGTCGTGGATCCGGTTCGTGCCATTGTTCGCGCTGACAAAATGGAATTCATCCGCTGCGGCGCCGCCTGTGAGGTTGTCGCTTCCGGCACCTGCATGGATGACATCGCGACCATCGCCGCCGAAGATCCGGTCATTTCCATGGCCGCCTCGCAGAAGATCGTTTCCGTCCCCTCCGGACAAGCAATCGGAACCTCTTGCCCCGCTCAGCAGATCATTGCCCTTGCCACCCTTCAGTGTGTCATTGCCGCTTGCACCGCGGAGCCGGTCATCCCCAATACCACCGCGAAGTTCGTCGTGGCCCCTGTTTCCAAGCAGCGTGTCGGCACCCTTTCCACCGCGCAGAACGTCCTGACCGCCGCCGCCCTTGATCTTGTCGCTACCGCCATTTCCAAACAGAAGATCATTGCCGCCACGCCCGGCGATGTCGTCGTTGCCCCGATAACCCCGGACGTGGTTTGCAGTCCCGTCGCCCGATAGCCTGTCGCCATGATGGGACCCGGCGAGGTTCTCGATATCGACGTAAACGTCGCCCCTGGCGTTTCCAACCGTGCCGCCGTCCCGCAGGTCGGCAGCGACACCGGCGGCGGCATCCAGATAGGTGACGGTGTCGCGGCCCATACCGCCATCAAAGGCGTCAGCGCCTATTCCCGCGACAAATTGATCGTCACCCTCGGTGCCGCGTTTCGACGACGCGGGCGGATAGTCCGGTTCGGACAGGGCTGTGACAAGACTGTCCGCGAGGTATTGGCTGAACAGATCGGAATAGTGCAGCCCATCCCAAAACATGTTTCCGGCGCTGATCCGCGCGGTCGCCGCAATCGCGTCAGGGTCCAGCGTATCGACCCAAGAGGAAGACGCGCCCAGCGCGTAAAGGGCGTCCTGAACCGCTTGCCAGTTTTCCCGCTCGGGAGCGGATGGGGCATTTGCGGAAAGGTTCAGGATCGTGACCCGCGATGTTTCCACACCGGCCGCTCCCGCGCCGAACTCCTCGACCAGTTGCTGCCGGAAGCCCACAAAAAGCTCCATGAAATCCTGCTGGTAGTTGTTTGTCTGGGCAAATCCGTATGTGTCCGCCTCGCCCTGCAGCCAGATGGTTCCGGCGAGATAACCGTCCGGCGTTCCGGCCAGCGCATCGGCGGTCACGCGATACATGTCCGCGCGCAGTTCGTCGTCGGATTTCCAGTCGGATTTTCCATTCCTCGCGTATGTCAGCGGCGCGCCGGCGTCGTAGGCCCGGACCAGAATGTAGTTGCCGGCGCCAAATTGCGCGTTCAAGGCGATCTCGATCTCGCTGGACACACGTGCGGCGTTGCTTTGCCCGGCCAGCAAAATAACCGGTTTGGTCATATCTGAATCTCCCACTACCCAGGAGAATCTGATCGTCCAGTCTCTAATTTTTCATGAAGCGACGCCCATGGAGGATCGCAGTTTTAGTTCAATCTTTCAGATGTTTGGATGAAAAATGGTCAAGCAGCCTGACCAGCGCGAGCCTGCCGAAAGCGGCGTTTGCGTGCAGGATGTCCTTTCGCGACTGTTTCGTCTCGAAGTTGATCCGAACCGCGCCGCGCGTGAATTTCACCTTGGTCAGAAAGCCATGAACAACTGTGCCCGGCGGCTGCAAAAGCACCCGGGTGTCCGCCAATCGGCCAAAGGCGACCTGATACGAGTCGCTCAGCACAGCGACCGCTTCCGCGCCAATACCCCGTTCCAGGACCTGCCTCAGGCTGGTGTACTTGCTGTTGTCACGCACCGCGCGGACCGAAGGGTATGGCTGTGGCACCACAACCGCCGGGGCGTCCGTGGCGGAACGTAACCTTTCCAGGATCCGGAAGGCAGCGTCGTCTTCGGTCGCCCTGACGAGCCCGTCAGCCAGGGCGGAGCGGGACAGGAACCCGGGACCGTGTCCCGACCCGGAAAGGATCTTGTCGGTTCCGGGCCAGCCGTACACGTGATGCGCCGAAACCAGACCGGCAACCGTGAACACGGACGCGGTCATGCCGACGAAAACCAGGGCGTCGAACCTTGCCAGATCAATCTCATCCGGCACGCCCAGTTTCCCGAGACTCGACCGAAGATCTGCGGTTTCGGCACAGATTGTCGAACCGTTCAGGCTGAAATCCGTGGAACACAGGCCCCGTTTGCCCCAGAACACGAGCTCCGCGCCCTCGGGCGGAGCGGCGTGACAGGCAGCGGCCAGCATGCCCAGATGCGAGTTTCCAAAAACACAGATTCTCATTTTCTTGAAAACGCCTCGAGCAGGGCTTCTTCGCAGATCAGGTCATCCCCGGGCTCGTCGGATGGGTCCGGGGCGGTCTCAAGCCGAAGTTCCGGTACGGGCACTTCACCGCTGCCGTGGACCGCAAAAAAGGCATTCATGACGGTCTGAACCCCGGCCGCCGTCACGGTGCGCAGATTGTCATCATAGAACTGTCCTGCAAAGGGCGTTCCGGTGATGATCTCGTAGGACGGGAAGTAATCAATCAGCGTGTCCTTGGTGCTGAGTTCCCCGGCCACGGATCTGAGGACCGACTTGGAATAGGTGGTCGCCTGCAGGACATGTGAACCGCTGGCCGTGGCGGTGAGCGGAACCGGGGAAACGGTCAGGATGACGCGAAGCCCGGGCGCCCACGCGCGCATGAGTCCGATCGCCTGGGAGAGGTCCGAGAGCGTGTCGGAAAAACCAAGGTTCAGAAACGCATGACGGTCAGGATCGAACGTACCGGCGATCACGCCCGGCGCGGTCGGAAACACCACGCCGGTTTCGCGGTCCGCCCAGGTTTCAGTCAGGCCCAGCGTGAACACAAAGACATCGGCTTCGCAGAAAACCCGTTTGACGCGCTTCAGGTGATCCAGGCGATGGGCCAGCAATTCATCGACATCGGCGAATCCGTCTGGCTCGCAGGATGGGCGCAGCGCGTCAAAGAACCGGTCGCCCTTTTTCCAGACGGCGCAGTCATGCACCTGTTCTGTCCGGGCATCCGAAAGCAACTGGAACAGTTGACGGGCCGTGTAGATGTTGCCGTACCGCGCGGAATACAGTCCGTATCCGTACTTTGCCGTCACGTCCGGATGCATGCGGCGCGGGGCCGGTTCGACATCTACCAGATCAAGCACCGAGTTCCGGACATAGCGGCCGATATTCTGTGCGAAACAGCTTCCGGCAGTCGCGACCCGGCTCCCCGGTCCAAGCCGGAACGAGGGCGCATAAAGCTCTGATATCCGGAAATCCGGGGTTTCGCGGCACAGCCGCCAGAATGCGTTCAGCGGCAGGTTTCTGTAGGGCATGTCGCTCCACCGGATCCTGTTCCAACCACCGCGGCGGCACCCGAACCGTTCGCGGGTTTGCCAAGGGTCAGGGCGGCCTCTGTCATGTCACTGACACTTGGAATGCCCGCAACTGCCACATGTCATGCATCCCTCGATCATGCGCATGTCGTATTGTCCGCAACTGGGGCAGGCCTTGCCGCGCGGGCCGTCCAGATTGACCACCTGCGCCTTTGGATCCGATTTCAGGCCCATGCCTTCGCCTTCCAGGAACCCGATCACGATCATGTGCTGCTCGATCACCCCGCCTATTGCCGCAAGGATTGACGGGATGTACTTGCCCTTTACCCAGGCCCCACCGCGCGGATCGAACACCGCCTTCAGCTCTTCGACGACAAAGCTGACATCGCCACCGCGCCGGAACACCGCGCTGATCATCCGGGTCAGGGCCACGGTCCAGGCGAAATGTTCCATGTTCTTGGAGTTGATGAACACTTCGAATGGCCGGCGGCGCCCGCCGACGATAATGTCGTTTATGGTCAGATAGATGGCGTGCTCGCTGTCCGGCCATTTGAGTTTGTAGGTATTGCCCTCCAGTTGCTCGGGCCGGTCGAGCGGCTCGGACATGTAGATGACGTCGCCATGGGGGGTCTGGGGTTCGGTCTCG
>CAYGNE010000049.1:12461-20704 GCA_964351155.1 uncultured Rhodobacterales bacterium | reverse complement strand
GCGCCTTCCTTCATCTTCACGAAGAACGGGTTGGTGTCGGTCTTGGTGATCAGGCAGGCGGTGATGTCGCTGGCCTGCGCCGCGCCGGCAAGGCCCAAGACGCCAAGAGCGGTTCCCAGAAGAAGTCGTTTCATGATGGTCTCCCTGCAATGTGAGGTGGTTTTTTGTTGGCGCCGGACGCCGGAATGGACACAGGAAACGCGAGTCCCGGAACGGAGTCAATAAATAAATCAACTTGATTTATTAATATGGCATGGTCACTCTCGGGATCAGGTGAGTCGCGGGCCCGTGGGAGTGTGATGGACAAGGTCAGACAGCTGAGTGGGGGCGTGAACCAGAGCGGCGTTCGCGCGCATAACGAACGTCTGATCCTGACCACACTGCATCGTCACGGGGCCCTGCCGGGGAGCGAGATCGCGCGGCGCACCGGTCTGTCATCGCAAACCGTGTCGGTCATCCTGCGCAAGCTGGAAGGGGACGGGCTGCTGGCGCGCGGCCAGAGCGTGAGGGGCCGGGTGGGCAAACCGTCGGTGCCGATGGGCATTCACCGGGACGGGCTGCTTTCCTATGGTCTGAAACTGGGGCGGCGCAGCGCCGACCTTGTTCTGATGGATGCGCTGGGCGGGATCCGCAGCCAGAAAAAGCTGCGCTATGGCTATCCGATGCCGGATGTGGTGTTCGGGTTCCTGCGGGACAGCATGCAGGAGATCGAGGCCGGTCTTGAAAGGCGGGACGCGGCGCGGATCTGCGGGATCGGGATCGGCGCGCCGTTTGAAATGTGGAACTGGCACGAACAGATCGGCGCGCCGCGCGATGCGTTTCAGGTCTGGCGCGCGCTGGATTTTGCCGCCGAGATTTCCGGGTTTTCATCGCTTCCGGTCTTTGCGGTCAACGATGCCACCGCCGCCTGCCGGGCCGAACAGATGTTCGGGCGCGGCAAGGCGTTTCGTGACTATGCCTATTTCTTTCTCGGCGCGTTTATCGGCGGCGGGGTGGTTCTGAACCATTCGGTGTTCGAGGGACGGTCGGGCAATGCCGGCGCGCTGGGTTCGTTGCCGGTCCTGTCGCATGACGGGACGGTGAAACAGTTGCTGGACGTGGCCTCGATCCAGACGCTGGAAAACCGGCTGACGGCGCATGGCCTGGACAGCGGCAGGCTGTGGGATTGGCCGCAGGACTGGTCCGGCCTGTCCGCGGCCGTGGCCCCGTGGATCGACGCGGCGGCGCAGGCCATCGCGCAGGCCAGCCTTGCCGCCTGTGCGGTGATCGATTTCGAGGCGGTGCTGATCGACGGTGCGCTGCCGGTGGATGTGCGCGAAAAACTGGTTGAAGCCGTGCGCGCGCGGATCGTGACCATGGAATCCCGCGGATTGATCCTGCCGTCGGTCGAGGCCGGGGCGATCGGGGCGAATGCGCGGGCGATCGGCGCGGCCTGCGGACCGGTGATTTCCCAGTTTCTGCTGGACACGAATGTGGGGCTTGGCAGGACGGCGTGACATGCCGGGCAGGCGCGGCGGGATGTGTTATGCGATCAGGAAATCGAAATCGGCCGCGCCGATATCGGCGGCGGCGACCCCGGTCAGGGTGATTTCCGTCAGGCCGCCCAATGTTATCAGGGCCGTCGCGCCGCCGGTGATCGAGACATCGCCAAAACCCAGACCGAGGACCCGGATGATATCGGTGCCGGTCTGGAAATCGGTGATGTCGTCCTTGCCCTCGTTTACCGCGCCGTTGAACAGGAAGGTGTCCGCGCCAAATCCGCCGGTCAGGGTATCGTGGCCCTTCATCCCCGAGAGCAGGTCGTCGCCCTGTTGCCCGAGCAGCGTGTCGTTTCCGCCGCCGCCGCGCAGGGTGTCCGCATCGCGTCCGCCGCGCAGGATATCGTCGCCCTGGTTGCCATAGATCTGATCCGAACCGCTGCCGCCATTGGCCATGTCATCGCCCGTGCCGCCATGGATGCGGTCGTGGCTGGCATTGCCGTTCAGGATGTCATCGCCGGCGTCCCCGCGCAGCAGGTCGCGCCCGCCGCGCCCGTGCAGGGTGTCGTTGTCGGCGCCGCCGTCGAGCGTGTCCTTGCCAGCACCGCCATCCAGCGTGTCATCGCCCGCGTCACCGATCAGCGCGTCACGCCCCGCGCCGCCGTTCAGGGTGTCGTTTGCACCATAGCCGCGCAGGCTGTCATTTCCCGCGCCGGCGCTGAGATGGTCGGCACTGTTGCCGCCGGAGATCACGTCATTGCCATCGGTGCCGGTCAGGGTCAGAGCCACCGGGGCCAGCGGTGTGCCGTCGTCGGCATGATGGTCGAACAGCACGTTGCGGGCGATGCCGGGCAGGCTGCTGATATCGGGCGCGGCAAGGATTGCGCTCAGTGCCGCAGAGATATCCAGCCCGGTGATATGGGCCAGCGTCGTGATATAGGTATTGCTGTTCTGGCCCTCGAGCGAGCCGGTCAGTCCAAGCCGGTAGTCGATGGTCAGGCCGGCAAAGAAATTGCGCGTGTTCACCAGCAGGGACCAGACATCCGAGACGCTTCGCGCGGGGTCGATATCGAGCTGGAAGGACACGGTGTCGGCGGCAAAGGGAATGTCCAGATCCTGTTCCGGACTGACGTCCCAGTTGCCCGTTGCGAGAAAGGACGGTTGAACCTCGAGTTCCTTTTCATCGCCATTGTCAAAGCTGTCATCGGGGTCATAGACCCATTGGATGTGACCGTAAGAGGTGAAGAGAACTTCGTTTGCAACCAGATAGATAGAGGGCATTCCTGATACCTTTCCGTGTTGGTTGGGCAAAGATGCGCGCCGCTGGCAACCGATGGGCGATGGTACCGGCGCCGTGGCCGCCTGTCAAAACCGGGACGTCAGAGGATGGTTTGCAATTCCTCAAGCACAGGCGAGAGTTGCGTGAACCCGGTTTTCAGCGCGTTCAGCGGGGTGCCGTGTTCGGATGGGTCGAGCGCACGCCATAATACCAGACCCTTGCGGCGCAGAAGGTCGCCATGGGGGTGGTCCTTGTCATAGGGTGCCGGCACGCGTTTCAGTTCCGGGTCGCGGGGATGAAAGCCATGGGCCGCCGCGTGGTCCATCCGGGCCTTGAGCCGGTCCGCGAATGCGCCGTCCACCGCCTGCCGCCAGTCGGTGAGCACCGGCTTGTCGAACCCCATGACGCCACCGCCAAGCGACACGTTGTCGGGCGAAATGCCAAAGAAGAAACCGGGGGATTGCCGCCCGGGGGTGTCGAGCGTCCACAGCATGTGCAGGTGGGTGTGATAGGGGGTCTTGTCCTTGGAAAACCGGACATCGCGATGCGGCCGGAACAGTTTTGGCGTCAGCGTCCGGCCGGTCTCGCGGCCGATGTCATGGGCCAGTTGATCAAGCAGATGGGTGGCCGGGGTTTTCAACCCGGTCTCGTAGCGGGTTTTCTGCGCGGTGAACCAGTCGCGGGTGTTGTTGGCCGCCAGCTCTGACAGGAAGGCCCGCGCGTCGGGGATGAGGTGAGAAAACGGATCCATGCGGGCAGTATACCAGACCTGCGCGCCTTGTGGCCATACGGCTGTGGCAGGGTGGCGGTGTGGGGAATTCGGCGGGCGCGAGAATTGCCATTCCATGCGCTGGCCAGTTGGTCTAAGTCGCTTGGGATGGGCAACTCACTGACATTCAGCGGCCACATCCGCGCCATTCTGCTGCTGGGGCTGCCCCTGATCGGTGGCCACCTGGCCCAGATTGCCATCAGCCTGACCGATACGGTCATGCTGGGCTGGTACGGGGTGCAGGAACTCGCGGCGGTGACGCTGGGCGGCAGCTATTTCTTTGTGTTCTTCATGCTGGGGTCGGGATTTGCCCTCGCGGTCATGCCGATGGTCGCGGCGTCCGATGCGTCGGGCGACAGCACGCGAGTGCGGCGCGTCACCCGCATGGGCCTGTGGCTGTCGATCGGGTTTGCGATCCTGGCGATGCCGGCGATGATCTGGGCGGAACCGATCCTGAGACTGCTGGGACAGGGCGAGGAGGTTGCGCAACCGGCGGCGCGGTACCTGCGGCTGGCGGGTTGGGGATTGCTGCCCGCGCTGCTGGTGATGGTTCTGAAATCGTACCTGGCGGCGCTGGAACGCACGCAGGTCGTCTTGTGGATCACCCTGCTGGCGGCGCTGATCAACGGCCTGGCGAACTATGCGCTGATCTTCGGCAATTTCGGCGCCCCCGAACTGGGGATCGTCGGGGCGGCCATCGCATCGGTTCTGACCCAGATGGTGTCACTGCTGGCGGTCGTGATCTATGCCGTTCTGGTCCTGCCCGAGCACCGCATGTTCCGGCGCTTCTGGAAGCCGGATCCGGACATGCTCCGGCAGGTTTTCCATCTCGGGCTTCCGATCGGGCTGACGGCGCTGAGCGAGGTCAGCCTGTTTTCCGCGTCGGCGCTGATGATGGGCTGGCTGGGGGCCGTGTCGCTGGCGGCGCACGGGATTGTCGTGTCGGTCGCCGCTGTCACGTTCATGGTGCACCTGGGCCTGAGCAATGTTGCCACGATCCGGGCAGGCAATGCCTTTGGCCGTGCTGACCGGGCTCACCTGGTTCGTGGCGGGGTGGCCGTGACCATCCTGTCGCTGGGGTTTTCGGTGGTCACGATCATCCTGTTCCTGACCCTGCCGGTCCCGATCCAGTCGCTGTTCATGGAGGCGGACAATCCGCAGCGGCCGGACATTCTGGCCATTGGCACCGGGTTGCTGGCGATCGCGGCGCTGTTTCAGCTGGTGGACGGAGCACAGGCGATTGCGCTGGGGCTGTTGCGCGGGGTGCAGGACACGCGCATTCCGATGATCGTCGCGGCGCTGTCTTATTGGGTGGTGGGCATCCCGTGTTCCTACCTGCTGGGATTCGTGGTCGGTTTGGGAGGTATCGGGGTCTGGCTGGGGCTTGTCGGCGGCCTGGCCTGTGCCGGTGTTTTCCTGATGGCGCGGTTCTGGGGCCAGGGCGTCGCCAAGGTGGGGCAGGCCACCTGACATGAAAACGCCCCCGGAATCGGGGGCGCCTTCGGCTGCATATCCGGTAATCGATCAGAAGATGAAGTCATCCGCCAGCAGGCTGGCCTCGGTGACGCCGTTCAGGGTCATGGTGTTGCCTGCGCCGTCATTGATCACGAGGTTTCCGCCGATGTCGTCGGTGTGATTGTTCTTGAGATCGGTGAAACTGGTGATCGACGCGACCTTGCGCAGGTCGATCCGGTCGATGGGTTTGAAATCGGTGACGATATCATTGCCGGCGGAGAAGATGAACACGTCCTTGCCGGAGTTGCCGGTCATGGTGTCGTTTCCGGTTCCACCATTCATCTTGTCCCGGCCTTTGCCGCCGATCATCGTGTCGTCGCCCTTGGCGCCGTTCATGATGTCATTGCCGGCACCGCCCCGGATCGTGTCGTGTCCGGCTTCGCCCAGCAGCTTGTCGTTTCCGGCACCGCCATCGACGATGTCGTTGCCTCCGCCAGCGGCGATGTCATCATTGCCGCCTTCACCGTTCAGAATGTCCTTGCGGTTTGCACCGTCGATGATGTCATCGCCGTCGCGCCCGTCGATCCGGTTTTCCTGATCGTTCGCGCCGATCAGGTCGTCGTTGCCGTTGGAGCCAAGCAGCCATTCGATATTGCTGATGGTGTGATTGAAGGCCTCGCCGCGCCAGACACCGGTTCCGGTGCCGGCCTCCAGGTCGACGTCGACACCGTCGACTCCGGTCCGGTCATAGCGCAGCCGGTCGAACCCGCCGCGTCCGTTGACGATGTCGGCGCCCGCCATCAGGATGAAGCTTTCGTCTGCGGCACTGCCACGGACGATGTCGTTGTTCATCGAACTGCGGACTTCCCAGACGTCGCCGGTTCCGATGATCGTGTCCTTGTTGCCAAAACCATCGTTGTTGGCGGTGCCGAGCTTGAGGTCGACGATCACGTTACCGGGGGAATCCCGGTAATCCAGCCTGACCGCAACATCGCCCGATCCGATGTTGAACGTGTCGTTTCCGCCCCGCCCTCTCAGCTGCATCCAACCGGACACGGTACCGAAGGCCAGGTTGAATACGTCGCCCTTGTCGGTTCCGTATATGCCAAGACCACCGATCGGGCCGCTTCCGGATTCGATCGGGTTTTTCACGTCGATCAGCGTGGTGACGCCGCCGAATTTCTTGGTGATGGTGCCGGTATTTGCCCCTGCGTCGATATCCACGGTGATCCGGTTGGTGAGGTCATAGTGAACAATGTCGACATAACCTTTCTTGATGCTGGACATGATGATCGTGTCATTGCCCTTGCCCGCGGAGACCGTGTCGTAGAAGCTGTTCTCGCCCGGATCGAGCCGGTCTCGGCCGTTGCCACCGTCAAGGTAGTCGTTGCCGTTGCCTCCGAGAAGCCTGTCATTGCCGTCATTGCCAAAGATCATGTCGTCCCCGGCACCGCCCCGGAAGATGTCATTGTCTGCACCGCCATCAATTCTGTCATCCTGGCTGAGCGTGCCGCCGATGCTGGTCAGCGGGATGGCGACACCGGGCCCGAAAGCGCCGGTGGGCACCGCGATACTCGTGATCGTGCCTTCGAACGCGTTCCATTGCGCGGGTGTGCTGATTGACGGAATGGCATCCCCGTCCATGACAAAGATATAGTCTCCGTCGAGGACACCGCCACCGCCGATCGGGTCGTTTTCGAGGAACAGAACCAATACGGTAGACGTTTTCGGAACCCCGCCAGCCGTCCATTTCACCTCGAAAATGCTGACTTCGGGATCCAGCGCGGGGGATGTTCCGATCAGTGTGCCGTCCAGACGTACGTTGTAGTCATTGACGTCGATACTCACGGTTTCATCTCCGGGACCCTCTCCGGGGCCCAGGGGATCAACCGTGTAGCTCATCGAGGTTTCGGAGTCGGGTACAACGAGGTCCAGCGTGATGTCGGCCTGATCGACACTGGTGACAAGATCGGTTGCCGGATTTCGAAATACTGCGGTTCCGTTGCTCAATGTATATGTCGTCATGATGTCGTACCCTAACTTGCTCTGTGTTATGCCGTCCTGGCCGGTTTGGCGGTGGTGCTTGTTCGCCGCGTCGCGGCGTCGGAAAACCGTGGCGGACAGGACGGGTAGGACAGTCTCGTTTTATCGTCCACAGGTCAACCGCGCGGGCCGGATTTACCGGAAAAACGTCTTTGTTGCGGGCTCCACCTGTTGGTCTGGTTGAACAGTCGGAAACAAATCGCCCCTTGCGTGCAAACTGTTATCGGGGCGCAGGTGGCGGGGGTCAGTTCCGCGCGTTCAGGCGGTCGGCCTTTTTTCGCACCAGCACGGTGCGCAGATCGTGCATCGCCAGAAGGAGGGCGTCGGTGATCTGCTCCAACTGGTCCGCGGTGGCCTTGGTTTGCGCCCAATGGGCCGTGAAGTTCAGCGTGTCCACCGCTCTGAGGATATCGTCGATGTCGCGCCGGGCCAGCAACTCTGTGCGCTCTTGCATCCAGTCGCTGATCGCGCTGAGATCGGCAACGGTCAGCTGGCGGTCGCCATGTGGTTTCACATCGCCGTTGCGGATGTTCACGACCGCGATCTGGTCCATGTCGATGCGGCGCTGGCGGTTTTCCGTGTCGATCCGGTACACAAAGGCACCGTTCTCGCGAACGCGAAAGTAATAGTCGGGCAGGGTCGTGTTCATCGGGCGCCTCCGGTCATGTCAGGGCGGAGCAAAAGCCCTGGATGCGGAGGCAGGCCTCTTTCAGCGCGTCATCCGAGGTGGCATAGCTGATGCGGAAATTCGGCGAAAGCCCAAAGGCCGCCCCAAATACCACGGCGACACCACTTTCCTCGAGCAGGGCGGTTGCAAAGGTTTCATCATTGTCGATCACCGTGCCCGCTTTCGTTGTCTTGCCGATCAGGCCGGCAATGGACGGGTAGACGTAAAACGCGCCTTCGGGCGTGGGACAGGTGATGCCGTCGATCGCGGACAGCATCGACACCACGAGATCGCGCCGGCGTTTGAACATCGCGTTGTTCGTGGCGATATAGTCCTGGGTTCCGTTCAGGGCCTCGACCGCCGCCCATTGGCTGACCGAACAGGGGTTGGATGTGCTCTGGCTCTGGATCTTGCGCATCGCGGCAATCAGCGGTTCTGGTCCGGCGGCAAAACCGATGCGCCATCCGGTCATGGCATAGGCCTTTGATACCCCGTTGCAGGTCAGCGTGCGGTCATAAAGACCGGGTTCGACCTGTGCCGGAGTGGCGAATT
>CAYGNE010000049.1:5559-12451 GCA_964351155.1 uncultured Rhodobacterales bacterium | reverse complement strand
GCGGGTGCCGCATGAGAACATCGGTCAGTTCCTTCAGCTCGTCCCGCGAATAGCCGGCTCCGGTCGGGTTGCTGGGCGAGTTGAAGATGAACCACTTGGTTTTCGGCGTGATCGCGGCCTCGAGCTGGTCCGCGGTCAGCTTGAACCCGGTTTGGATCGAGGCCTCTGCCACGACCGGCTCACCGCCGGCCAGCAACACCATGTCCGGATAGCTGACCCAGTAGGGCGCCGGGATCAGCACCTCGTCGCCGGGGTTGTGCGTGGCCACAAGCGCATGGTAGTGGTTCTGCTTTCCGACGGTGCCGACGCTGACCTGGGACGGGGCATAGTCCAGCCCGTTGTCACGGCGGAACTTGTCACAGATCGCCTGCTTCAGTTCGGTGATGCCGTCAACGGCCGTGTACTTGGTCCTGCCTTCCTGGATGGCCCGTATCGCGGCGGCCTTGATGTTGGCCGGGGTATCGAAATCGGGCTCGCCCGCACCGAGCCCGATCACGTCCTTGCCCGCCTCTTTCAACTCTCGCGCCTTGTTCGTCACGGCGATGGTGGGAGACGGTTTGACGCGGGACAGTGTCGCAGACAGAAAACTCATGGCGGCCTCGGTTTGTATGTTGGGTGCGTCTGTCATAGGTTGCCGCCGAAAGCCGATCAAGCATGATCGGACGCGACTTTGAGGAGAGCGAAGATGAATGATCAAAATGCCGACTGGTATGGTCCGGACACGGCAACCTTTGGTGACCGGATGGCCGGCGCGCGCGATGCAGCCGGCATGAGCCAGACGCAACTGGCCCGTCGTCTGGGTGTGAAGAAGGCGACTTTGGCCGCGTGGGAGGACGACCTGTCCGAACCCCGGGCGAACAAGCTTTCGATGCTGGCCGGGTTGCTCAACGTGTCGATCATGTGGCTGTTGACAGGCGAGGGCGAAGGAGTCGATCTTCCGGAAGATGGATCCTCAGAGCAGCAGGACCTGACCAATATCCTGGCCGAACTGCGGGAAATCAGGGCCGGTATGCGCAACATGGCCGAGCGCGCCGCCAAGGTGGAAAAGAAGCTGCGCCAGATTGCCCGGGAGCAGGTATGAACGAACCACGCGAGGTACGGATCAAGCGGCTGAGGATGCGCTCGATGCGGCGGGGGATCAAGGAAATGGACCTGATCCTGACGGCGTATACAAACAATAATCTGAGCCGGATGACCGATGCCGAGCTGGACCAGTACGACGCGCTTTTGCAGGAAAACGATCAGGATCTTTACCAGTGGGTCACCGGGCAACTGGCGGCGCCGGACCGGCACCGGGCGCTGATCTGTGACCTCGCGCAAACATTTCAAAAGTAAAACGAATCCGGTTTAACCGATTCTTCGGTTTTTTTCGTCAGTCTCTGACCCGAGCAGTTCGAGTCGGAGAGACGGATGAGTATGGAAATGCAATTGGGTCCGGTGACCCGCAAAGGGTTCATGGGTGGATATCTCGAGGCGCTGGCGCTGGTGGAGCGGCTGCACCGTCTCTTGCTGGACGTGATCAAGGACGAGTTCGAACGGGTCGGGGTTCTGGAGATCAACGCGGTTCAGGCGCTGTTGCTGTTCAATATCGGCGAGAACGAGGTCACGGCCGGGGAGCTGAAAAGCCGCGGGTATTACCAGGGCAGCAATGTCAGCTATAACCTGAAGAAACTGGTCGAGATGTGTTACATGCAGCATCAGCGCTGCGAGATCGACCGCCGTTCGGTCCGGGTCAAGCTGACACCGCGGGGCCGGGAAATCCGCGACATCGTGGCGGCGCTGTTCTCGCGGCACGCGGAAGGGCTGGAAACCAAGGGTGTCATCGATGCGGACGGGATCGAGGACATAACAGGTTCGCTGAAGCGGGTGGAGCGCTATTGGACGGACCAGATCCGCTATATCTATTGACGCGGCCACCGCGGGCGGGTCGCAATGCGATCCGGCGCAGGGGCGGTTCCCGAAGGCAGCAACCAGGCATGAGCAGAACCGGTGGTACCGGTGAACGGAAGGGGCGCGACGCGGGGCCAGACCGCGCCCCTTCCGAAATCTGTCCGGGGGAGCGGTTGCGCGGGCAGGGTGTTCAGCGGGCAGGGGCGGCCGACAGGATCAGACCCTGCAGTTCCCGTATCAGTTTTCGGGTCATCGCGGCCTGATAATCGTCAAACCCCAGCGCGGTTTCCACGAAGGAGTCGGATCCAAGCGTCACCCAGGCGCGGAAATACGCGGTGAGTTCACCCACATCCGAAAGCCGCGTGTCGCCGAACCCCGGGGTGTCCGCGCCGATGACCAGCGCATTCACGGTCAGATCGGACCCGGCCAACATGGCGCGAACATCGCGCGGATGCGGACCGAGATTGTGCTTTCCATCGCCGGAGATGTCGAGGGTCCGTTGCCAGCACGCGGACCGTTGTGCCAGCAGCCCGGCCCCGAAACGCATTGCGCTGCCCAGGGCGGTTCCGGGCGGGGCCTCGGTACGGGTCGTTGCCAGAAGCGTCTGGATCACCGGATCGAGACTTTGCGCATCGTTGATCGCGGTCCAGGGCACCAGGAGTTTCTGGTAGGTCTCGCCGCTCCATTCGAAAATCGCAAGATGTACCGGGGGCCCCGGCGTCCCGAGCAGGGCCGCCCGTACGTCGGGCGAGTCGAGGGCCGCGGCGAGGCCGTGCATCTGCAGGGTATATTCGCTGCTGTCGACCGAGCCGGATACGTCAAGCGCCAGGGCCAGCCCCTGGCGGCAGGGTTGCGCGGTGCCCGGGGCCGCCGCCAGCAGCAGGAGCAACATGGAAAACACGCGCAACATCGCGGTCTATCCTGGTTGTCGGCGGCGCGCAGGGGCGGTTTCACCGATGATTTGGAACGACAATTCGCGTTCCAGCTTGCGGCGCATGGCCCGCTCGTAGTCTTCAAAGCCCTGCGCGATCTCGAGAAATGCGCCGGGACCGCGAATGACCTCGTCGCGGTAGAACTCGATCAACGAAACCTCCGCTTCGTAATCGGCGGCATTGACCACCAGCCCGTTCACGGTCACCCCGGCAAAGGGAAACTCGGCATAGGCAGAGGCGGGCGGGAAGCCTTCGTTGTTGCGCCCGTCACCGGCCATGTCGATGGTCTGGGAGAGGCAGGCCGGCGCCCGCTGCAAAAGACCGGCGCCAAAGCCGAGCGCGAACCCCATGGCGGTCGGATACTCGTCGGTTCCGCGTTCCGAACCGGCAATCGTCTGTGCCGCATCCAGAAGCGCGGCCGGGCTGTCGATCAGGCGCCAGTCCAGCAGGATGTTCTGATTGTGACGCCCGCTCCATTCGTAGATCGCGATCGCCACCGGCAGGTCGCTGGCAAAGAACGCCTGCTGGACCTCTTGCGCGATCAGCGCGGCCGCGAGGCCCGAGCGTTGCAGCCTGTCTTCGGTTTCATCGACCGAGGATGATACGTCCAGCGCCAGGACCAATGCCAGCCGGCAATCGGCTGCCGCCGGTCCGGCAAGGCACAGGAGCAGGGCAAGGACGCGTGAAATCACCAATGGCCGGTATTCTCCATGCTGGCCCAGGGTTCCGCGGGCGGCAGCGAGTCGCCGGCCTGCAGCAGCTCGATGGAGATGTTGTCGGGGCTGCGCACGAACGCCATGTGACCGTCGCGCGGTGGCCGGTTGATGGTCACGCCATTGTCCATAAGGTGCTGGCACATCTCGTAAATGTTGTCGACGCGATAGGCCAGGTGCCCGAAATGCCGGCTGTCGCTGGGTAGCCCGTCATCGCCATCCCAGTTGTAGGTCAGTTCCACCGGGCAGTCTTGCTGATCCGGCGGTGCCATGAAAACAAGCGTGAACCGGCCTTTTTCGCTGTCGTAGTGGCGGGTCTTCCTGAGGCCCAGAAGCTCAAAGAACGCCACCGATTTGTCCAGATCGGCAACGCGCACCATCGTGTGCAGGTATTTTATGGTCATGTGATCCTCCATTCCTGCGCAGAGCTTAGCGTTTTCCGCGACAAGGGCCAGTGCGGGAAAGACGGCGCGCGGTCAGAACTTTGATCCGACGCCGAGGGAAATCGAGAATTCGCGCGAGGAAAAACGGCTGAAATTCGAGTCTTTTCGCCCGGTCCGCAACCGCAGGGTCGGGACGAAGCCGGCGTAATCGTAGCGATCAAAAATCAACGTCAGATCGCCATAGACCGATTTGTCGGTGCGTTCGGTGGCAGGGATGCTGAGGCTGGCGCGGTACTTGTCATAGTTGCTGTAACCCAGCACCAACCCCATTGACAGGCGGGCCGGACCGATGGCGCGTCCGAGCGTGTAGCTGGCGCGCATCGAGGCCGTCGCGTAGGTGCCGTTCATTGACGTGGCCTCGGTGTCCCGAAGGGCCAGCGACAGGTTCAAGCGGTTTCCATTGGCCAGCAGCCGGCCATATTGGGCTCCGATCCCGAGGACGTGGCCGTCATTTGTCTGGTACCGGGCGTTGAACCGGGTTTCGGCGCTGGCCCGTATCGTGAAGCGGTCGGCGCCGGTCAGCGACCAGCTGCGTTCACCTTCGAGCCGGGCAAAGCTGTAGTTGCGCTCCTTTCCGTACCAGCTGTCGCCATAGGCCAGCTCGACGGTGGCGGTTCCGGCGCGGTCCCTTGGGCCGACCGCAAAGGTATGGGCCAGGGACAGTTCGCCATAGGTGGACCCGTAATCCGACCCGGTGGCTTCCGGGGCCAGGCGTTTTGCCTCGCTGGACAGGGAGACGCGCTCGACATAGAGCCGCGCGGCGACACGGGTGGTGCTGTTTTCCGAGAATCGCAGCCGGTAGGAGGGTGCGAAATCGACCGAGGCCAGAAACCCGGACAGGGCGCGGTCGGACGGATTGATGACCCCGCCGTCGGGGACGCCGTCTATGATGTTGCGCGAAGTGTCCGAGCCGTTGTTCACATTGTCCGACGGACGGATGTCGCCGCGCAGACTGAGCGACCACGGATTGATCCGGCGCAGCAGTTTATAGTCGCGGGCGACGGCCTGTTCGGCTTTTTCGCTGGGCGCATGGATAGCCGTGCGCCGCAGCCAGAGCTGCGACAGGCTGTAGCGTTCCCCATCAAAGGCCATCTTGGCGGCAAGCTGTGCCGCCTGAAACCGGTCGGGACCGGCGGGCGAATACCGATAGGCATACCCGGCAGCGCGCCTTGCGAGATCGGGGTCGCGCAGTTGGGAATAGCCTGATGCAAGGATGAAATAGGCCTGGGCGTCTTTTGGATTGGCCTTGAGAAGCCCCTTGGCCAGTTGGATTGCCAACCCGGGGTCGCCGTTGTTCAGTGCCTGGATTGCGACGGCGCGCGCCTGATCCAGGCCAAGCTCGACCCGCTCGCCGGATTGCGAGAAGGCGGGGGAGGATACAGAAAGGGCGGCCAGAACAATGGCCACCCTTATACGTGATCCGATGCGGTGCTTTCGCCTGATCGTCGAGGCGATGGCGGATTGAACCGGCATCCGGCGAAACGCTAGTTGCTGCGTTCGAGAACGAACAGGCCGTATTCTTCCACCCGGGCCAACCCTGTGATGTGGTCCTTGGCGAACAGGCCGCCCGCGACGGCCTGCGCCTCGGGACCACCGAATGTACCGCCATAGGTGCCCTTGGTCTGTTTGGCCACGGTGACTTCGCCGGCAAAGCTTCCGTCTTCGAGAATGTCCGTCGGCGCGATTTCGAGGTTTTCCGGGATATCCAGGCCGGCCGCCTCGTATCTGCGGTTGTAGACCAGCCCCTTGACCCGGTTGGTCGAGAAATCGGCGTCGATGCGTGCCTGGCCAAACACCCGTCCGGCCTGGCCGGGGGCGACATCGGGGTCGGTTCCCGGTGGCACGGGCAACAGGGCGGCGCCATCGTCAGGGTAATTGAGCAGCCCGACATATTCGCCGTCATAGCGTATGTCGGCGTTCGCGGGGTTGGCGGCCGGGCGGTCGAAGCCACCGGATCGTGAATAGCTCACGCCGCCATTGTAATAGCCATCCAGCCCGCCCGACACGACAAGAACACCGCGCGTGCCGGCGACTTCGCGGGCATAGGCCGTGGTGTGCGTGTTCAGGGCATCCGGTTGCCGGGTAAAGGCGGTATACTGACCACCGGGCGAATCCAGTGTCGCCGATGTCGCCGTCCGGTCATATTCGACGGGAAGCGGCGTGCCGTTATAGGCCACGCCCGTCACCACCAGCCGCGGATTCGTCGGATCCGGGACAAATGTGGCGGCATCAAGATCGCCCGCGACATCCGCAGGGATGTTGCCCGGAGGCGGTGTGCCGGTGTCGGGATCGTCGTCCAGAAATGGGTTTCCACCGCTGCACGCCGAAAGCATGCTCGCCGCCGCGAAACCAAGCCAAAACCGCTTCATATGCCTCAACCTTTGTTTTTCAGGTTTTTGGGGAGAGTCTGTCGCCAATGATCGAAAGTCAACGTCTTTGCGCCGCATAGATGATTAAAGTGGCCAATGTGTGACCTTGATATGGCGGTTCACCTGCACAAAAACCCAAGATATAGTGAACCCCTCAACAGATTCTGTCCGAAAAGGATTCGCCCATGCCTCTGTCGCCGGAACAACAGGCCGAAATCGATGATTTGCGGTCCGACCCGCAACCGACGCTGCGCGTGGTGTCGCCGGGGATGGAAAAGCACCTGTACCAGGTCAATCAGGTGCTCGATCACGGATTCGTCCGGGTGGTGGACTATATGGGGGACGACGCGGCGATCTGCCAGGCGGCGCGGGTCAGCTATGGCAAGGGGACAAAAAGCGTTCAGAACGACGAGGGGCTGATCCGCTACCTGATGCGGCACTGGCATTCGACGCCATTCGAGATGTGCGAATTGAAACTGCATGTGAAGCTGCCGGTTTTTGTTGCGCGGCAGTGGATCCGGCACCGCACAGCCAATGTGAACGAA
>CAYGNE010000049.1:0-5549 GCA_964351155.1 uncultured Rhodobacterales bacterium | reverse complement strand
CGATCCTGGACCGCGAGTTTTACATTCCGGCACCAGAGCACGTGAACGCCCAGTCTGTGGTCAACAATCAGGGGCGCGGCGAGGTGCTTCAGGGTGAAGAGGCAGCGCGGGTTCTCGAAATCCTGAAGGCGGATTCTTCGCGTTGTTACGACAATTATGAAGCGATGATCTCTGAAGACGGGCAGGCCGGCCTTGCGCGGGAGCTGGCGCGGATGAACCTGCCGGCGAACATCTACACGCAATGGTACTGGAAGGTGGACCTGCACAACCTGTTCCATTTCCTGCGGCTGCGCGCAGATGCACATGCACAGTACGAAATCCGCGTCTATGCCGAAACCATTTGCCAATTGGTCGCCGACTGGGTGCCGTTTGCCTACAAGGCGTTCGAGGATTACCGGTTGGGCTCTGTCAGTTTCTCCGCCCAGATGGTCGATTGCGTGCGCCGGATGCTGAAGGGTGAAACCGTCACGCAGGAGGGCTCGGGTCTGTCGGCGCGTGAGTGGCGCGAGTTCCAGGAAATCATCAACGGCTAAAGCCCGACGGCGGATTCTTGCAACCGCATTTGCTTAACAAGGCAATTTGCGGGTATTTGCTGTGTTAGCGATTCGATTCGGATGGTGGAACCGTGCATCCTGCGGAAATGGCCGAGCCAAAGTCGCATTCGGGAGGGGCCATACAGCGCCAGATTGAACTGGTGCGGCGCGAATCAATCACAGCGGAACATTATGCACGGATAGATTGTAATCAGGCTGGAAACAGTCTGTTTTGTTGCCGTGGGGCTGGACTCAGAGCCCCGAGACCATGATGATCCTTAGCTATTGGTGCGTATGCCTGTCGTGAGTGGTGGGCTATTTTAGTAAGACAAGTCGGCGGCTCGGGACGGGCCGCGCGGATGCGCCAGAGGCAGGTGGTCTTCACCTGGATTTGGTAATCGCTGGGCTAGTTCTCGCCGCCGGCCATTCATCCACAAAGTTCAGCCAGCAAATGCCGGGCAGTGATCTGTTCGTACATTTGCATTGAATCCGGGCTATCCTGTAACGCGCGCGCGATAAGAAACCGCGCGCTGGAATGTCAGATACCCACGAAATGGCGGGAAACGTGGCGCGTGTCAGCGCCAGGATCAAACTATAGTGGTTTCAGATTGCCGGCCATCTCGCGCCCGTCGCGACCCTCTTCCAGATCATATGTGACCTTCTGATTATCTGCCAGTCCGGTCAGTCCGGACCGTTCCACGGCCGAGATGTGCACAAACACGTCCTTGCCCCCTTCGTCGGGTGCAATGAAGCCGTAGCCTTTTGTTGTATTAAACCATTTCACGGTGCCAGTCGGCATTTCCCGTGTCTCCTTCTAATTTACACTTCGCCCCGAAATCGCAGGGCCATTGACAGCACGATCACCAATCCTGCGACCGGCCCGGATCAGAGGTGCGGGCACATGAAGGAGAAAGTTACTGTTTCCTAAAATCGCATGAAGCTGCAAAAAATCAAGAAAAAGGGGCTGAAACCTGGACAATAGACGGATATTTGCACGTCCAAACAGGAGGCCAGAGATGGTTCTATATGGACTGAAAACATGCGATACATGCCGCAAGGCGTTGAAATCATTGCCCGCTGCGCAACTCAGGGATGTGCGCGAGGACGGCGTTCCAGCCGAAATCCTGAACCTTGCTTTCATTCGGTTCGGCGATGCGTTGCTGAATACCCGGTCCACGACCTGGCGCGGTCTGAGCGAGACAGACAGAGCGCGCGCGCCGCTGGAGCTGCTGCTGGAACACCCCGCTTTGATGAAGCGTCCGCTGATCGAGAGTGACGGGGAATTATGGCTGGGTTGGACCCCCGACGTGCAAAAAGCCCTTGGCGTGATCTGAGCCGGTGCCTATGTCAACCGGACGCACAGGAGGACGAAGATGCGAAATGCCGCGCTGATCTTGGGAGTGATTGCCGGAGTTGCCGGTATGTTGGTTGGTTTTTTCAGCTATGGCTACACGGCTGCGATCGAACATTGGGGCGAGATCGAAGGCCTGGCCGTACAGGTCGACGATGTGCAGTTGATCAGGGCCATGTCGGTGATTGCGCCGCTTCTGGCGATTGCCGGCGGGGCAATGGCCCGTGCGCGGGCATTGTGGGGTGGTATTCTTCTGATCCTGTCCGCCGGCGGGATGTATTACGCCTTTGGGTTCAACGTGTTCACGATGTTTCCGATCGCCTTTGCCGGCGTCGGCGGTCTGCTGGCCGTTGCGGCCGGCAAACCGGACGAGGAAAAGGCGCATTTCTGAGGTCAGGACAGGCGACCCATCATGCGGTCCAGCGATAACGGGCCCGCTCCCTTGACGATTATGATTGCCAGAACCGTGACCCACAGCAGCCGCTGATCCAGGATCAGGCTGTCGGGTGCGCCGTCAAACCAGGCGCCCAGGCTCTTGGCATCGGTTGCGCCGTGCCCGACGATGTCGGTTGCGGATTGAACGAAGACGAAGCCGACCATCCCGATGGCGGCAAGGCGGCTGAACAATCCAACGACGATCAGTGCCGGAAGGATGAACTCGGCCCAGGTCCCGGCCAGGGCCACCAGCCAATGAAACACACCAAGTTGGGAACTGTCATAGCTCACCGCTTCCATGGCTCGCGGAAAGATCTGGACATAGGCGCCATCAGAGGGCGATACCAGTCCGAAGAAACCGTCACCCAGCTTGGTCACCGCCGACTTCCAGAAATAGACCAGCATGACCGAGGCGAATGTAAACCGGGCAAGCGTCGGCAGTATGGCGCCGGACATCCGGTCCAACCAGTCAAACAACGCGTTGTGCAACGAGATCAGTGCGGTCATGGTCCTAGTCTTTCGTTTTCAGGGATGTCAGGGCGTTTTCCGATAGCAAGAGTGTCAGTGTTCCAGTCGGGTCGAAATCCGGGTCGATCGCCTGCGCGGCCTGCATTGCCTGTTCGATAGTGCGGCCCCGCATCAATGCGGCAATCCACTCCGCGCCGCCCGGGGCCAGAAGGCTGGGCACCGGGTCGAACGCGGCGCGGGTAACCAGAACATCCTGCGCTCCGGGAACCGGTTTTTGAGCATCGTCCTGCGTGTTGAATCGCCAGATATCAAAAACCGGCCAGTCCGACCGCAGTAGACGGGCGGACGGTGCAAAGGTGACTGTGGTGTGCATCAGCGCGTCGGGCGTCAGCCTGCCCAATTGCGCAGGGTCGATCGGGTCCGCGTCCGCGGCGTGATAGGACCGGCGCAGGGCCAGTTCCAGCCGGGCCACGTCGGGCAGATATCCGAGATGCGCCAGTTGCGGCAGGTCCGCGATGAAAGCGGGAAGTGCATCGCCATAGAACATCAACAATGGCGTTTCCGGGGGGTGAGCGCGCAGAAACAGGCCCGCCAGCCCGTCCATGTTTTCCTTGCCCAACAGTTTGGCCAGAACCGGAAACCCGGTGTGCAGGGCCTCGGTCAGGGATACGGCAACGTTGTTGCGGTACACGTTGAAGCGGGCCAGCGCAGGGTGTCCTGTGCTGTCGATCAGGCCGGTCGGTGCCGCGACCGCCGGGTCGAGCAGGGCTTTGCGGAAGGCGGATTGTGACACGGTCATGCGATTGCGCGGTCCAGCGCCCGGGCTGCGCGCCCCGCTTCGTCTCGCAGGACCGGCCAGTCGGGGACATCGTTGTCCCATTCCACCAGCACCGGTTTTGGCCCGGATTTTGCAAGCGTGTGATCCAGCAGCGCCCAGACCGGGTCGACGACGGGCTTGCCGTGGCTGTCGATCAGAAGGGGCGCACCGTGATCGTCGGTGTCTTCGTCATGGCCGCCCACATGGATTTCCCCGACGTGGTCAAGCGCGAAGGCGTCGATATAGGCCTGCGGCGAGGTGTTCAGGTTGGTGGCCGATACAAAGACGTTGTTCACGTCCAGCAACAGGCCGCAGCCCGTGCGCCGGACCAGTTCGCCGAGAAAGTCGGTTTCGGCCCAGGTGCTTTCCTCAAATGCCAGATAGCTGGACGGGTTCTCCAGCAGCATGCGCCGGCCAAGTGTGTCCTGGACCTGATCAATGTGATCGGCGACCCGGGCCAGCGTGGCATTGGTGTAGGGCAGGGGAAGCAGGTCGTTGAGAAATTCCGCCCCGTGCGTCGACCACGCAAGATGTTCTGAAAAACTTGCCGGGTTCAACCAGCCGACAAGGTGCTTGAGGCGTGAGAGGTGATCCGGGTCAAGCGCGCTGTCCCCGCCGATGGACAGGCCGACGCCGTGCACGGAGATTGCAAACCGTTCGGCCAGCGCCCGCAATTGGGCAAGGGGCCGTCCGCCATCGCCCATGTAGTTTTCGGCATGAACCTCCAGCCACGCGACCGCGCCCGGAGCCTCGTTGATCCCGGCGTAATGCTGTGGCTTGTACCCGACACCGGGTGCCGAGGGCAGCTCTTTGAACCTGTGCGCGGCATCCAGCATGACTTCGTGATACTCCCGGAATGAAAGCGGGCCGGCGAACCGGCCCGGCATTCGGTCACTTATGCTGGCAGATCGCGTTCCAGCGCGCTCAGCGAACCTTTTCGCGGTGATCCGTCAGCCATGCTCGGCAGGTCCAGGTTCTCGCAGGTGCCGGCATCCACGAGTGTCCATGCGTTCCCCTGATAGTCGACGGTCGAGGTGCCTGCGCAGGTGGTGCCGGGACCGGCGGCGCAGTCGTTCTGGCCGGCCAGCGAAACGCCATAGCATTTTTCCTTGGACTGTGCGCTGACAGTGGTTGTGGTGGCCGCGAGCGCAGCCGCGACAGCGCCGGCAACGGCAAGTGATTTTGCAGTGTTGGACATTGGGTCACTCCCTTTGATTGATGGTCTGTTAGGCGTTTTGATGACAGAAACCTAAGTGCAGTCGACGCCCGGGTGAAGTCACGAGCCTGTGTCTCACGCCCGTGTCAGCCCATGTTACGCCGTGAACCGGCAAATCGGCCGAATAACGGTCGTTTTTCATGGGAAACAAAAAATCCGGCCCTCTTTTGGGGGCCGGAATGTTACAGGTCAGCGGTGTTTATTACAAAAGGTCGGGCGGTGTTGCTTCGCGGGCGAGCGCTTTTGTTACATCCGCCAGGGTTTCGACACTGGTTTGTTTTTCGCCCAGTCGCCGGACGGACACGGTGCGTTCTTCGATTTCCCGCGCGCCGACCGCGAGGATGACGGGAACCTTGCCCACCGAGTGTTCCCGGACCTTGTAGTTGATTTTTTCATTGCGAATGTCGGCCTCGGCGCGGATACCGGCGGCTCGCAATGCAGCCACGACCTCGGCGACATAGTCATCGGCTTCGGACGTGATCGAGGCGACGACGACCTGCCGCGGCGCGAGCCAGAACGGCAGCTTTCCGGCGTGCTCCTCGATCAGAATGCCGATGAAGCGCTCGAACGAGCCCAGGCAGGCGCGGTGCAGCATATAGGGGCGTTGCTTGCTGCCATCCGACGCGATGTAGGTCGCACCCAGCCGCTCGGGCAGGTTCGGATCGACCTGAAATGTGCCGCATTGCCAGACCCGGCCGATCGCGTCGGTCAGGTAGAAGTCGAGCTTGG
>CAYGNE010000048.1:0-20708 GCA_964351155.1 uncultured Rhodobacterales bacterium | reverse complement strand
TTTCGCGCTATCTGCCGTCTTCCCCCTCCATCGGCCAGCTGTCCAGCATCTCGCTCCAGCCCGGCCGGTCCTCGGCCGGGTGGGACTTCTCCTTGTCCAGGACCTCGCCCAGCCGCCTGGTCAGGCGATCTTCGGTTTCCAGCATCCGCGCCGCCTTCATCTGCAGCCATGTCATCAGGATGCGGTTGATCCGCCCCTGGTATCCCCTGCCCATCGCCTTGAAGGTGCGGGCCACCGAGCGGTCGAGATAGAGCGTCACCTTCTCCTTCGGCTCGTAACAGTCGATGTCCTCGACGATGGTGTGCCAGGCGTCCGGCACCTCGGCGCGGATCTCCTCCAGCGGCAGCTCGTCTTCGCTGGCGCGCCACAGGTTCCAGATCATGCGGCGGCGGGCCAGGCGTTCGGTCTTGGTCAGGCGATAGGTCATGGCGCTCCGGTGGGCGGGGGACGGATCAACGATGTCCAGCCTGCCAGCAACTGGTTAACCGACCCTCATCCGGGCGCGCGCCGCGCACCGACGTCATGCCGACGCGATGCCGATGCCGGACCGACATGCCGTTCGGCCCGGCCCGGCCGCCGCCGGAACCGGTTGAAAACCCACGGCCTTGCCGGATATGAGGGACCGAGCCTGCCGGCCCACATTTCCGATCAGCAAGGATTTCGCCTTGGGACTACGCCGCAAGATCAGGACATTTCGTGCGATCACACGGAACCGCCCGCTTTTCGAGGCCGACGAACGCCACCTGTCTCACGATGCCGCAAAGCTCTATGCGGACGCTGCCGAGCCCGGTGCCTGCCGTGAGGATTTCCTGGAACTCGTCGACACGTCAGGCGGTTCCATTCTCGAGATCGGTCCGTATTTCGCCCCTTGTTTTTCCGGCGAAACGGTCCGTTATTTCGATGTATTCTCAACCGAAGAACTCCGGGCAAACGCGCAAAAGGACCCAAACCCCGCCGTGGCCCCGGAAACCGTTCCCGAAATCCACTATCATGACTGCGATGGCGACATGTCCGCCATTCCCGAGATGTTCGACATCGCCTTCAGTTCCCATTGCATCGAGCATCAGCCCGACCTTGTCGGACATCTCAACCAGGTGCACGACCTGCTGAAACCCGGCGGAAGATACTTCGTGATCGCCCCGGACAAGCGGTTCTGCTTTGATCAACTGCGACCCGAATCCACGCTGGGCGAAGTCGTCCAGGCGGCGCAGGAAAAACGTCGCCGCCACACTCTGAAAACAGTTGTCGACCACTATTCGATGACCACGCACAACGAGTCGTTGCGGCATTGGCAAGGCGACCATCTCGACCCCGGCTGGCGCGCCACCCGGAACGACCGCATCGGCGAGGCGATCGAAAAATTCAACTCTGCAAACGGGGCCTATATCGACGCCCATGCCTGGCAATTCACTCCGGCCCGTTTCCTGCAGATTCTGCTGTCGATAAATGCTCTGGGCCTGACCGGTATGCGTCCCGAACGTGTCTGGTCGACCCCGACCTTTCTCTACGAATTCACCGCCATTCTGGTCAGAGACTGACACCCGATCGTCTTGGCTTCAACTGCCTGCCCTTGCGCCATTGGGCATACGAACAGGGCAATCGCCCGGCCTGTCGATTTGCGTCGACAGGAGAAAGCCCCGCGTTCGAACGCGAAGATGGATTAAGCCATTGTCATCTTCACGCTTCCACCTATCCTGACCGCGCCACCATGAGACCCTTTCCCGGCCTGACCGGTTCCTCACCCATGTCCAGCGATGCTCAAATCAACACGGCGCGGTCGCAGGACAACCTGCGCGGTCTTCTGTTCATGCTGGCCGGGTTTTTCGTCTTTTCCTGCGCTGACACGATGGCCAAGATTCTGACCGCCGATTTTCATCCGGTTCAGATCGTCTGGACCCGGCAGCTCGGCTTGCTGACTGGCGTCGCGGTTCTGTTCGCCCTGCGTGGCAGGGTCATCTTTCGCAGCACCGCACCGGGCTTGCAGATCGCGCGCGGGCTCTGTGCCATCGTTTCCGCCATCGCCTTCGTCTTCGCTCTGGCGCATGTACCACTGGCCGATGCGGTCGCGGTCACTTTCGTCGCCCCGTTTCTCGTCACGATACTGGGCGCGGCCGCGTTGCGCGAAACCGTCGGCATACGCCGATGGGCCGCGGTCCTTGCCGGGTTCATCGGAACCCTTGTTGTCATCCGGCCCGGTGAGGGTGTCTTTCACCCTGCCATCTTCCTGGTGATCCTTGCCGCCTCCGCCTTTGCGCTTCGCCAGATCCTGTCCCGGCACCTGGGCAATGGCGACCGCACTGAAACAACGGTCACCTACACGGCGTTGACTTCGGTGCTGTGTCTGGCTCTGCCGCTGCCGTTTTTCTGGCAAACTCCGACGGAGTCGACGCAATTCCTGTTGATGGCGGCGATGGCGATCCTGGCTGCAACGGGCGAGTTCCTGATCATTCGGGCCCTGGAGATCGCATTCGCCGTGGTCCTTGCGCCGGCCCATTATTCCTTGATCATCTACAGCACATTCTGGGGATTTGTCGTGTTCGGCGATTTCCCGGATCTGTGGACCTGGGTCGGCGCCCTGATCGTGGTTTCATCCGGCTTGTACGTGATCCTGCGCGAAGCGCGGCATCGCGGGCCGTAAAGATACTCGCCAGATTGGCAACATCTGCCCACTTTTTCCGACATCCGGTACCATTCTGTTCTGCCCGGTATCGACAGGTTTGCCCCGTATCTGCCAAACTTCCCCCATGCGCTGCCTGCTGTTCTGCCTGCTGCTGTCCGCTTGCGGCTTCGTCGACTACGACGCAACCGAACCGGGGAAATTCACCGGTTCGTTGCTGGTCATGTGGGTCGGCGAAGGCGGTGAATCAGGTGACGGCAAATTTGTCTATGTTCCATCCCGCAACCGGCCTCTGACTTTCACCCGCCCCGACCCTGACGCGACCCCGCGCGTCATCCGTCCCGAGATGATGTATACCGACGGGGGGTCAATCCCGCGTCAAGCCCAGTTGTTTTCCGGGTTCTCCCCTTGGGGGTATGCGCCCGCCTACATGGTCCATGACTGGCTGTTCGTCGCGCGCCGCTGTCTGAACGACGGCATACCGACCGCGGAAGAACGCAGGATCCGATCAATGACCTTTTCTGACAGTGCCGACCTGATCGCAGAGGCAATCAAAGCGCTGATCGTCTCGGGGCGCGTCAAGCCGCGCGAGGTCGCACCCAGGGTGATCTCGGGCACAGTGGCCGGGCCGGTCTCGTACCAGCGCTGGATCGCCCGGGGGGAATGCCGCAAGCACGACAGGGTCAGCCAAAAACACCGCGACGAAGTGAAGGCGGCTCTGGATCGCGAGGCCGGCATCATGTCCGCAGAGCGCACCCGTGCCAGACCAGCGCGGATTGTCGCGGAAATCGAATTCTGAGTGACTTGATACCGTCCGACGGTTCTGGCCTCGCGAAAACGGGACCAAAGCCGCCCCGGCAAGACATGCCCGCGGCCTGCCGTCCGCTCGCGGTGGTGATCAGGCCGCAGGTACCGATGCAAGGCATCTGCGGTTTTTGTCCTGCCGGTCTTGCTGGCGCAAGGACCGGTTCCGGTATGCAGGCGGCACGGGCCGGCGCAGTGGCCGCAGGTCTGGCAGCGACTCATGCAGGAGTTCCTCGAACTCGTTGCGCAGACAGGGCGCATCGGTTTTGGCGGCAGATTCGGCAGCAGTCGTGTTTCTTTTCTTCCACATCGCGTTCACCCCCCAAAGGTTTACGTTCGCGTCAACAATCTGGCATGCAACCAGGGGCGGACTTACGGGGAAAACTGTTCTGATTTTTCCGTTTTTCGAAACATCGAAAGCAACGCGTTGGTATTACTTGATAATCCAGACAATTACCGCAACAGAATGCATCCATGGGGTCCTGTTGCGCCCCAAGAATTCAAGAAACAAAACCCGACTTTTCGACCGAATCGATGCCATGCCGATAACGATCGGGCAATTCCGTGTATCTGGTTCCCAATGCGAACGCCGCCCGGGTTGCAGTCGGTCGACGATAGCCAGGCAAGGTTCAGGACATGCAATTCGACGTCAGGCCGAAGCCACAACTTCGCCCTTCATCTCGCCGGTCAGGCGGGCGAAATCCTCACTGTGCACTTTTTTGCGCACCGACTCGATCGCCGTTTCAGCGGCGTCCCGAGTCGACTGATCCGGCCATTCCGTGATTGCCGCGCTGGTTCTGTCACTGGTGCGAACCACAGTGACCCGACTCGCCCCCATCTGAACGAGCGCGGGCAGTCGTTTGTCGCGAATGCCCTGCATGGCGATATCGTAGTCGGTCCCGTCCGCAATTTCCCAGGTCGTGATTGTGACATAGGTCATCACACCCTCCATTTGCCGTTACCGCCTGCGATCATACACTTTTTTCAGCGATAAAGACAGGTTCGCCGATTCCGTGCTAGACTGAAACCCTATCGGCCCAGTGACAGGAAAGAGTGATGAGCAAGGATGAAGTGAAGGCAAAAGCGGACGCCTTGAAGGGCAAGAAAGCCAAGATCAAGAAGTATCAGACGGAACCGTCCGGCACCAAGGAACTGAAACTACCCAGAGATGTGAAGGCCGGGCTTGAGGAACAGTTCGGCGCCAAGCTGAGCAAGGTGCGCGTTCATATCGGCGGCAATATCAAGGATGTCGGAAAAGAGCTGAAGGCCAAGGTCTTTACAATCGGTCAGAATGTTTATCTGACCAAGTCCGGAGACGCCAAGAGCAACGAACTCCTCGCGCACGAGCTCACCCATGTCATTCAGAAATCGGGCGGCAAGATGCCGAAGAAAAGCAAACCCGGAACCGCATTCGTAACCAAGTAGAAATTCGGTCCCGCACGCCGGATCACAGGCCTCGAAGGAAAGACGGAACCCCGCATCCGAAACCGGCAAAAACCTGCCAACCCATTGGCGCAGTGCGATTTCCCTTGCGAAAATGCGTGCCAAATGGCATAGGAAACGTTGCTAACGTTATCTTTTTCGACCCACTGTCTCCTGCACTTGCCGGCCAGTCTTCGATCCAGACCAACCACGCCGGGCTGTCGCAATTCCGCGGACAGCAACAAAAAACAGGAGACCACGGACATGGCCACTGGCACCGTGAAATGGTTCAATTCCACCAAAGGCTACGGCTTCATCGCACCCGATGGCGGCAGCAAGGATGTCTTCGTGCACATCTCTGCCGTCGAGCGCGCCGGACTGACCGGCCTGGCCGACAACCAGAAGGTGACATTCGACATCGAGGCCGGCCGTGACGGCCGCGAAAGCGCGACCAACATCGCGCTGGCCTGATTTCGGGCAATACGCGACTCCAATCGGAAAAGGCGGGTTATTGGCCCGCCTTTTTTGCATGCAAGCAAGGCCATCGTGATGCAATCCGCCGGGCGGCGCGTCTCGCGCATGTGGAATCCGATCGCCTCGCCGACCCTGATCTTTGTGATGACAAGGATCCGGCCTTGGCGCGAAAAACCGGATCGGATGTAACGGCGCCATACCACAAAGCCGCTCTTGCCGGGAAACCGAAGCTTGTCGAGCAGTTCATGACCTGTGCCCTTGTCACCGCATCTTTACCTCCAATTGTAATCGGACATGCGCCGAAGCATTGACCAAACATGAACAAGTGCCAATTATGTTGGGGTTCAATTGTCTGCCAACGAGTTGAGACCTCTCATGTTTACACGTCGATCCTTCATTGTCGCCTCGTCCGCGACATTCCTGTTGCCCGAACTTGCCACAGCGGATCCGGTCGAATTCGACCCGACCCCGCAATTCGTCCGAATAAAGAAAGAATACCTGCCCGGTCAGATGCTGATCCTGCCGCGCTCGTACTATCTCTATTTCGTGACCGAGCCCCGCAAGGCGATCCGCTATGGCGTCGGTGTCGGCAAGGCCGGCCTGGAATTCACCGGAACGGCCACCATAAGTGTCAAGAAGAAATGGCCGACCTGGCGACCCACGAACGAGATGATCGAGCGCGAGCCAAGAACTTATGCCCGGTTCAAGGACAACGACTATGTCCAGCCCGGCGGAGAGGGTAACCCTCTTGGAGCCAGGGCGCTGTACCTGTTCCAGAACGGGGTCGATACCTATTTCCGCATTCACGGCACCACGCAACCCAAAAGTATCGGACAATCCGTGTCCAACGGCTGCATCCGCATGCTGAACGAGCATGTCGTCGACCTCTACGAGCGGGTTCCCGTCGGTACGGTGGTGACCGTACTTTGAGCCGTCGGCCACGTCTGTGCGCAGACTGACCTGCCTGCGTCGATGTTGACCATACTGGCTCTGACGGTTGTGTCGCTGTTACTTTTTCAGCCGGTGGCGACGCCGCCCCCCGCTGACGACTTGCAAGCCGCGCAAAACTGGCTGTCGCGGGTCCAGCACCTGTCGTTTGCCACCGATCGCGAGTATTGCGGATATCTCGGATACAACGAGTCCGGTGAAATCGTGTTCACTGACATGGTTCGCGGAGGGCACGACGGATGCACACCGGAACTGCCCGAAACCGGCCTCACACTGATTGCGTCCCTGCACAGTCACGGTGCCTATGACCCGGATGTCCCCGCCGAGTTTCCAACATCACTGGACATGGAAAGCGACCGCGAAGAGGGCGTGAACGGTTATGTTTCGACACCCGGCGGTCGTCTGTGGTATATCGACAGTTCCGCGATGATCGCGGTCCAGATTTGTGGGCTGCGCTGCCTGCCCCAGGACCCCAGTTTCCACTCTGGCGATGATGGTTTCATCCAGGAAAGCTATTCGCATTCGGACCTGGTCCGTCTCGAAAGCCAGTAGCTGCCTCTGCAATGGTCAGGGCGCGTTCCAATCCACATCATCCGCCCCCGCGACCGCCAGCCGACCCGCCGGCCACGGTACCATAAGACTGTTCAGTGCGCGTTCCCGTGCCGTCAACCAGACGGGAACATCCGACGCCTCCAGTATGACGGCCATCCGGTGATGAACGTCACGCACATCCGCGGACGGGGCACAGGTGACCGTTGCCACCTGCTGCAAGTCTTGTCCGTCCGGAGCGGTCCAGACATCGGTAATGGCCGCAAAGAACAATAGGCCGCCATCTACCGGCGAGATTCGCCAAGGGGTCTTGCGACGCTTTTCACCGGTCCATTCATACCATCCGTTCACCGGCATGACCACCCGTCCGACACCTGCAAAGGCCGATTTGTCAAACACGGTCTCCGAACGCGCATTGATGATCGTTTCCATGACCGGACGCCCACGCGCATTTACGCGCCCCACCGGGATTATTCCCCAGCGCATCCGCGTCAGCCCCTTGTGCGTCGCCACCACGACTTGCTGCCCCGGGGCGATGTTTCGGCGCGGCCGTTCATCCGATATCGTGTCGGACCGCAATCCCAAGGCCCTGCCGACGACATCGGGTGGGTCGGTCAGAAAGACCCGCCCTGGCATGGCCTACCCTCCCGCGCGCGCCCGTTCGATCAGGTCAAGCACCCTGGGTCCCACGGCCTCGACAATCTTGCGAACACCTTCGGGGTTGGGATGGATGCCGTCCGCCTGCATGTAAGCCCGCACCGCGTCCGGATCGGCCGACTCTGCGGCGATCCCCGAAAAGAAGTTTTCTTCGTACAGAGTACCATAAGCGGCAGACAATTCCGGATAGATGGCGTCGAACGTCGCCTTGTATTCCGGCCCAAAGTTGCCCGTGGCCTGCATTCCGATCAGCAACACCGGAACGTCTGCTGATTTCGCTGCTCTCAGAATGGTTTCCAGGTTGGCCCGGCTGACCGCAGGATCAATCCCGCGCAACAGGTCATTTCCACCCAGGGTAACAATCATTGCGTCCACTTCGGGCGTGAGGGTCCAGGCGACACGTGCCGCACCGCCAGCGGTCGTATCCCCCGATACTCCCGCATTTATCAGTTTTGCATCGGCTCCCCGTGCCCGAAGCCAGGCACGCAGTTGCGGAACAAACCCATCCCGCTGGACCAATCCGTAGCCTTGCGTCAGACTGTCGCCAAGTGCGGCGATTGTCACCGGTTCGGCCGTTGCCGCAAAACCCCAGATCGAAAATGCAATTCCCGCCAGAACCTTGCGTATTGATCTCACTGCTCCATATGCCATCTGGTACACCCAATTGATGCAGGGCCCATGACCGACCCAATCCTCTCTCTCAAAGATGCCTCTTTGTCGCTGAATGGCAATGCCGGACGCGTTGATATTCTTCATTCCATATCCCTGGACGTGCATCGCGGCGAAACCCTCGGCCTGATCGGCCCATCGGGTTCGGGCAAATCCTCGCTCCTGATGCTTATGGGCGGGCTGGAAAAGGCTACCGGGGGCTCGATCACGGCATTGGGTCACGATCTGACCGCGATGGACGAGGACGCGCTGGCCCGGTTCCGGCGCGACCACATGGGGGTTGTGTTCCAGTCCTTTCACCTGATCCCGACAATGACGGCACTGGAGAATGTGGCAACGCCCCTCGAACTGGCCGGAGTCAAGGATGCGTTCGAACGCGCAGCCACAGAACTGGACTCTGTCGGCCTCGCCAACCGGGTCGATCACTACCCGGCGCAGCTTTCGGGGGGCGAGCAACAGCGCGTTGCGCTGGCCCGTGCTGCCGCCACGCGGCCGCATATTCTGCTGGCCGACGAACCCACCGGCAACCTGGACGAAGCCAATGGGTCCGCGATCATGGACTTGCTTTTCGGGCTGCGTGACCGGCATGGCGCAACGCTGGTTCTTGTGACGCATTCCGGCGACCTTGCATCCCGGTGTGACCGGGTCATCCGGCTGCGTGACGGACACCTCGCCCCTGACGCAGCCCAAAAGGCCGCAGAATGAGCCTGCGGCTGGCGTCCCGTTTTGCACGCCGCGAACTGCGCGGTGGTCTGCAGGGTTTTCGCATCTTTCTGGCTTGCCTCACGCTGGGCGTGGCGGCGATCGCGGCGGTCGGGACCGTTCGGGCGGCGATTGAGGCCGGGCTGGAACGCGAGGGCGCGGCTTTGCTCGGAGGTGACGCAGAAATGCGCTTTACCTACCGCTTTGCGTCGGAGAACGAGCGGATCTGGATGGAGAACGCCGCCACCGCGATTTCCGAAATCGTGGATTTCCGTTCCATGGCGGTGGTCGATCGTGATGGCACGACCGAACGCGGATTGACCCAGGTAAAGGCAGTCGACGGGGCCTATCCGCTGATCGGGACACCCCGGCTGGACCCTGACATGCACCTGGCCCGGGCCCTGGCCGGCAAGGATGGTCTGCCCGGCGGCGTCATGGCCCGCGTTCTGGTCGATCGGCTTGGGTTGAAACCGGGCGATACTTTCCGTCTGGGAACCCAGGATTTCGTGTTGATGGCCACGCTGGTGCACGAACCGGACGGCGCGGCCGAAGGTTTCGGCCTGGGTCCCCGGACCTTGGTCGCGACAGCCGCTTTGACAGAGTCCGGTTTGCTGACGCCCGGAACGCTCTATTCCACCAAGTACCGATTGGACCTGCCTGCCGAAACCGATCTGGAACAGCTTGCAACCGAGGCACGAGCGCGTTTTCACGGAACCGGCCTGCGCTGGACGGATGCCCGGAACGGCGCGCCCGGTGTGGCCGAATTCGTGAACAGACTGGGTTCGTTTCTGGTGCTTGTGGGTCTTTCCGGCCTTGCCGTCGGTGGCGTCGGGGTTTCGGCGGCCGTCCGCGCGTATCTCGCAAGCAAGACCAGCGTGATCGCAACCTTGCGGACATTGGGCGCGGACCGGGCGACGATTTTCCAGACCTATTTTCTGCAGATCGGCGTATTGTCACTCATTGGCATAGGTCTGGGTCTGGTTCTTGGCGCTCTGGTGCCGGTTCTGCTGGCCCCCCTGATCGAAGCCCGCCTGCCGATACCGGCGGCATTCGCCATCTATCCACGCCCCTTGGCAGAGGCGGGCATATATGGCTTGCTGACCGCACTGATCTTTACCCTCTGGCCACTGGCCCGAACCGAGGAAGTACGCGCGGCAACACTGTTTCGCGACGCGCTGGACTCCGCCCGCCTGTTGCCCCCGGCCCGTTACCTGTTCGCCCTGACGGTCTGTCTCGCCTCGCTGATCAGTCTTGCCGCATGGTTCAGCGGAACAGCGCGGCTGACCCTTTGGACAACCGGCGGTCTGGCGTTTGCGCTTGTTCTGCTGGCATTCGCGGCACTGATCATACGTGCCGTTGCCCGCCGATCCGGCATCGCGACACGTGGCCGACCGGCCCTGCGATGGGCCCTGGCGGCTATTTCCGGCCCAGGCGAAGGTGCCGCGTCGGTGGTTCTGTCTCTGGGTCTTGGCCTGTCGGTTTTGGCCGCCGTCGGTCAAATCGACGGCAACCTTCGAAACGCCATCTCTGGCAACCTGCCCGAGATTGCGCCGTCCTATTTCTTTGTCGATATCCAGAAAGACCAGATCGACGGGTTCACCAAACGGCTGGCCGACGATCCTGCGGTCAGCAAGATCGAAAGCGCGCCGATGCTGCGGGGGGTCGTGACCCGGATCAACGGAAAACCCGCCCAGGACGTCGCCGGTGATCACTGGGTCGTACAAGGCGACAGGGGACTGACCTATGCCGATGAACTCTCCGAAAACACCCGCCTGACCGCGGGTCAATGGTGGGGGCCGGGATATGATGGTCCGCCGCAGATCAGCTTTGCCGCCGAAGAAGCCCCCGAAATGGGCTTGAAACTGGGCGATACCCTGACCGTCAACATTCTGGGTCGCGACATCACCGCCACCATCACCAGCTTTCGCGAGGTCGATTTCTCGACAGCCGGGCTTGGATTCGTGCTGTCCATGAACCCCTCGGCGCTGGCCGGGGCGCCGCACAGTTTCATTTCCACCGTATATGCCGAAGAACACGCCGAAGCGCAGATCCTGCGTGATCTCGCCGATGCCTATCCGAACATCACTGCAATCCGCGTGCGCGATGCCATCGACCGGGTATCCGAAGTGCTCGCCGGGCTGGCTGCGGCGACCTCATATGGTGCTGCGGCGACCCTGCTGACCGGATTCCTGGTCCTGATCGGCGCTGCGGCCGCTGGCGAACGGGCCCGCACCTACGAAGCCGCCGTTCTGAAAACGCTGGGCGCTGCACGGGGTCGTGTCCTCGCCAGCTTCGCCCTGAGAGCCGCAATTCTCGGTGCGGCTGCGGGAGGTGTCGCGCTTGCTGCCGGAATCGCCGGGGGATGGGCGGTCAGCCATTTCGTTCTGGATACTGGTTTCGCGGTGATCTGGCCGTCAGCACTGGGAATCGTCTTTGGCGGCGTTCTTGCCACGCTGCTCGCGGGGTTGGGCTTTGCCTGGCGTCCGCTTTCGGCCCGCCCGGCGCAGGTTTTGCGCGGACGCGAGTAATCAGCTTGCGCAGCGAACCGGCTGCAGGATCTGCGTAAGATCGTGATTTTCGCAAACCAGCGCCTCCAGCGAGATGTCGTCGAGGCTGGTGAAAAAGGCCTGTGCCGCTTTGCCGAGAGCCACCCGCAAACGACAGGCCGACACCAGCGGGCAACTGTTGTCGGTATCGGCGAAACACTCGTCCGGGGACACCTCTCCCTCGACGTCGCGGAACACATCGCCGATCTTGATCTGATCCGTCCCGCGCGCCAGACACATACCCCCGTTCCGCCCGCGCTGGGTGTTCAGGTACCCCATCTGACTCAACTGGTTGATCACCTGGGCAAGATGGTTCTCGGACACATTGCAACAACCCGCGATTTCGGACTTGGTAACCAGCCGGCCCCGGTGCACTGCGCAATACATGAGCAGGCGCACGGCGATGTTTGTCCGTTTGGTGATTCGCACGGGAACACTCCTCACATTGCTCCATTGCAGTTTCTCGCACATCACGCCAAAAAGTGATTTGATATGTATCAATTGCCGTTTGCGAAACACTCATGACAGCCGAACCGTATTTCTTTGGCTATGGCAGCCTCGTGAACAGGGCCACGCATGATTTCAGCGACCCGCGCCCCGCGCGTCTGGCAGGCTGGTGCCGGGCCTGGCGGCATACGGACCTGCGACCCGTCGCCTTTCTGACGGCGGTCCCCGCGCCCGGAGCCGAGATCGACGGCATGATCGCGCATGTCCCCAAGGGCGACTGGGATGCCCTGGACCAACGGGAGTGGGCCTATGACCGGATACCGGCCACGTCTGCGGTGACGCATTCCATCAAATACCCGGTGGAAATCGCGGTTTATGCGGTGCCGGAAGGGCGGCAGAAAACCCCCTCGGACCGGTATCCGATCCTGCTCAGCTACCTGGATGTGGTCGTACAGGGATACCTGCGCGAATTCGGGCAATCCGGCGCCGACCGCTTCTTTGCGACGACGCTGGGATGGGAGTCACCGATCATGAACGACCGAGCCGAGCCGCGGTATCCGCGCCATCAGCAACTCAAGCCCGAAGAGACTGCGTTTGTCGATGACCGGATGCAACAACTGGGCGTCCGTATCGTTCCCGCCGCCTGACCCCGCGCGGTTCGGTTCGAAACGCGCGAACCCCGGTCAGGCCCGTGCCCGGATGACACTCATCAGCGGCATCAGCGCGGCCATTTCCGGCCCGCGCTCCTGCCCGGTCACTGCCTTGCGCAGCGGCATGAACAGACCTTTTCCCTTGCGCCCGGTCGCCTCTTTCACCTGTGCCGTCCACTGACTCCATGTCTCCGCGGAATAGGGCGGTTCGGGCAGAAGAGTCATGGCCTGCGCCACGAATTCCCGGTCCTCGTCGGCCACCAGCGGCTCGGCCCCGTCGCGGCACAGCTCCCACCCCTGTTTCAGGTCGGCAAGCGTCGGGATATTGTCCCGTGCCATCAGCCAGAACGCGTCGGCCTGCGCCTCGGGGACACCAAGGGCCAGCACATGACTGCGTACATCCGCCAATGGCAGCGTCTGCAAGTAGTGCGCCGTCATCGGGAACAGGTCCTCGACATCGAACTTGGTCGGCGCGCTTCCGAACCGGGAAATGTCAAACCCGTCGATCAGTTCATCCATGTTGTGACGAATCTCGACCGGATCGCTCGATCCAAGCCGCGCCATCAGGCTGAGCAAGGCCATAGGCTGCACACCCCGTTCACGCAGATCGCGCAATGCCAGCGTACCCAGCCGCTTGCTTAGTGCCTCGCCCTGCGGCCCGGTCAACAACGAATGGTGGGCAAAGCGCGGCGCTGTTCCACCAAGTGCCTGGATGATCTGGATCTGGGTTGCCGTATTGGTCACATGGTCCGATCCGCGGACCACGTCCGTGACGCCCATTTCGACATCGTCCACAACCGAGGCCAGCGTGTACAGGACCTGGCCATCTGCCTTGATCAGTACCGGGTCGCTGACACTGGCCGCGTCAATGGAAATGTCGCCGAGTATGCCGTCACTCCATTCGATCCGTTCATGATCCAACTTGAACCGCCACACGCCGGTACCGCGTTCCGCACGCAGCGCATCCTTTTCGGTTTCGCTCAATGCCAGGGCCGCCCGGTCATAGACCGGCGGCCGCCCCATGTTCAGCAGCTTCTTGCGCTTGAGATCGAGTTCGGTCGGCGTTTCGAATGCCTCGTAGAACCGTTCCATCCTGCGCAGCCGGTCCGCCGCATCAGAATATCTGTCCAGCCGTTCCGATTGCCGTTCCACCCGATCCCAGTGAAGGCCCAGCCAGTCCAGGTCTTCCTTGATCGCATCCACATAGGTGTCCTTGGATCGCTCGGGGTCGGTGTCGTCGATACGCAGGATGAAGGTGCCGCCCGCTTTTCGGGCAATCAGATAGTTCATCAGCGCCGTACGCAGGTTTCCGACGTGGATATAGCCGGTGGGCGAAGGGGCGAAACGGGTGGTTGTCATGGGAGTCTCCTGTCGGCCGACCTGTTGTCACAGGGACCGGGTTTTGTCCAGTCAAAGGGCCGGTGCGGTCACTCCGGCCATACACGCCAGCGTGTTTTCAGATCGGCCAGTCCCTCGCGGACCAACTCTTCCAGCACCACAAGGTCGATATCGGCCAGCTTCTTTACATACAGGCAGGATTTCCCGATCCGGTATTTGCCCAGCCGGTTCATGATGTGGCCGAAATCGGTATATCCGGGCATGACATAGATAGAAAAAGCCGCCTTTCGGGGCGAAAACCCGGTGGCCAGAAAATCGCCTTCGCGCCCGCTGTCATAGACATAGTGGTACCGCCCGTACCCGACCATGCTTGATCCCCACATGCGCGGCTCAAACCCGGTCACATCCCGAAACAGGCGATCCAGAATGCGGGCGTCCTCCGCTCTGTGCGCAGGCGTCACCTCTGCCAGAAAGGCATCGACAGCTGCACCGGTCGGTTGCGTCTTGTTCATGGCCATCACGCAATGAATATCACAAGGCCGTGTTTGCGCCCACGCTTTTGCACTGCCGGATGTCGCCTTTGCATCGTTCTGGCCTAGTATCCCCGGTACCAGGAGACAGAGGAGCATCCACATGACCAACCTGACCCGCCGCGCGACCCTGGCCGGGGCCGTTGCCCTTCCGCTCGCCGCCGCTGCCACGCGTACCCGTGCCGCTGCCCCGATGATGGGGGCAGGCAGCGCACCGTTCAATCGCTTCAAGCTCGGCGCGTTCGAAGTCACAACCATACTCGCGGGGACCCGCGCGGTTCCCGGACCTCAGCAGATTTTCGGCATGAACGTATCCGAGGATGAATTCAACTCGGTCTCCGCCGCGGCCAACCTGCCGACCGATCAATCGCAGTTCTTCTTTACACCCACTGTCGTCAACACCGGCACCGAACTGATCCTGTTCGATACAGGACTGTCTGCTGCCGGAACGACAGCAGCGCTGGACGCCGCAGGGTACACGCCCGACATGGTCGATGTCGTGGTCATCACCCACATGCATGGCGACCACATCGGTGGCCTCATGAATGACGGCACACCAACCTATCCCAATGCCCGCTACGTCACCGGAGCAGTGGAGTTCGATTCCTGGGACATGTCCGGTAACGAGAAATTCGAAGAACAGATGCGTCCGCTGGCGGAACAAACCACCTTCATCAAGGGTGGCACGGACGTGGCCAGCGGCATCACCTCGATGGAGGCGTTCGGCCATACCCCCGGCCATATGATCTACATGTTGGACAGCGGTGGCAAACAGCTGGCCCTGTGCGCCGATCTCGCAAATCATTATGTCTGGTCGCTGGCGCATCCGGATTGGGAGGTCAAATTTGATCGCGACAAGGCCGCGGCGGCTCAGTCCCGGCGCAAGGTTCTGGGCATGCTGGCGGCCGACAAGGTCCCGATGGTCGGATATCACATGCCCTGGCCCGGCGTCGGTTTCGTTGAAGCCCGCGGCGACGGATTTCACTATGTCCCGCACAGTTACCAGTTGATGCTTTGACCCCGCGCAGGGTCCTGCAAATTCAAAAGCCGTCGTTCAGGAATATCCGGCTGCCGTCCGAAAAGCGGGCAAAACGGAAATCATGCGCCTTTACGACCGGGTCGGCATTGGTCACCAGATCGGCCATCAGCCGGCCCGCACCCGGCGCGATGCCAAATCCGTGGCCGGAAAACCCCGTGGCGATGAACAGGCCCGGCGTCTGATCGACGCCGGATATCACCGGAATGGCATCCGGGGTCACGTCGATCAGTCCGGCCCAGCTTTGAACGATGTCAGCCGTTTCCAGCGCCGGAAAAGCCATTGTCGCCGCGGCCCAGCTTGTACGCAGATCCCGTTGCAGAGGGGCCGGGTCCAGAACGCGCGTATTTTCAAACGGCGTCACCTCGTCGGGACGCCAGGATCGTGCCTGCCGCGCCTCTTCACTCCATCGGCTGGAGAACCGGAATTTCAGACTGCGCCACTCCGCAAACAGGGCCGGCAGGTACTTGCGCCCAAGCCGGAAGCTGTCCGGAACCACCTCAACCGTGTTCTGCAAACCCGATGCGATCGTGTACCCACCATCCGCGCGCTTGCGGATACCGAAGCCTTCTGTCCAGACGGAAATCTCCGGACCATCCGCCGGTGTCGTGCGCAGCACGGTGTTCGTCACCTTGAGCTGCGGCAAATCGAGTCCGGCGTTTCCGGCGAACAACCGGGACCATGCGCCGCCCGCCAAAACCACCGAGCTGCATTTCACGCGGCCCTTTTCGGTCACAACTCCCGCCACGCGTCCCGCTTCCAGATCCAGACTGCGCACCGCGCAGCCGGTCATCACGGTCGTTCCGGCGTCCCGCGCGGCCTCGGCAATAGCCGGCGCGGCCAGTTGCGGTTCCGCCCGGCCGTCTTCGGGCGTATAGAGTGCGCCCTTCACGTCCAACCGGTTCCCGGGCAACAGCTCGTCCAGTTTTGCACCCGACACCATGTAATGCTCGATCTGGTGCGGTTCGAGATTGCGTGCCCATTTTTCGCGCCGGGCATAAACCTTGTCCGTGGCGGCGGTGTAAAGGATACCCGAGCGCACATAACCGGTTTTCCGCCCGGTTCGACGGTCCATGTTCCCCCACAAGCGGATCGATTCGATCATCAGCGGGATTTCCCGCGCATCTCTCTTGGACAGCCGCACCCAGCCCCAGTTCCGGCTGGATTGTTCGCCGGCGATCTGGCCTTTTTCGCAGATCAGAACCGACAGGTCCCGTTCGGCCAGTTCCAAGGCCGTCGCACACCCGATGATTCCGCCGCCAATGATGACCACATCCACCTGCTTGGGCAGTTGGTGATCACTCTGAAACGGCGTAACACTCGGACCTGGCATGATGATACCTAGACACGACCCGGCCATTTGGTCCAGCTTTGATGTGCGAAATTGCCTTAGGTGGCAGGCCAGGACAGCCCATATGACACGCATGCCACAGGACATTTCAATCGATCACTTCGAAGCCGTCGCCCGCCGGACCGTGGACAGCCTGCCCCCGGTTTTCCGCACACCGGCCCGCGAAGTCGCCTTGCGCGTCGCCGAATGGCCTTCGCCGGGCATGTTGAAGGAACTGGGTCTGTCGCATTCACTGGACCTTACCGGCCTCTACGAAGGCACCCCGCTGACCGAGAAATCGATTTGGGATCAACCCCTGCAGCCGGACATGGTCTGGCTGTTCCGGGAACCTATCCTTGCCGAGTGGCGGGCCCGCGGCAATGAAGAGCTCGACACCCTGATCGCCCACGTGACCATCCATGAATTCGCCCACCATTTCGGCTGGAGCGACGACGAGATCGCGGCCATCGATCGCTGGTGGGAATGACGGCCCGCCGGCGCGAGGACGATCAACCCGGATCGCGCCAGCGGTTGACGATGGGATAGCGCCGGTCCAGCCAGAATGCCGCCTTTGTGAGCCGCGCACCCGGCGCTGACTGAAACCGCTTGTACTCGCTGATATAGATCAGCTGTTCCACTTTTTTCGCCGTGTCCCGGTCAAATCCGGCGGCCACGCAATCCGCGATAGAACCATCCTGATCCACCAGGATTTCCAGTATCGAGTCCAGCGACGGATAGTCCGGCAAGCTGTCGCTGTCCTTCTGGTCTTCGCGCAATTCCGCGCTGGGGGGTTTGTCGATCACATTTGGCGGAATCACCACCCCGGACGGCCCCATCATCCAATCCCGATGATTGGCATTTCGCCAATGGCAGGTTTCAAAAACCCGGGTCTTGTACAGATCCTTGATCGGATTGTAACCGCCCGCCATGTCGCCATAGATCGTCGCATAGCCGACCGCGACCTCGGATTTGTTGCCCGTGGTCAATAGCATCTCGCCGAATTTGTTGCTCATCGCCATCAGCAGCAGCCCACGCAGGCGTGACTGGATGTTTTCCTCGGTCAGACCGGGCTTCAGCCCCTCGAACAACGGCGCAAGAGTATTCGTGATCGCAGCCCGCCCTTCGCTTATCGGTACGTAATCGTACCGGCAACCCAGCGCGTCGGCGACTTCCCGGGCATCGGCAAGGCTTGCCTCACTGGTAAATTCGGATGGCAACATGACACAGCGCACGTTGTCAGCCCCCAGCGCATCGGTGGCGATGGTCGCCACCAACGCGCTGTCCACACCGCCCGACAGACCCAGCAATACTTTGCGAAACCCGCATTTCGCCATGTAGTCGCGCAGGGCGGTCACCATGACCCGGTAATCCTGCTCATAGATATCTGGCCTGGTGTGCCTGACACCAGGCAGGATCCGCCAGCCTTCCGCGCCCTCTTCCAGATCGAGATGGGCGATGCATTCATCAAAAAGCGGCATATGCATCGCCAGGGCACCACCGGGGTTCAGTGCGAAACTGCCACCGTCAAAGACCTGATCGTCCTGCCCGCCGACCATGTTGAGATAGATCAACGGCAGTCCGGTCTCCACGACGCGGGACACCATGCTGTTCACACGCGCGTCCAGCTTGTTGCGATAATAGGGCGATCCGTTGGGCACCAGAAAGAACTCCGCTCCGGTCTCCGCGAGTGTTTCGGCGACATCCTCATGCCATGCGTCTTCGCAGATCGGGCTTCCAATTCGCACACCGCCGACCGAATACGGGCCGCTGAGCGGGCCGGAGGCGAACACGCGTTTTTCGTCGAATACGGCCTCGTTGGGCAGATGATGTTTCAGAACCCGACTGGTGATCCTGCCGCCCTGCAGAACAAAATAGGCGTTGAACAGTTCACCGGCGTCCATGCAGACCCCGCCAATGGCCAGCGCCGGACCATCAGCACAATCCCGGGCGAGCTGCTCGACCGCTTCAAATGCCGCCTTGTGAAACGCAGGTTTCCGGACCAGATCCTGCGGGTTGTACCCGGTGATGAACGTTTCGGGCAGCGCAACCAGATCAGCCCCCGCAGCACGCCCCTGTTCCCAAGCCGATCTGGCCAGAGCCGCGTTGCCGCCAAGGTCGCCGACTGTCGGATTCAACTGCGCCAGTGTCACGCGAAATCGCCGTGCCATTCTACCCTCGCTATCCATCTCCGTCTGTGCCGTGTAGCAGATACCCATCAGAGGAAAAGAGATCCGTGCCAAAAGACGTTGCCCAAGCCGTATTGGTCGCCTAGATTCATGGAACCCGGTGCGAAAACGCCCGGATTTTGGGCAACAGGACATTCCATGACGAAATCCCGGACACTCCAGATTGCGACGTCACGTGTTCTTCTGGTCACGCTGCTGGCTGGTCCGATCTGCCTGTCTTCTCCGGTGCTCGCGCAAACCGATCAGGTTCTGACCACCCAGGACGATATCGGCGGCGTGTACGAAGGCACGTTCCGGGGCGGTTTGCAGCACGGTACCGGCACCTATACCCTGCCCAATGGCTATCAATACACCGGTGACTGGGTCGATGGCGAAATCAAGGGCAATGGCGTTGCCCAGTTTCCCAACGGATCGATTTATGAAGGAGAATTCGTCAAGGGCAAACCGCACGGGGTTGGCAAGATCACTTTTGCCGATGGCGGCACCTTCGAAGGCGAATGGGCCGATGGCGTGATCAATGGCCAGGGCGTCGCGGTCTATGCCAACGGCGTCCGTTACGAAGGCGGTTTCCAGAACGCGCAACATCATGGCCAGGGGGTCATGCAGAACCCGGGCGGATATGAATACCGCGGTGATTGGGTGAACGGAACCAAGGAAGGCAAAGGGGTTATCACCTATGCAGACGGCGCGGTCTATGACGGTGACCTGAAGGCCGGCAAACGTGCTGGCAAGGGCAAGCTCACCCTGCCTGACGGGCTGATCTATGATGGTGAATGGAAAAACGGCCAGTTTGACGGCTTGGGTTCGCTGACCCAGCCGAACGGCGATGTTTACACCGGCCAGTTCGTCGGCGGGCGCAGACAGGGCGACGGGCGGGTCGATTATGCCAACGGCGATGTCTATGTCGGGGAATTTGCCGAGGATCGGCGCAATGGAACCGGAACCTTCACCGGCAAGGACGGGTATGTCTATACCGGCGATTGGAAGGACGGACAGATCGAAGGCAACGGTCAGGTCACCTATCCGGACGGATCGGTCTATGTCGGAGCATTCAGCGCCGATCTGGCCGACGGATCGGGCAAGATCACCTATCCCGACGGATCATCCTATGACGGTGGCTGGATCGCCGGGGTGATCGACGGCGTCGGGACCGCGATCTATCCCAACGGCGTCGTATACAAGGGCCAGTTCAAGAACGCGCTTAATCACGGCAAGGGCATCATGACCTACTCGGACGGATACCGCTACGAAGGCGATTGGCTGGAAGGCCGCCGCCACGGTAACGGCAAGGCCACCTATGCCGATGGGTCGGTGTATACCGGCGAATTCCGTGACGGGCAGCGCAATGGCAATGGTGAAATCACCATGCCCAACGGGTTCAGCTACGCCGGCGACTGGGTCCAGGGCGAGATCAGCGGAAAGGGTCTCGCGACCTATGCCAACGGCGATGTCTATGAAGGCGAATTCGCAGACGGCAAACGTCACGGCCAGGGCACCATGCGCTATGCCAGCGGGCAAGAGGCCAGCGGCACCTGGGAAAACGGCGCGTTGAACAAACCGGATAGCACCGGAGCCGCGGACGACGGATGACCGCGCAACGGGGCGGGGAAATTCGCCCTTCCCATTTCCGCCTTTGCCGATATAACCTGTCGGCATGAGTATTGCCGCACATATCCAGTTGCCGACCGCTTTTTGCGGCGCGCCTCTGCGCGGCCTACTGATCCTAATGCGCCTCTGAGCGTGCCACTCGGCGCGCCCGCTCAGAGGATGCAGCCTGCGCGCCATTGGCTTTAGGACAGATAC
>CAYGNE010000047.1:20580-20775 GCA_964351155.1 uncultured Rhodobacterales bacterium | reverse complement strand
TTCGCCTCGCTGCGCGGCCTGCCCGCCGTGTCTCCCATGGCCGAGCGCATGGGGCTCGACCGCGATATCGCCCTGCTGGAGATGACCGGGGCGGCCTATCACGCCGACCAGATCACCACCGCCCGCGCCCTGCCCGCGCTCGAGCGCGCCAGGCGCAACGGGCTCGATATCACCGCCGGCACATCGATCCATCAT
>CAYGNE010000047.1:1969-20568 GCA_964351155.1 uncultured Rhodobacterales bacterium | reverse complement strand
GCGGCGCGGTGGCCCTGGAAACCCTGCTGCCCGCCGCGCTGCGTCTGGTCCATGCCGAATTTATCGACCTGCCGACCCTGTTCGCTGCCCTGTCCCTGAACCCGGCGCGCCGGCTCGGTCTGGACAGCGGTCGCCTCGCCCCCGGCGCGCCCGCTGATCTGGTGTTGTTCGATCCGGATGTGCCCTTTGTACTGGACCGCGCGGCCCTGCAGTCGAAATCCCGCAACACCCCATTTGACGGCCAGCGGATGCAGGGGCGCATCCTTGCCACCTATGTGGCCGGAAGCCGTGTCTTCCGGAGACCCTGATGCCGCCATTTGACTCCTCGCTTCTGCAACTGCTTCTCTGGGCCGCCATGGGTTATGGTCTGGGGTCGATCCCGTTCGGCATGGTCCTCGCCCGGCTGATGGGGTTGGGAAACCTGCGTGAAATCGGGTCGGGCAATATCGGGGCGACCAACGTACTGCGCACCGGCAACAAGCTGGCCGCCGCCCTGACCCTGTTGTTGGACGGGGGCAAGGGCGCCATCGCCGTGCTTCTCGCCCGCGCTTTCGCACCCGAGGATTCCGTACAACTCGCGGCCCTCGCCGCCTTTCTGGGTCACTGCTACCCGGTCTGGCTCGGGTTTCGCGGCGGCAAGGGTGTCGCAACCTTCATCGGGCTTTGGCTGGCGCTGGCCTGGCCGGTCGGACTGGCCTGTTGCGCCGCATGGCTGTTGGCCGCGCTGGTGACCCGGATATCGTCCATGGGAGCACTGGTCGCCGCCGGCACCTCGACCCTCTGGGCCGTGCTGCTGGGCCATGGCACCGCGCTTCTTCTGGGCGGAATTCTGACAGTTCTGGTGTTCTGGCGGCACCGCGAGAACATCGCCCGCATCCGCGCCGGAACCGAGAGCCGGATCGGCCAGAAAGGCTGATCCACAACCCGGCCTGTCCGGCAGGCGGACTCCCTGCTTCACACCCGTTCCACCGCCCGCCCGGTGCAACTAGGCTTGCGGAAACTTCGGGGAGAGGCCGCCATGCCGATCACAGCGTTGGGATATCTCGGCGTCCGGTCCGACCGGATCGACGACTGGAGCCGTTTTGCCAGCGGAATTCTCGGCATGCAGCAGGTCGATCAGGGCGGCCGGCAACGCGCATTCCGGATGGATGATCGGCTCCAGCGCCTCGTGGTGTCCGATGAGCCGGGCGAAACATTGGCGTTCATCGGCTGGGAAGTTGCGGCCAAGTCCGATCTCGACGCGTTTGCGTCCCGGCTGGAAAATGCCGGCCACCCGGTCACCCCCGGCGGCCGCGACCTCGCCGACCGCCGGTTCGTTCAGGACCTCATCGTGTTTCACGACCCGGCGGGAAACCGCATCGAACTGGTCTGGAAACCGCATATCTCAAACGATCCGTTTCAACCTGGACGTCCGATAGACGGGTTCAAAACCGGCCCTCTGGGCATGGGGCATGCGGTTCTGCACGTTCCCGACGCCGAGGCATTGCTGCCGTTCTACCGCGACGTTCTGGGCTTTGCGGTCAGCGACTATGGCCTGACGCCGGTGCCGCTCTATTTCTTCCATGTCAACGGAAGGCATCACAGCTTTGCCATTGTCGGTTCGGGCAATTCCGGATTTCACCACTTCATGGTCGAATACCAGAACCTCGACGATGTCGGACAAGGCTATGATCTCGCCTGTTTGCAAGAGGACGCCATCGCCTATTCGCTGGGGCGTCATACCAACGACTACATGACCAGTTTCTACGCCAATTCGCCCTCGGGCTTCTTTGTCGAAAACGGCTGGGGCGGGCGGGTGATCGACCCCGCCACCTGGGTTCCGCACGAAACCACCTGTGGGCCCAGCTTCTGGGGGCATGACCGCCTGCACCTGCCGGAACCGGCCCGCAAGCCGTTTCTCGACATGCGCCTGAAGGCCGCCGCCGAGGGATTGCGTGCGCCGCCCGTCGTTCAGTGCCCGTGGCTCTATGATGCCCTGAACCGGGACTGAGGAGGCCGGTTGCATGACCATTGACTTCGACGTGGCCATCATCGGCTATGGCCCCACCGGCGCGACACTGGCCAACTTGCTGGCACAATGCGGCGTCTCGGTTGCGGTGATCGAGCGCGAGGCCGAGATGTACCACTTGCCCCGTGCGGTACATTTCGACGGCGAGACCATGCGCGTGTTCCAGACCGTCGGCATCGCCGATGAACTCCGCCCCATGGTCCGTGTCAATCCCGGCATGCGGTTCGTCGACGCCGACGGCGACCTGCTGCTCGACTGGCCGCGACCGCAGGAAACCGGGCCACAGGGCTGGCACGCCAGTTACCGGCTGCACCAGCCGGATCTCGAAACGCTCCTGCGCCGGAAACTGGCGCAATCCGACAACGCTACCCTGCTGGCCAATACCGAACTCAAGGCCCTGACGGAAACCGGCGACGCGGTGACGCTGACCTGCCTGAACCGGCAAACCGGGGCCGAAACCCGGCTCCGCGCGGGCTATGTCGTCGGCTGTGACGGCGCGCGGTCTCTCGTGCGCCGCACGCTGGACACCGGCATGCAGGATCTCGGCTTTGACGAACGCTGGCTGGTGGTTGACCTGCTCCTGAAAAGGGACCGGCCCGATCTGGGCGATCACTCGATCCAGTTCTGCGAACCGGACCGCCCGATGACCTACTGCCGCAGCCCGGCGAACCGGCGGCGCTGGGAGATCACCGTGCATGACGATGAAACCGACGCCGACGTGACGCGGCCCGACCGGATCTGGCAGTTCCTGTCGCGCTGGATCGGCCCCGAAGACGCCGAACTCGAGCGCAGCGCCGTCTACACCTTCCGCTCGGCCATTGCCGAAACCTGGCGCAGTGGCCGGGTGATGATCGCAGGCGATGCGGCCCACCTGACCCCGCCCTTCATGGGTCAGGGCATGTGCGCCGGGATCCGTGATGCCGCCAATCTCGGCTGGAAACTGGCGCTCTGCGCCCAGGGGCGCGCCGAGCCGGACCTGTTGAACAGCTATCAGGCGGAACGCCACCCCAACGTCTTCGCCTTTATCTCGACCGCCGTCCGGCTCGGCGGGCTGATCAACACGCTGGATCGTGCCGCCGCGCTGGCCATGGCGTCACAGGGCGCGCACGGCGCCACGCGGATGGAAACCATCGCACCACCGCTTGGCTTCAGCGATCTGTGCGGCATCGTGACCCGACAGACCCCCCATCTCGGCCACCTGTCTGAACAGCCGATTCTGGCCGATGGCGCGCGTCTGGACGATGCCACCGGCTATGCGCCGGTTCTGATCACCCGCGCGGATGCACCCGCAAACGCCAACCTGCCAGTGCTCAGCGCCGGGCAACACCCGGCCCTGAACGCCATGCTGGACAATTTGTCGGCCAATGCGGCTCTGATCCGCCCGGACCGTTACCTCGCCGGAACAGCGAGCACAGAGACCGAAATCCGCGCCCTCGCCGCAATGGCCCTTCCATCCCCGATTCAAGACCTTAACAAGAGAGTATCCATGAAATGAAACTTGCTTCGCTGAAAACCGGCGGCCGCGACGGCACGCCGGTGGTCGTCTCACGCGACCTTTCGCGCATGGCCGACGCCTCCGCCATCACACCGTCCCTGCAACGGGCGCTCGAAGACTGGGTTCGCACCGAACCGGCGCTGCGCGCCCTGTCCGACCAGGTCAACGCAGGCAGCGTGACCACAATACCCTATGATCCGGCGCGGCTCGCGTCGCCCCTGCCACGGGCCTATCAATGGGCCGATGGCAGCGCCTATCTCAGCCATATGCGGCTGGTCCGAAAGGCCCGCGGCGTCGACATGCCGCCGGGCGCCGAAACCGATCCCCTGCTCTATCAGGGCGGCAGCGACGGTTTTCTTGCGCCAACCGATCCGATCCCCTGCACGGACCCCGACTGGGGGCTCGATTTCGAGGGCGAGATCGCGGTGATCACCGATGACGTGCCGATGGGCTGCACCCCGGAACAGGCCGCCGGTCACATCCGGCTGATCATGCTGTGCAACGACATCTCGCTGCGGCACGTGATGCGGCCCGAACTGGTCAAGGGCTTCGGATTTTTCCAGTCCAAGCCCGCCAGCGCCTTTTCCCCGGTCTGCGTCACGCCGGACGAGCTGGGCGCCGCTTGGACCGGCGGCTGCATCAGGCTGCCCCTGATTACCACGTATAACGGCGAAACATTCGGCCGCGTCGACGCCGGAACGGACCTCAGCTTCGAATTCCCCGCCCTGATCGCCCACGCGGCCCGGACCCGCGCCTTGTCGGCCGGCACGATCATCGGTTCGGGCACCGTCAGCAACGAGAATTATGACGCGGTCGGCTCCTCCTGCCTTGCCGAGGTCCGGATGATCGAAACCATCGCCACCGGCACCGCTTCCACCCGCTTCCTGGAACCCGGCGACACCATCCGGTTCGAAATGTTCGATCCGTCCGGCGCGTCGATTTTCGGCGCCATTGACCAGACCGTCATTCCGGGGTGAAGCTGCACGCAAGCAACACAGGGGTCTCATGGCATCCGGTTCCGACAGCGTACGGTCGCTGACCCGCGGCCTCAGCCTGCTGCGCTACCTGAACAAGGTCGGGGCCGCCCGCGCGTCCGAAATCGCGCGGGCGCTGAACCTGCCGCGCCCGACCGTCTATCGCCTGCTGCACACGCTCGAGGAAGAGGGATACGTGCTGTTCTCGGCCAGCGATTCCCGTGCCCGCGTATCGGCACTTGCGGCCGCACTGGGCGACAATTCCGCCGCCCGCTCGCGCCTGTGCCATGTGGCCGGGCCTGTGCTGGCAAAATTCACCGACACCCATTCCTGGCCGGTCGATCTGTCGGTCTACGAGGATGCCCATATGGTCATCCAGGAATCCACCCACGGGCGCAGCCCCCTGTCGGTCGATACCGGTATGGTGGGTTTCTCGCTGCCGATGCTGCGTTCTTCTGCCGGGCGCGCCTATCTGGCCGGTTGCGAGCCGCGCGAACGCGAGATCATCCTTGACCTTCTGCACAGCGAAAACCTGCCCGAGGACAGGCCCTTCCTGCGCGATGCTTGGCTGGCCGACCGACTGGCGCGGTACCGGCAACAGGGCTATGCCACGCGCGGCCCGCGCACCTTTCGCCCCAAGACCTCGAGCCTCGCGGTCCCGGTTCTGTCCGGGAACCGCGTTGTCGGCTGTCTGTCGATCATCTGGATCACCCGCGCCATGTCGATCGAGAATGCCGCCAGCCGCTATGCTGACGCCCTGCGCTGCGCCGCAGCCGACATCGCCGGGGAACTGGGAAATCCTGATATCGCCTGACCCGGCTCACCGATCCGTCCCGCCCAACCGGCCAGGGTCGCGATCCAACCGGGCGATCTTGTCCCGCAACCAGATGAACAGAGGCGAGCGGTTGGTGCGCGTGGTCCAGTAAAGGTCGATGACCAGCGGCACCGCAAAAGGCAGATCGCGGCGCACGAGATCGGGGGCAAGTTGCCGGGCCAGGCAACCGGGCACAACCGCCACCAGGTCGCTGCCCCGGACATACCCGCCGATATCGCCGTATTCGCTCAGTTCGACGGCCGGATCGATCAAGATCCCCATCGCCTCCAGTGTATGCAGGTAAACCGGTTTCCAGCCTCCGGAGAACCGGATCACGATGTGGTTTGCCGAAACCAGCCTGTCAACCGTCAGCGCCCCACGGCTCAGCGGATTGCCCGGGTCCATGATGCAGACATAGTTGTCGGCCCTTGTGCGCCGGGTGAACACCTGCTCGCCGGATATCTGCATCGGCCCGATCACCAGGTCACATTCCCCGCGCTTGAGTTGCTCGCTGCCCAGCGCCTTGGACGTCAGAACCCGCAACGTCAGCCCCGGCGCCTCGGCCCGCAATGTCCGGATCAGCTGCGGCAGCATCGTCATCCGTTCATAGTGGTTGCAGGACAGCGTCACCACATCGCGCGCGGTGGCCGGATCAAACGTGACCTGCCCGGTCATGCTCTGGAAATCCTCGATGACCCCCGCGGAATACTGCACCACCGCGCTGCACCGCGCGGTCGGGATCATCCGGTTGCCCTCGCGCACGAACAACGGGTCGCGAAACGCATCGCGCAACCGGGCCACCGTGTAACTGACGTTGGACTGGGTAATCCCCAACCGGTCTGCCGCGCGCGAAAACGAGCCCAGATCATGAACGAACTGCAGGGTCCGCAACGCGGCGAAATCGGTCTTGAGGAGTCGCTCTTGTGGCAGCACCTGTCTCTCCCATCGAAAAAATTGATTGATCCAATCAAACTTATCAAATTGACAAACGGCCGGCAAATAGTTGTCATGTTATCGACCTTGTGAGCAGGAGATGACGGTGTCCCAACCGACCCCGGCCCTGTCGGATATTCCGATCGAGACGCTGATGGCCGATCCCTATCCCAGTTTCGACCGCATCCGCGACCTTGGGTCCGCGGTCTGGGTAGAGTCGGCGCGGATCAAGCTCGTCACCCGTTTCGCCGACATCATGACCGTCGAACGCAACCACGCGGTCTTTGCTTCGACCAATCCGGGCTCGCTGATGAACCAGGTGATGGGCCATTCCCTGATGCGTAAGGATGACCAACCGCACCAGATGGAACGCAAGGCAATCGAACCCTCGTTCCGGCCCGGCGTCGTCAAACAGCACTGGGCACCGATCTTCGAGCGCATCGCCGCCGACCTGATCGAAACCTTCGTCGGCGACGGCCACACTGACCTGTTTCACAGCTTTGCCGCGCCGATGGCGTCCCTCGCGCTGATCGAAATGCTCGGGCTGGACGGCGTCCGATGGCAGGACCTCGCGGACTGGTCCCAGGCATTGATGGATGGCGTGGGCAATTACCAGGCCGATCCGCAGATCGCCGGACGGGCGCGGCTGGCCTCGGACGGGATCGACGCGGCCATCGACCGCGTTCTGGATCGCCACCGCGCCGAACGGAACCCCGCGATCCTGTCCGCGATGGCGCATGCGGACCATCCGCAGTCCATCGAACAGATCCGGGCCAACGTAAAGGTGATTGTCGGCGGCGGCCTGAATGAACCCCGCGACTCGATCCTGACCTGCATCCTGGGCCTGCTGCAGAATCCCGACCAGAAATCCGCAGCGCTGCAGGACCCGAAACTGTTCCGCACCGCGTTCGAAGAGGCGGTGCGCTGGGTCTCTCCCATCGGAATGTACCCGCGCCGGGTCACGCAGGACACGGTGCTGGGCGACACGCAACTTGGCAAAGGCGATCAGATCGGCATCTGTGTCGGTGCCGCCAACCGCGACCGCCGACAGTTCGATCACCCCGACCGTTTCGACATCTTCCGCCCGCGCAGCCAGCACCTCGGCTTTGGCGCCGGGCCGCATTTCTGCGCCGGAACATGGGTCGCGCGCCAGATGGTCGGCGACATCGCCGTGCCGATGATCTTTGACCGCCTGCCGGGTCTGCGGCTGGACCCCGGCAATCCGGCGGTCGAACGCGGCTGGGTGTTCCGTGGCCCGGTCACCCTGCCGGTCCTCTGGGACGTCTAGGCCGCGATCATGGTGACAGTCATCTTCGTTCAGCCGGACGGCACCGAAATCGAGGTCGCGGCATCGCCCGGTGACAGCGTGATGGAAACCGCGCTGGCCAACGGCGTGACCGGCATCGTGGCCGAATGCAACGGGTCTGCCGCCTGTGCCACCTGCCACGTTTTCCTTGAGGAGAGCGCCCTGGACATTTTGCAACCGATGGGCAGTCACGAAGACGATATGCTCGATTTTGCCGCCACAGAACGCCGGCCCGGCAGCAGGCTCAGTTGTCAAATCCCGGTTTCCGACGCATTGTCGGGCCAGAAGATCAGGATCGCCGAGACCCAATGACACGGATTTTTCAGGATCACACAGAGGATCGGAACATTCACAGAGTCCGGCAGCCGGACAATGGGATACCCTGCGCTATCCCGGTACGACAGAACGCTTCTAGACTGATCAAAACTTGGGAGGACTACCGAAAATGAAACTCGCAACCGGGCTCGCCGCAGCGGCGTTTGCTCTGTCTTCGCTGGCCGCAAATGCCGCGGACACCACGCTCACCATCTCGTCCTGGGCACCGCCGACACATGGCGTCAACGCCATCCTGTGGCCGGAAATGACCAGGATGATCGAAGAGGCCACCGAAGGCCGTGTCTCTGCCGAAATCAAGTACGGTCTGGGCAGTCCGCCGGCCCAGTTCGATCTGATCCTTGACGGGGCCGCCGACATCACCTGGATCTTCCACGGTTATTCGCCCGGTCGCTTCGTCGCCACCAAGATGATCGAACTGCCCGGTTACCAGGGCAACGCCGAGGCCGCGTCCGTCGCCAGCTGGCGCGCGCACGAGAAGTATTTTGCCGGGCTTGACGAACACAAGGGCGTCAAGGTTCTGGCCCTGATGACACACGGCCCGGGCGTGCTGCATTCCAACACCAAGATCGCCTCGATCGACCAGATCTCCGGCATGAAACTGCGCCTGGGCGGCGGTGTGTCCGGTGACGTGGGCGAAGCGCTCGGCGCGACCGGCATCCGGGTCCCGGCCCCAAAGGTCTATGAAACGCTGGCCTCCAACTCCGCCGACGGGGTGATGATGCCGATGGAAGCCAAGAAGAGCTTCAAGCTGTTCGAGGTCGCCAAGCACACCTACACGGTTCCGGGTGGGTTCTATCGCGGCTCCTTTGCCTTGATCATGAACCAGGATACGTTTGACCGCCTGTCCGAGGCCGACCAGGCAGCGCTGAACGAAATCTTCGGCGAAACCCTGTCCCGCGTTGCCGGCAAGGCATGGGACCAGATCGACGCCGCAGGGGCCGAAACCCTGGCCGCGACCGCCGACAACACGCTGACCGAAGCCTCCGCCGAGGATGTCGCCAAATGGCAGGAACTGACCGGCCCGCTGATCGAAAAGGTGATGGCCGAGGTCTCGGACAAGGGTGTCGACGCCGCAGCCGCACACGCCTACATTTCCGAACAGATGGCCAACTGATCCCGGTAATCCGGGCCAGAAAGCAACCGGACAAGGCCTGCCCGTCAGGCCTTGTTTGCTGACAGGGAGACAGAATTGAGCGACGCCAACCCGGATCGGCCAGCAACCGCGACAAGCTGGGACATGTCCCTGAAACAGGACAGTGTCTGGCGCTATATCGCCGTCCTGCCCACGTGGCTCGCCGCCGCCACGCTGTTTCTCCTCATGGCCATGACATTCGCCGATGTCATCCTGCGCAGCCTGTTCTCGAACCCGATTGAATCGGCCACCGAGCTCACCCGCCTTTTCATGGCCATCATCGTGTTCTCCTCGCTGCCAATCGTCAGCTGGAAGGGCGGCAACATCGTTGTCGACCTGATGGACCCGCTGTTCTCGCGCCGCCTGGCCTATCTGCGCGATATCGTCATCGACCTGTTCTGCGGTGTCGTGCTGTTCTGGCCCGCCAGGCGGGTCTGGGACCTGGCCGAACGCGCGCGTGAATACGGCGATGTCACCGAATACCTCAACCTGCCGCAATTCTACGCCGGCTGGTTCATCGCGTTCTTCACCTTCATCACCGCGCTGACCTTCCTGGCGCGCGGCATCACCCGGATCGTCGCTCCGGCCAAGGTGGCATTCTGATGCTGGTTTCCGTTCTTGGCCTCGGTGCCGTTCTCGTTCTGGTGTTCCTGCGCATGCCGATTGCCATCGCCATGGGCCTTGTCGGCTTTGTCGGTTATGCCGAGGAACGCGGTTTTCGCGCCTCCATTTCCATGGTCGGACGCCTGATCATCGACACCGCACAGGATTACGGCCTGTCGGTTGTCCCGCTGTTCATTCTCATGGGCCTGTTCGTGAACAAGGGCGGCCTGTCCCGCGAACTCTATCAGGTGTCCTATGCCTTTCTGGGGCATATGCGCGGCGGGCTGGCCATGGCCACCATCGTCGCCTGCGCCGGGTTCTCCGCCATCTGCGGCTCGTCTCTCGCCACCGCGGCAACCATGTCCAAGGTCGCCATGCCCCAGATGCGCAAATACAACTACCATGACAGCCTTTCGACCGCCTCCATCGCCGCCGGTGGCACGCTGGGCATTCTGATCCCGCCCTCGGTCATCCTCGTGATCTATGGCCTTCTGACCGAAACCAGCATCGGCAAGCTGTTCATCGCCGGTATCGTGCCCGGCCTCCTGGGCGTCATACTCTACCTCGTCGCGGTGCGGTTCACGATCATGCGCAACCCGGATGCGGGCCCGGCCGGCGAGCGCACCACCTGGCGCGACCGCATCGACGCCGTGCGCGGCGTCTGGGCCGTGCTGCTCCTGTTCTTCGTGGTGATCGGCGGGCTATACGGCATTCTCGACATCTGGCCGCTGAACCTGACCTTTTCCCCGACCGAAGCTGCCGGCATGGGGGCCGCGGGCGCCTTTCTGATCGCCCTTTCGCGCCGCACGCTCAGCATTGCGGGAACCCTGCAGGTCCTCGTTGAAACCGTGCAGACCACCGCCGCCCTGTTCGCCGTCCTGATCGGCGCATGGGTGTTCTCCAATTTCGTCAACCTCGCCGGGCTGCCCGAGGCACTGAAAACCTTGGTCCAGTCCGCCGGACTTGCCCCGATGGCCGTCATGCTGATGATCCTCGGCATCTACGTCATCCTGGGCTGTGTCTTCGAAAGCCTGTCGATGCTCCTGCTCACCGTGCCGATCTTCTTCCCGCTGGTCACCGGCCTGGGGTTTGACCCGGTGTGGTTCGGCATTATCGTCGTCGTCGTCACCGAGATCAGCCTGATCACCCCGCCCGTGGGTCTCAACGTCTTCGTGCTCAAGGGCGTGGTCGGGGACGTCTCGACCGGCACGATCTTCAAGGGCGTCACACCATTCTGGATCGTCGACATCATCCGCCTGGCCCTGCTGGTCCTGATCCCGACCCTGGTTCTGTACCTGCCGAACTCGATGCACTGAGGGCCAGGAACCAAAACCGGCCCTTCCCGCTTCATCCCAGCGGGTCGCCGCTCCATCGCTTTCGAGACGCTAATTCGGGCAGGTATTTCTCCGACCAGCTTTCACCCGCGGCACCTGCACTGATCATCGCGTCGGTTGTTCCGCAGGATATCCGAGCCTGCCCAGCACCTCGCGCGTTTGTCTGCCGTATTTCGGCATCGGGCCGGGGATCGTGATGCGACCGCGTTCCGGCCGCATGACCGAAGGACCGCCAAACATCTTCACCATGCCGGACTGTCAGCGCGTACTCGAAAAAATGCGCCGCAGCCGGGCATTGGTGACATTCGCCGCCGCTGCGGAACGTCTCGTCCAGATATCCTCACCGTGTGGAAAAGAATGATCCGTGGCCGGCCCGGTTGACAGTCGCTGTGAGAGCGAAGAGCGCTGTCCCGTGTGCTCCCAGGCAGCGAATTCGGCAAAACGGCTCAAACACCCGTTTTCATCGGCATGTGCCGGTTGACGTCCTTGTAAAGCAGATATCGGAATGGCCCCGGTCCTCCTGCATAGCATGCTTGCGGACAGAAAGCCCGGAGCCACATGAAATCGCCGGCCTCGACCTCGACCCAGTCCTGGTTCAGCCGGTAGACCGCCTTGCCCTCCAGCACGTAGAGCCCGTGTTCCATGACATGGGTTTCGGCAAAGGGGATCACGCCGCCCGGCTGGAAAGTGACGATATTGACATGCATGTCGTGGCGCAGGTCCTCGGGCGCGACAAAGCGCGTCGTGGCCCAGGCACCGCCGGTGTCCGGCATCGGGATCGGGTCGATGTCCCGCTCGTTCGTGACGAAACTCTCCGGCATGTCGAGGCCGTCCAGCGCCTGGTAGGCTTTGCGGATCCAGTGAAACCGGACCTCGGCCTGCGATGTGTTCTGGACGGACCAGTCGGCGCCCGGTGCGAAATAGGCATAGCCGCCGGGCGCCAAGTCATGGCTCACCCCGTCGCAGGTCAGGGACAGGTTGCCCTCGACAACGAACAGGACAGCTTCGATCCCGGGATCCGTTTCCGGCCGGGTGCTGCCACCGCCGGGCTTCAGTTCCGCAATGTATTGGGAAAAGGTCTCCGCAAATCCCGACAGGGGCCGTGCCAGAACCCAGAACCGTGCACCCTCCCAGAACGGCAAATAGCTGGTGACGATATCGCTGTATGTTCCCCTTGGAATGACCGCGTATGCTTCGGTGAACATGGCGCGGTCGGTCAGCAACTGGGTCTGTGGTGGCAGGCCACCTTTTGGTGCGTAATACATTCTCGATCCTCGGCTGTGCGGTGTGGTCAGCTCTTTTCGCGCAGGATCGCCGCCAGTCTTTGGCGCGCGGCTGCTTCGATGTTCCGACGGGTTGTCTGCGGATCACCCGCGACAACGACATTCAGCCCAAGCGCCTCGAACCTTGCGCCAACGGCTTGCTGTTCGTCCGCTGTTGCGCTGCGGAAGGCCCGGCAAAGCAGGCTGTGCACGCCCGCAAGACAATCATGCGCCGGTCCCATTTCCATTCGTGCGGCACGCTCTGCGACCCATCCGGCCCCGGCGAACACCTCGGAAAAGCCTTGGACAAACTCTCCCTCTGACAGGGTGTGAACCTCGGGGCCACGCACCGGCGGATGGGTGGCCTTCCAGTGTTCTGCGATGTCGATGCGGCGGGGGAACCAGACATCGTCAAAGCCGCGAATATGGTCGATGAACCGTTTCAGCCCCGCCAGTTTGCCGGGGCGCCCGATCAGGCGGCAATGCAGGCCTATGCTCATCATCCTGGCCGCGCCCTGCCGCCCTTCCGTGTACAGAACATCGAACGCGTCCTTGAGGTATTGGAAGAACTGCTCGCCGGTGACGTAGCCGGGCGCCGTGGCAAAGCGCATGTCATTGGCTTCGAGCGTGTAGGGGATAATCAATTGGTCGCGCCCCGCAACATCGAGCCAGTAGGGCAGATCGTCATCATAGGTGTCCGAGACATAGTCGAACCCGCCCTCCTCGGCGACGAGGCGCACGGTATTTGCGCTGCACCGGCCGGTGTACCAGCCGCGCGGGCGCTCTCCGACGACCTCGGTGTGCAGGCGGACCGCCTCGGCAATCGCCGCGCGTTCCTCTGCCTCGGGCATGTCCTTGTGCTCGACCCATTTCAGGCCGTGGCTGGCGATCTCCCATCCGGCGGACAGCATGGCTTCCACCTGTTCCGGGCTGCGGGCAAGAGCGCTGGCCACCCCATAGATCGTCAGCGGGATATCCACCCCGGTGAACAACCTGTGCAGACGCCAGAATCCGGCGCGCGCGCCATACTCGTAGATCGATTCCATGTTCCAGTGCCTCTGGCCCGGCCAGGGTGCGGCACCCGCAATATCGGACAGAAAGGCTTCTGATGCGGCATCTCCGTGCAGGACGCAGTTTTCGCCGCCTTCCTCGTAATTCAGGACGAACTGAACCGCGATCTTGGCGCCGCCCGGCCATTTCGGATCAGGCGGGTTCTGTCCATAGCCGCGCATGTTTCTCGGATAGATCATGCGGTCCCCCGGTTTGCGGAACATTGGTCCGACTGGGCCTATTCGGCGCTGACATGCGCGGCGACCGCGCTCAGGGGCCGGACAGACGTGCGTTTGTCGACGGCCGACGCATAGGTTCTTGCCTTGGAGGTCGAAAGCCCGGCTGCGACCAGTGCCTCGGCCATGCCGACGGCGCAGGAGATGCCGTCGATCACAGGGAGACCGAATTCGGCCGACAATGCCTGCATCAGGTCGGCCATGCCGGCGCAGCCCAGCACGATCGCCTCGGCCTTGTCCTGCGCGATGGCCGCGGCGATTTCGGCTCGGATCTGGTCGATACTGGCGGGATCGCCTTCTTCCAGTTTCAGAACCGGGATATCCGTCGCCCGGACACTGGCGCATTTCGCGTCAAGCCCATAGCGCTTGAGGTTGTCTGAGATCCCCGCCACGGACCGGCTCAGCGTCGTCACCACCGAGAACCGATAGGCCAGCATGGCTGCCGCGTGATAGCCCGCCTCGCCGATACCGACGACCGGCACGTCAAGCAGGCCGCGCATGCCACCCAGCCCGGTATCGTCGAAACAGGCGATGATGACGGCATCGACATCGCCGTGCCGGCTCGCCTCGTCCAGCAGCCCCGGCAGGCACATCGCGACATCGAAAAAACCTTCGATGCTGTAAGGGCCACTCGCGGGGTTCGTCGCGACGATCTCGGTGTCGGGACGCGCCACTTGACGGGCCGCCACAGCCGCCTTTTCGGTCATCGATACCGTGGTGTTGGGATTGATCAGCAGAAGTTTCATCAGTCCCTCCTAAACGTCGCCGCCGAGATAGGCAGCCTTGATCCGGTCATCGTGCAGCAATTCCTTCGAAACGCCTTCGATGACGATGTTTCCGGTGCTCAGCGCATAGGCCCGGTGCGAGATCGACAGCGCCATGCGCGAGTTCTGCTCGACCAGCAGGACCGAAACCCCTTCGTCGCGGTTGATCGCCACGATCGAGCGCGCGATGTCCTGCACCAGCTTGGGCGCGATACCCAGCGAAGGTTCGTCAAGCAGCAAGAGTCGCGGCTTGGCCATCAGGGCGCGGCCGATCACCATCATCTGCTGTTCGCCACCCGACAGCGTACCGGCCGATTGATTGTACCGCTCCTTCAGGCGCGGAAACCGTTCCAGCACGCTGTCAAGCGTGTCCTGGACCCCGGAGTCCTTCGCACGCGTGAAGGCCCCCATCAGCAGGTTGTCCTTGACGCTCATGAAGGGAAACACCCGGCGGCCTTCGGGCACCATGGCGATGCCGCCCGCGACGATGTCGGCGGGGTTGGTGCCGTCGATCCGCTTGCCCTCGAACTCCACGCTGCCCGAACGGGGCTTGGCCAGCCCGGTAATGGCCCGCAGGATCGAACTCTTGCCCGCGCCGTTGGCCCCGATCAGGGCCACGGTTTCGCCCTGTTCAAGTTGGATCGACACGCCCTTCAGGGCATAGACGTGATCGTAGTAGAGCTCAACATTCTTGAATTCCAACATCTTGCTCATCTTTCACATCCCTATCTCGTCATCTGCACTGCCCAGATAGGCTTCGATCACGCGCTCGTCGTTCTGGACTTCCAATGGCGTGCCTTCGGCGATCTTTTCGCCGAAATTGAGCACCACGATCCGGTCGGAGATCTTCATCACGGCCGGCATGTCATGTTCGACCAGCAGCACCGTGACGCCGCGCTTGTCACGGACCTTTCGCACAAGGTCGACCATCCTCATGGTCTCGTCGTGGTTCATGCCCGCAAAAGGTTCGTCCAGCAGCAGAACCTTGGGATCGGTGGCAAGCCCGATCGCGATGCCAAGCGCGCGCAGGTTGCCCTGCGGCAGGTTCGACGCCTGTTCGTTGGCAATCTCGGACATGCCTAGGAACTCAATCAGATCATCGGCGTAGTTGCCGAAGCTGTCGACATCGTCATGCGCGGTCTTTGTGCCCCAGAAATAGCCAGCCAGCGAGGCGTTGGCGCGCAGATGCTGGGCAACGATGACGCTTTCACGCACCGTCATCGACTTGAAGATCGTGGTTTCCTGGAACGTGCGCACGATACCCTTGCGCGCCACCACATGCGGTTTGAGGTTGGAAATACGCTCGCCCTTGTAAAGAACCTCGCCACTTGTCGTGGGCAGGAAGGACGAGATCATCTTGAACAGCGTCGACTTCCCGGCCCCGTTGGGCCCGATCACCGACAGGATCTCGTTGTCATGCACATCGAAGGAAATGTCATTGTTGGCTGTCAGACCACCAAATTTCTTGGTGACATGACGGACTTCAAGAAGCGCACTCATTTGCTCTGTCCTCCGGTCTTGCGCATACGCAGGCTCAGCAGGCCGTTGGGCAGGACCAGCATCAGGATGATCAGCAGGCTGGAATAGACCAGCATCTGATACTTGCCGAGTTCAAACAGCAGATCCCATCCGAAATACAGCACCAGCGTGCCCAGCATCGGGCCAAAGACATAGCCAAGCCCCCCGAGGAAACAGTTCAGCATGAAGTTCACGCTGTCAGCGACCTGGAAGCTGGAAGGGTAGACCGATTGCGCGATCGAGCCGAACATCGCCCCGCCAATGCCGCCGAAAAAGGACGAGATCGCAAAGATCAGGATGCGGATGTACGAGATATTGACACCGATGGAGCTGGCCAGTTCCTCGTTCTGCTGCATCGAGCGACAGAGATGCCCAAGCCGCGAGTTGACGATCCGGTAAAGCGCCGCGTAGGTCAGAACCATCAGAACAGCGGTCGTGAAGTAGAACGCCTGCCGCGGGTTGTCGAGCGTCGAGAAATCAGGGATCAGCGTCAGCCCAAAGATCGACACTCCGCCGGGCAACGGGATCGAGGTGATGCCCTTGGCCCCGTTGGTGATCGGCAGTGCCAGCGCGGTCAATGTGAAGACCTGCGTCAGCACGAGCGTGATCATCGCGAAATAGACGCCGCGCAATCGCAGGATGGGCAGGCCGATCAGGACCGCGATGAAGGCCGCAAAGAGACCTGAAAGCGGCAGCGACAGCCAGAACGACATTCCCGCCTTTGTCACCAGGATCGCCGAGACATAGGCACCCAGCAGGGCAAACGCGCCTTGCCCGATATTGATCCGACCGATGTAGAAGGTCAGCCAGACGCCGGCACTGGCAATTGCCAGGAGTCCAACCGAGGTGAGGGTAAAGAACAGGTCGGTCCGCCCGGTTGCCGCGATGATCATCGGGACCAAGACAAAGACGCCGGCAAAGAACGCCGCGAGGCCGATCCACTGCAATTTGGAAAGTTTCAGCATCTCGTCACCCCCACGGCTTGCCCATCAACCCCTGCGGGCGGATGGCGAGGAAAATCATCAGAGAGACGAAGATCAGCAGGTATGTGATATCGCCATACTGTGCGAGGTAAGCGAGACCGAACGCCTCCATGAAGCCAAGGATGATCCCGCCCCAAATGGCACCAGAGATCACGCCGGCCCCCCCGATCATCACCATCATGAAGGCCTTGATCGAGGTCGGCCCGCCCATCCCGAGGTTGACCCCGGTGATCGTGACCAGCAACCCGCCGACTAGCCCGGCCAGCATCGCGCCAAGCGCAAAGCCGATCATCGAATAGCGGTCGACGTTGACGCCCATCAGTTGCGCCGCGGTCCGGTCCTGCGCCAGCGCGCGCAGCGCCCGGCCGGTCTTGGAATATTGCATGAACAGGATGAACGAAACGATCGACAGGATCGCCAGCACACAGATCAGGATGCGGTCATAGGGCATGATCAGCCGGAAGTCCCAGTTGAAGACACCGTTGACGATCTTGGGCACGCCGCGCTGTTTCTCCCCGAACAGCAAGAGGATCACCGCATCGAAGAAGAACGCGAGACCCGCCGCCAGAAGCATGGTGCTTTCGTCGCGGGACGATCGTTTGATCACCGGCGCAAACAGGAATTTTTCGATCAGTGCGCCCAGTATGAACAGGGTCACGCAAGACATCACGAGGCCCAGCACGAAGGGCAAGCCAAGCTGTCCGTAGACTGTGTAGGTGACGAACCCGCCCAGCACATCCATCTGCCCGTGGGCAAAGTTGAGCACGTTCATGAGCGCGAAAATGAGGGTGAGTCCCAGGGCGATCATCGCGTATTGCGCGCCCAGATAGACCCCGTTTGCCAGAATTTGTTCCATACCGTCCCCGCCGGATTCTTGGTTGCTCCGGGTCCCGCCAGGGGCCCGGAGTTCAGGAGGGTCTGGCCGGGGCTGGGCTCCGGCCAGACGGGAGGAATGCGATCAGTCCACTTCGGCGACGAAGAGGGTCTCGAACGCGCCGCCCTGGTAGACATTCACCACCAGCGGCACGGCGACCTGGCGCTTCTGGCCGAAGGAGGTCTCGCCCACGTAGCGCAGCTTCGCATCACCGACCATGTAGGGGTTCGGCGCCTCGAAGCTGTCCATGGTGGCCTGGAAGGCGTTCACATCCGTCATTGCAGCCGGGTTCGCCTTGAGCGTCTCAAGAATGTATTCCAGCGCATAGACCTTGGTGTTGGACTCGTCGTTGTATTCGCCGAACATGTCGGTGTAACGCTGCACGAATTCACGCATGGCATCCGAAGCCAGCTCGGGCGTGGACGCGCCACCGACCGAGATGAAGCCGTTCGCCAGATCGCCGGCACCTTCCTGAAGCACCTGCGCATCCTGCGCGGTCTCGGTCGAGATCAGACCCTGGTAGCCCAGCTCGCGCGCCGAGCGGATCAGCTGCGGCGCGTTGGCCGGCGAAACGCCGGACAGCACCAACAGGTCGGGCTGTGACCGCAACACAGGCGTCAGAACGGGCGTGAAATCGGTCGTGTCCACCTGGTAGGTCACGTTGTCCGACACGACTTCGAGGCCAAGTTCCTTGGCCGCAGCAACACCGCCGTCACGCTGGCTGAGCGGATCGGATTCGTTTGCGGCGATAAAGGCGACGGTTTTGACGCCTTCGTTTTCCATCAGGTATTTGTAGATCGCCGGGCCGGACTGGTAGTTGGCGACCATGCCCAACACGGCATTCGATGCGGGCGCGGTGTAGAGTTCTTTCGGAAAGGCGTAGGGGAAATACATGATGCCGTTGGCCTCGGCCACCGGGCGCACGGCGGCAGCACCGTCATCGACATTCGGCCCAACGACATAGTGGATGCCTTCCT
>CAYGNE010000047.1:0-1959 GCA_964351155.1 uncultured Rhodobacterales bacterium | reverse complement strand
TTGCCATGCCCGCGGTCGCGCGCTTGGGGTCCTTCTGGTCGTCAAAGGACACGATCTCGATGTCGTAGGTGGTATCGCCGATGGTGTAGCCACCGGTCTCGTTGATCCATGCGGCCCGCGTTTCCATCGAGCGCTGGTTGGAAATGCCCCAGGCCGCGGCGGGTCCGCTTGTGACACCGACAAACCCGATCTTCAGTGTCGGGTTCTCCGCCCAGGCACTGCCCGCTGCAAAAGCGGACATGGCAACGGCCGCCGCAGCGGACTTCAGAATGCTTCTGCGTTTCATGTGTTTCTCCTCTGTTGAACTCTGTTCGACGCGTTGCAGGCCGGATCGAGCAAGCCATCCTCCATACCGCGCTCCCATCAAGAGAGAATTGTTAACAATTAATGTCAACAAAAAATTGACATCTTGTCAGCAAGGCTTAGGGTTTTTGTGCGTGCGACTTGCTGGTAATCTCGCCGGAAATACGCACCAATGCTCGCAAATCTCGGAGGTCAAGGCATTGCCAATCCAGAAAATTCACGAAGAGGATTCGTCTCTGGGTGACGAGCACAAGATCGTGGACCGGATCTATAGCGCGGTCATGCAGCAGGACCTCGCCCCGATGACGAAGCTGAGCGAATCGACCATTTGCGAAAGTTTCGGGGTCGGCCGGATGAAGGCGCGCCGTGCTTTGTTGTTGCTGGCGAGCCAGGGAATCGTGGAACTCCGGTCCAACCGCGGAGCGTTCATTGCCAGCCCGACCAAGAGCGACGCGGACGAGGTATTCGAGGCACGTATCCATATCGAACCCAGCCTGACCGCACAGGTGGCAGAACGCATCGACGCCCAGGGTCTGAAGGCTTTGATCAAGCACATCAACAAGGAAAAGGCGGCGCGCCAGTCCGGCGACCGCCAAGAGGTCATTCGGCTGTCGGGAGAATTTCACGTCCTCCTGGCAACCGTGTCCGGAAACAGTTTTCTGACGCGAACGCTTCGCGAACTGGTGACACGCACCTCTCTCATCGTGGCCATGTTCGGGTCCGGCAAGTCATCATGCTGCCGGGATGATGAGCATCAGAAAATACTGGAAGCCATAGAAACCCGCGACACCAAACGTGCCGCAGACCTTTCAAGAGAACATCTCGAACATATCCGGATGGATCTCGACTTCACCCAGTCCCACGCAACAGAGCCGGATTTGGTCAGCTTGCTGAGAGCAAAGTAGTCGCCGCGCACTTTTTCCTGGGCTCTTTCCCAGGGACAAGCTGCGGCGTCCAGGTTTGGTTGCCGTTGGGGCTGTTGCGGCGCATTGGCACTTGGTCACGCGTCTCGCGGCTCCGGGCCGGCCTGATGACATAAACTGTCATCAGGACACCTCTTGTCGCCGTTTGCCCTTGAACCGGACCAAAAAGAGAACAACTCTGTGACTGCCACCTCCGGAGTCGCCCATGCCCCACGTCCACACCGATAGCTCGATGCCGATGATGACCACGCCCACGCCGCCCCGCGACAAGCTGGAAGGCGGCAGGCGGCTGGTCATGGAGACCGAGTTCGAGGCCGCCGGTGACCAGCCCACCGCCATCGCAGAACTGGTCGAGGCGGTGAACCGGGGGGAACGCGATCAGGTCCTGCTCGGCGCCACCGGAACCGGCAAGACCTTTACCATGGCCAAGGTGATCGAGGCGACCCAGCGCCCGGCCATCATCCTTGCCCCCAACAAGACGCTCGCCGCCCAGCTTTACGGCGAATTCAAGGGCTTCTTTCCGAACAACGCGGTCGAGTATTTCGTCAGCTTCTACGATTACTACCAGCCCGAGGCCTACGTGCCGCGCTCCGACACCTACATCGAGAAGGAAAGCCAGATCAACGAACAGATCGACCGCATGCGCCACTCGGCCACGCGGGCGCTGCTCGAGCGCGACGACGTGGTGATCGTCGCGTCCGTCTCCTGCATCTACGGTATCGGCTCGGTCGAG
>CAYGNE010000046.1:0-21346 GCA_964351155.1 uncultured Rhodobacterales bacterium | reverse complement strand
CGTCCGGCCGTCGTCGCTCAGTATTCGACCGAACAGAACGGCGAAGACGTCAACTCGACCGGCATCTGCCCGGCGGCCCTGGGTACGAAGGACCAGCAGCCGGCGGCCTACAGCCCGAAAACCGAGCTGATGTATGTGCCGACCAACCACGTCTGCATGGACTACGAACCGTTCCGCGTGTCCTACACTGCCGGTCAGCCCTATGTGGGTGCGACCCTGGCGATGTATCCGGCACCGGACAGCCATGGCGGCATGGGCAACTTCATCGCGTGGGATAACACCACCGGTACGATCAAGTGGTCTCTGCCCGAGCAGTTCTCGGTCTGGTCCGGCGCTCTGGCAACCGCGGGTGACGTCGTGTTCTACGGCACGCTCGAAGGGTACCTGAAGGCGGTACATGCCGAAACCGGCGAGGAGCTCTACAAGTTCAAGACGCCGTCGGGCATCATCGGCAACGTCATGACCTATGAATCCGGCGGCAAGCAGTATGTCGGCATCCTGTCGGGTGTCGGTGGCTGGGCCGGTATTGGTCTTGCGGCTGGTCTGACCAACCCGAATGACGGTCTGGGCGCCGTGGGCGGCTATGCAGCCCTCAGCGACTATACCGCGCTTGGCGGTCAGCTGACAGTGTTCGCACTGCCCAACTGAGCCACGCCGAAAACGACCCAGGGGCCCGGCGTATCTTGCGCCGGGCCTGTATCAACAACAGGGACTGTTCACATGCGTAAAATATCCGCGCTGCTTCTGGGTGGAATTCTGGTGACCGGCACGACGAGCCTGGCAGCGGACCTGACCGACGAACAAAAGGCGGCCAACATCACCGTCGCCTATTCCGAGGACGGACGGTATTTCACCGAAGAGGATATTCCCACCTTCAATGTGGCCGAGGATGGCACCATCGACTGGCCGAGTTACTCCGGTTTCCGGCGCTATCACTCGGAATGCCATGTCTGTCACGGCCCGGAGGGCGAAGGCTCGACCTATGCCCCGGCGCTGAAAATATCCGCGCTGGATATGGACTATTACGATTTCTACGATGTGGTCGTGAATGGCCGCAAACGGGTCGGGGCATCTGAAAACTCGGTCATGCCCGGCTTTGGCGAGAACGCCAATGTGATGTGCTATCTGAACGATATCTATGTATATCTGAAGGCGCGCGGCGTTGACGCAATCCCACGTGGACGTCCGGGCAAGAAAGAGTCCAAATCCGAGGTGATCCGAGAGGATGAAAATGCCTGTCTGGGCGGCTAGAAATCTCGTCGGTCTGGCATGTGCCCTGGGATTTTTCCTGGGGATGGCCGGGCCGTCCATGGCGCAGACTTCGGATCTTGTTTCGCAACATGCGCTGCGCGTCTGCGCCGATCCGGCAAATTACCCGATGTCGGCCCAGGATGGTTCCGGATTTGAAAACAAGCTGGCCGAGCTGATCGCCGCCAAGCTGGAACTGCCGGTGCAATACACCTGGTATCCGATGGCCACCGGGTTCATCCGCAACACCCTGAAGGCCAAGAAATGCGATGTGGTCATGGGCTATGCACAGGGCCACGAACTGGTGCTGAACACCAACCACTATTTCACCTCGGTCTACACGCTGATCGTGCCTGCAGAGGGTGATCTGGCCGCGGTTCAGAGCCTGTCCGATCCGGGTCTGAAGGGTCGCAGGGTCGGGGTCATCGCCGGCACACCGCCCTCGGCGCACATGGCCCGCAATGGCCTGATCGCACGGGCCAAGGCCTATAACCTCGTCGTCGACCGGCGCCATGAAAGCCCGGCCGAGGACATGCTGGCCGATCTTCACAAGGGTGACATCGACGCCGCCATTCTATGGGGCCCGCTGGGTGGTCCGCTGGTCAAGGACAACTATCCGGGGTTCAAGGTCATTCCCCTGATCAGGGAAGAGTTGCCACCGCGCCTGTTCTACCGCATCACGATGGGCGTGCGTCAGGGCGAAAAGGTCTGGCAACGCAAGCTGAACTCGCTGATCCGGCGCAATCAGGACGAGATCAACGCGGTTCTGGCCGGGGCCGGTGTGCCGCTGGTGACCGATCTGGGGACCGAGGTGATGGAGATCACCAATTGAAACACGCGCTGGCAGTGATTGCTCTCGCAACTCTGCCGCTGGCGGGACACGCGCAAACAGTTCCCGAACCATCGGAATACCGCATGGATCATTATCGCGCTCCGGTGCCTGAAACACTGGCCGGGGGCAGGGTCATCGGGCCGGAAGAGGCGCATGATCTTTGGCAATCCGGCACAGCGTCATTCATCGACGTTCTGCCCCAACCGCCCAAACCCGCCAATCTGCCCAAGGGAACGATCTGGCGGGACAAACCGCGCGACTCCATTCCGGGCTCGATCTGGTTGCCGAATGTCGGCTACGGCGCGATCGCCGAGGTCACGGCGGACTATTTCCGTCGCGGCCTGGACAAGGTGACCCAGGGCGACATTTCCCGGAAAATCGTGCTGTTCTGCCTCGAAGATTGCTGGATGAGCTGGAACGCCGCGAAACGCGCGATTGAATGGGGCTATTCCGATGTCTACTGGCTGCCCGAAGGCACCGACGGCTGGCAGTTGTGGGGCTACCCTCTGGAACGGATCAAGCCGGAAGAACCCCAGCCGCAGGCGCAATAGCCCCGGTTGAAATCTTCCGGCGCCCCGGGACTGCGTTCTTCAGAACCCGGCCAGTTTCTTGTGCGCGTGACTGACAGTGCCGTCAGTGTCTGTCATGGTCACGTCCACCGATTGTGTCTTGCTGGGAACAGACAGGCCGACGCGTGGATTTTCGGACAGCGAGATCGACCCGGTCAGGTCCACATAGTCGCCACCGTCCAGATCGATCTCGACATTCTCGACATAGCGCATCGGGATGAACAGCAGCGAAATCTGGTCCATCTGCATGCCGGAATGGGACGGGTGCGAAATGTCCACGTTCAGGCGGTGCTGGCGCGCGGTCAGGCTGGCCAGAACGTCCGCGGACCCACCCGGCACCGCACCATCCACATCCAGTTGCATCCGCCCCAGGCTGGCCATGGCAAGCTCCGGATCGGTTCCCGGCGGTGCCGCACACGCGCCCTGACCCGAGGTTTTGACAAAGGTCTCCGCAACGAACAATTGCCCGTCGGTGGTCTCGGCCACCACATGCAGCGGGGTCGGCCCGTTCACCCGCATGGTGATGTCGAAATAGAACCGCGGCTGCGGATATTTCAGATCGAACACGGCCGATACCGGCATCGGGTTGTCATCCAGCACCACCATCACCTTGCCAATGTTCAGCCCGGTGGGCGCAAAGACCTGTGCCGCGATCTTGGTTCGGGCGTCATCCTGCGTCCGGTATGGCGCGTCGATGGCGATGATCTCTGATCCATCCCGCAATGTGCGGTCGCCAAAAAGCTGGTCCTTGACCGCATCCCAGGATTCGCCCGCGAATGCCGGCAGGGCCGTCGCGCAAAGCAATGCCGCAATGGTTCCGAACTGTTTCATTTTCCTCCTCCCAGAAGAAAGTCTCCAAAGGCCCTTGGGCCGTCGCCAGTTGCAATGTCCCTTATCACGGAAAGCGTCCCTGCGTCGATCAGGGTCACGGTGTTGTCAAACCAGTTCGCCACCACGATGGTCGAACCGTCCGCCGTATCGTCGATGCCTTCGGGATACTCGCCAACGTCGATCTTGGCCACGTGGCTCAGGCTGGCAAGGTCAATCACGCTGACCGTGTCTTCATACTGGTTGGTGACAAAGCCCCGCCCCTGTGCAAAAGCCACGCCATAGGGCCGGGCACCGACTCCGACCGTGGCCAGTACACGACCCGATTGCGGGTCCACAACAGTGACGTCATCGGTCCCGACATTGGCGACGAACAACCGCCCGGCCGGGTCGAACCGCACACCAAAGGGGCGGGTACCGACAGTAACCCGGTGCAGCGGGTCAAGCGTGTCCGCGTCAAAGATCGAGACCTGGTTCGCATCCCGATCCGCCGAGGCGATGAACCGCCCGTCATCGGACAGGTCCAGCCCCGCGGGCGCGGCACCCACGGCCAATTCCGTCTCTAACAAAAGCGTATCCGCGTTCAATACCCAGATGCGGGCATTGTACCAATCGGACACGAACAACCGGTCGCGGGCGTGATCAAGCGTCACGCCGATCGGGCCGCCGTCCAGTTCGGTTTCGGTCAGAACCTGACCGTTGACGGATGACAGTTTGCGCACTGTCTTGCTTTCCGGAGATATCGTGTAGACCGTCCCGGCATCGCTGACGGCGACGCCTGCCGGCTTGCCGGGCACCGGCCAACGGGCGATTTCGGTTCCGCTGTCCAGATCAAGCACGCTCAGTTCCTCACCGTTTTGACAGGTGACATAGGCCACGTCCGCCGCCGCCGGCATCGCGGCGGCAAGGGCCATCATCAGGGCCGCGTCAGGACCCCGCAGCGCCAAAACGGGCCACCAAGGCATCCAACCCTGCCTGATAGACACCGGTTACGGCGGCAACGGCGGCCGCATCGTTCAGATTTTCCGGAGGATCGTTGTTGGGGTAGCCGCGATAGAACGCGCCGCGCCATTCGATCAGCGACCCGCCCCCGTCGCGGGGCTTCACTGTCAGGTGGGAGGAATAGTTTGTCACTGGCAGCACCTCGACCTTCACATCGGTGATCCGGTAGGAGTAGCTCATTTTTTCGGCGCTGTACTTGTACAGTTCCTCGGCAATTGTCGGTCCGCCCTCCTCGACCAGCGTGAGCAGGCGCGTTGCATCAATGTCGTTGCCACCTTCGCCGGTGCTGGAGAACACCGCAGGATGCCATGACATGTCCTGGAAATCTCCGATCGCGGCCCAGACTTCTGCCGGATCCGCGGCCACCTCGGTCGTCAGCGTCACTTTTTGCCGCGTCGGCCCGTGGGCCAATGCCATGGCTGGCGACAACATCGCCGCGCCAGCCATCAAGAACAAACGTCTGTGCATGTATCCTCCTTACGGGACCCGTGATCGCGGTGCGCCCGAACGCGCCAAAACCGGCCTGCACCCGTTGATGCCGACCGGCGCGCGTCCGCCGTTCTTCCGGTCTGCCCCGACCCCGGGCGAAGCCGGAAAAGGCAGATGTTTCAACCGCGTGTTCCCGTTCTTAAAAAATAAGAATCGAGCCCCATGATGACGGTGCTAGTCTTGCACGAGCAACCCGGCCAAAAGTATCGGTTCCAATGCGAAACCGGCAAGGGCCAAGATGGGACAAAGCCCGGTCGGAATGCCCGGGCGGGGGAGGTCAAATTGCGGAAATTCGCGGCATCCATGCTGGCGGCGGTCCTGTTTCTGGTGTTTGCCGGAGAGTCCTCGGCGCTGGATGTGAAAGCTGCGGTGCTGCGGGTGGACTATCCCCGGTTGCTGCCGATCTCGCGCTATGATCTGCGCCCCCCGGACCTGGGGTTTGCCGGGGCGGAGATGGCGGACGAAGACAACAACACCACCGGCGGTTTTCTGGGTCACACCTATGAAACCGTGACCGTCGCGGCGCCGCCCGAAAAGGCCGCAACCGCGCTGGATGGATTGCTTGCCGATGGCATCCGCATCATCGTGGTGCAATCTGATGGCGATGATCTCTTGCGGCTTGCCGACCGGGCCGCCGAACAGGGCGCACTTGTTTTCAACGCGGCCGCGCATGACACGTCGCTCCGGGATGACCGGTGCCGCGCCAACATCCTGCATGTCGCGCCGTCCAATGCCATGCTGGCCGATGCGGTGGCGCAGTTTGCAGTCTGGAAAAGATGGGCCGACTGGGTGTTAATATCAGGCTCTAACCCGAGAGATAAGGCACTTGCAGATGCGTTTCGCAGATCCGCGACCAAGTTCGGCGCGCAGATCGTCGAGGAACGGGTGTTCGAGGATACAGGCGGTTCGCGACGCACGGATTCCGGTCATGTCCTGGTGCAGCGGCAACTGCCGCTGTTCATGCAGGATGCCAGGGATCACGACGTTGTCATCGCCGCTGATGACACCGACTATTTCGCGCGCTACCTGCCCTATCACATGTGGACGCCCCGGCCGGTCATGGGGTCTGCCGGCCTGCGCCCCGTCACGTTTCACGGCGCGCACGAGGCCTGGGGCGCGACCCAATTCCAGACCCGGTTCGAGGACCTGACAAGCCGCTATGCAATGCCAGAGGACTACAACGTCTGGCTGGCACTGCGCGTGCTGGGTGAATCCGTAACTCGCGCCAATACGGCGGAACCGGACGGCGTGCGCGACTATGTCCTGTCAGACACGTTCGAAGTCGCCGCCTTCAAGGGCCAGCGCGTGACCTTTCGCAACTGGAACGGTCAGCTGCGCCAGCCTATCCTGCTTTATGACGGAACGATCACCGTCAGCGTCAGCCCGCAAGAGGGGTTCCTGCACCAGACGTCACCGCTGGACACGATGGGGCTCGACCGGCCCGAATCCCGCTGCACCGCCTTCAACTGAATGGAACCGCGCATGAGATCCCTAGTTCTGTCCCTGGCACTGACTGCCGCAATGGCCGCGCCCGCACAGGCCGGCAAGGCGTTTGTCTCGAACGAGCGCGGCAACACGGTCACGGTAATCGACACCGAGACATGGGAGGTCCTAACCGAGTTCCCGGGCGGCAACCGGCCGCGCGGCATCACGATCAGCCCGGATGGCAAGACGCTCTATGTCTGTGCATCCGACGACAACATCGTGCGGGTTTTTGACACCGAGACCTATCAGGAGGGCCCAAGCCTGCCTTCGGGTCCCGACCCGGAACTGTTCGTTCTCGATCCGACCGGCGAGCTGCTTTACATCGCCAACGAGGATGACAACCTTGTCACCGTCACCAACACCAGGACCCGGCAGGTCGTCGCCGAGGTCCCGGTCGGCGTCGAACCCGAGGGCATGGGGATCAGCCCGGACGCGAAATTCGTCGTGAACACGTCCGAAACCACCAACATGGCACATTTCATTTCGACAGAGGATTACAAGATCAAGCACAACGTGCTGGTCGATCAACGCCCCCGCTATGCGCAATATACGGCAGACGGATCACGGCTCTACGTGTCATCGGAAATCGGCGGGACAGTCACCGTGATGGATATCGCCGATGACGGCACCCCCACGGTCATTGGCAAGGTTACTTTCGAGGTCCCCGGCGTACAGGCCGAATGGCTGCAACCGGTCGGTGTCAAGGTCACGAGAGACGGCAGCCGTGTTTTCGTGGCGCTTGGCCCGGCCAACCGGGTCGCCGTGATCGATGGCGAAACACTGGAAGTGATCGACTATATCCTTGTCGGACAGCGCGTCTGGCAATTGTCCTTTGCCGAGGACGAAAAATATCTTCTGACCACCAATGGAAACTCCAACGACATCACCGTGATCGACGTGGCCAGGGAAAAGGCCATCAAGTCCATACCCGTGGGGCAGCAACCCTGGGGCGTCACCGTGATCTCCAACCGAGAGGAATGAGAATGAAACGACTTGCCGCCGCGCTGCTGGCATTTTCGATTGCAGCCCCAGCAAGTGCCGCACCGCTCTGCGCCGATCTTGGATTTGCCGGGTTGCTGGCCAAATGCAACCGGGGTGACACGATCAAGCTGACACTCGCCTCTGGCCAGCCATTGGGCGAAGACGTGACCCTGCAATCCGGGGCGTATTACAAGCTGGAAATCACTGCGGACGGCTCTGCCGAGCTGGCCGTGGAAGGCCCCGGGTTCTTCCGCGCGATCTGGATGAACGAAATCGTCATCAACAAGATCGAGATCCGGCCCATGGCGATCGACAGCATCGAGTTCGACAAGGCGGGAACCGTTGAACTGTCGTTCATCGCGATCAAACCCGGCCGTCACGTGTTGCGCATTCCCGGAACAACCGGGGACACCCAGCAGGTGACATTCTCTATCCAATGACGTTGCGAAAGGACCCTGCCAGATGAAAATCGCACCAACGCTTGCCGCAACCCTCTTGCTGGCTTCCCCGGCCCTTGCCGATGGTCACGGTCTTGACGACGCGGTCATCGCCAGGATCGAGGCCAAGCTGGCCGAGATGGAATGCCAGATGGATCCGGATGATATCGAGTTGCAGGATGATGGCTATGAACTGGACGATGTGATCTGCAAGGGTGGTGATCAGTTCGACATCGTCCTGGATACCGACCTGAACGAGGTTGAACGCCGCGCTGAATAACGCCGCGCGCCTGAAAAGGAATGCACCCATGAAGTGGCTGCTGTCGCTGTTGACGATCTTCCTGCTGATTTGCGGACCCGCCCGGGCGGATGACCTGCCGACGATCCGTGCGGCAGTGCTCAAGATCGGAACGGTGAACTGGGAGCTGGCGACGATCACCGAAAACGGGCTGGATGCAAAACACGGATTCCGGCTGGATGTGCAACCCTATGCCGACAATGGCGCCACCCGGGTCGCGGTCGAGGGCGGCGAGGCCGACATGGCGGTCGCAGACTGGATCTGGGTGGCGCGGCAGCGTGCGGCAGGCAAGGATTACGTCTTTATTCCCTATTCACGCGCCGTCGGCGGTCTCGTGGTGCCATCCGAAAGCAAGGCGAAAACGCTGGCCGACCTGAAAGGCGGCAAGATCGGTATCGCCGGCGGGCCGCTGGACAAATCCTGGCTGATCCTGCGCGCCTATGCACAGCAGCAACACGGGTTCGATCTGAAATCCGACACCGAACAGGTCTTTGGCGCGCCGCCGCTGATCTTCAAATCGGCACTCGGTTCGGAATTTGCCGGGGCGATCAATTTCTGGCACTTCCTGGCCAAGATGAAGGCGTCAGGCATGCGGCAACTGATCTCTGTCGAAGAGGCGGGCAAAGCGCTTGGTCTTGATACGAACACCCCGCTTCTGGGGTATTACGTCAAAGAGAGCTTCTTGGCCGAAAATCCGGGTCTGGCACAGGCGTTTTACGACGCCAGCCGCGAAGCCAAGGACATGCTCGCCGCATCCGATGCAGCGTGGGAGGCGATCCGGCCCCGGATGAACGCAAAAACCGATGCCCAGTTCGCGCAGTTGAAAGCCGACTGGCTGGCGGGGACACCGGCCCGCGGCCCGGTCGACCCGGACAGCGCCAACAGGATGCTGACCCTGATGAATGACCTTGGCGGGGCAGAGTTGGTCGGCAAGGCAACCACGCTGCCCGCGGGCCTGTTTGCCGATGTGCAGTAACGCCCCGATCACGAACCGCCGATGAATGACGCACGGATCACGCCCTTTCTGTCAATCGGCGGGCTGCTGTGCCTGTGGCTGCTTGCCGCCGCGCTGACCGCCGATCCACAGATCCTGCCTTCGCCGCTGGCTCTGGTCGCGCCGTTCCGGCAGGAACTGGCCTCGGGCGCGTTGCTGACCCATCTCGGCGCGACCCTGTTGCGGGTGATCTGGGCCTTTGCCCTGGCCATGAGTCTGGGCATTGTTATCGGTCTCGCCATGGGTCGATCCGAGCGGCTCAATCGCTGGCTTGATCCGTGGCTGGTGATTTTTCTGAACCTGCCGGCGCTGGTGCTGATCGTGCTGTGCTACCTGTGGATCGGGTTGACGGAAACCGCCGCGATCCTTGCGGTGACGCTGAACAAGATTCCCAATGTCGCAACTGTTCTGCGCGAGGGCGCCCGTGCGCTGGACCCGAACCTCGAAGCGATGGCGCGGGTGTACCGGATGCCGTGGCGCAACCGGATGCGGCACGTGATCATTCCCCAGCTCGCGCCGTTCATTGCCGCGGCGGCCCGCTCCGGTGTCGCCGTGATCTGGAAAATTGTTCTGGTCGTCGAGTTCCTCGGACGGTCATCGGGCGTCGGGTTCCAGATTCACCTTTATTTCCAGCTTTTTGACGTGGCGATGGTCCTGGTCTACTCGCTGTCCTTCATCTGTGTGATGCTGGTGGTGGAATGGGCGATCCTGCAACCGTGGGAGCGGCGCGTGCGGCGCTGGCGCGACACATGATCCGGGTCGATATCGCCTCCAAATCATTTGGCGGAACCCAGGTGCTGGGCCGGGTCCGGTTCGACATCGCGCCCGGTGAAACGCTGGCGCTGGTTGGTCCTTCGGGTATCGGGAAGTCCACCGTTTTGCGCATCCTGGCCGGAATAGACACGGATTTCGATGGCCAGGTGCAGCGACCGGAAAACATGGCGATCGTGTTTCAGGAGCCCACCTTGCTGCCATGGCGCAGCGTGGTCAGGAACCTGACACTGATCCATCCGATCCTGTCCCGGGAGGCCGCGTTGCGCGCCCTGGAGCGCGTCGGCTTGAACGGCAAGGAAGAGATGTTCCCCGGTCAGCTGTCGCTGGGCCAGCAGCGTCGGCTGGCACTGGCGCGGGCGTTTGCCGGACGGCCGGAACTCCTGATCATGGATGAACCCTTTGTCTCGCTCGACGCGGACACCGCCGAAGCGATGATGGCCCTGACCGAGGGGCTTATCGCCGAAACGCGGCCCGCGACCCTGTTCGTCACCCATGCAAGACAAGAGGCCAACCGACTGGCGCACAGGGTTCTCGAGCTCGGCGGCATCCCGGCCGCGTTGCGCGATCGGGGGACTCCGGCCCGGACTTAACATAACGCACCTTATCATCCTTTCTCCAGCACCGACGGCATCCCGATGACCCATTCCTCCCAATCGTTTCCTGCCCGCCGCTCTTGTGGCGTTTCCGGTTTCCGGGCAGTCTGGCGTTCCCAGAACAGCGACACAGGGCGTTCCGTGATCCAATCCACACCGCACCCGGCCCGGCCATGACCCAGGGATTGACCGTCAGCGATCTCAGTTTCAGCTATGGGCCGAAACAGGCGCTGCACAACGTGTCATTTGACCTGCCCGCGGGAACCTTCTGCGCGCTCCTGGGGCCGAACGGGGCGGGGAAATCGACACTCGTGTCGCTGCTGACCCGTTTGCTCGTGTCCCCCGGCGGAACCATTCGCATCGCCGGTCACGACCTGCGCCGGGCACCACGCGCCGCCCTTGCCGCGCTTGGCGTGGTATTTCAGCAACCGACGCTGGACCTGAATCTCAGCGTGCGGCAGAACCTGTCCTATTTCGCCGGTCTGCACGGGCTGCCGCGCGCCGAAACGCCCCGGCGGATCGAGGCCGCGCTGGACCGGCTGGGCATGCTGGAACGCGCCGGGGAAAAGGCGCGCGACCTGAATGGCGGACACCGTCGCCGCATGGAACTGGCCCGCGCGCTGCTGCATGATCCAAAGGTCCTGTTGCTGGACGAACCGACTGTCGGTCTGGACGCCGCCGCCCGCAGCGCGATCACGGCCCATGTACACGATTTGGCAGATCAGGGTCTGTCCGTGCTCTGGACCACCCATCTGACCGACGAGGTCCGCGACAGCGACCGGTTGCTGGTCCTGCACCAGGGCGAAATCCTCGCCGATGGACAAACCGGCGGAATTCGCGGCGACACCCCCCTGTCAGACTGGTTCCTGTCCAGAACCCGGGTGCCCGCATGAGCGGCTGGTTCCGGGCCTTGCGCGCCATCGTCGGGCGCGAATTCCTGCGCTTCGTGCATCAGCGCGAACGCTTTGTCGCCGCGCTGGTGCGGCCCCTGGTCTGGCTGCTGGTCTTTGCGGCCGGGTTCCGGGCCGCGCTGGGGCTGTCGATCATTCCACCCTACCAGACCTATATCACCTACGAGACCTATATCGTGCCCGGCCTCTGCGCGATGGTGTTGCTGTTCAATGGCATGCAGAGTTCGCTCAGCCTTGTCTATGACCGGGAAATGGGGTCCATGCGGCTGCTGCTGACCAGTCCTTTCCCCCGGTCCTGGCTGTTGTTCTGCCGGCTTCTGGGCGCGACGGCGATCTCGGTGTTGCAGGTCTATGCCTTTCTGGCCATCGCCGCATTGTTCGGGATCACGATGCCGCAACTCGGCTATGTCGCGGTTCTGCCGGGCCTGTTCCTGGGCGGTCTGATGCTGGGTGCGCTCGGGTTGGTTCTGTCGAGCTTTATCCGGCAGTTGGAAAACTTTGCCGGGGTGATGAATTTTGTCATCTTCCCGATGTTTTTTCTCTCCTCGGCGCTCTACCCGCTGTGGAAAATGGCCGAGAGCTCGTCACTGCTGCATGACATCTGCGCACTGAACCCGTTCACACATGTGGTCGAGCTGATCCGCTTTCTGCTGTACCTGCAGATGAACTGGACCGCTCTGGCATGGGTTGTCCTGTCCACGCTGGTTCTTGGCCTGGTGGCGGTCTGGGGCTATGATCCGGCCCGCAGCCTGATCAAGCGCAAGGGCGGCTGACGGCGTCAGGCATCCTGTTCAGCGAACTGCACCCGGCGGCATTTCCAGCTTTTGATCCGGAAGGCCGGATGCCCCTCGGCCCATTGCGCAAGCTGTGGCTGCGCACCCATCAGGCAGGTCATCGGGGTGATGTCGACATAGACCAGGCTGTGTTCCCGGCACTGTTCCGTGGCGCCGGCAAGGCAGGCGACAAAAACCAACTCAATCATTACAAACTCCTGTCAATACGACTTTAGTATACATCAAAATATTAACATAATCCTCTCAATTCGACTGGGCCGGCGCCTTGACAGGGCGGCATCGCCGTCAAAATCCCGGTTTTCATTGACATTTCCGCCAATCCTGAAACTCGTGAATTCAGGGCCGAACAATGGGAACAGGCGGTTGAAACGGTGTCTCTGAAACTGCGAATCGGTATTGGCGCGGTGGTGCTGGGGTCGGCCGCCTTGCTCACCGCGGCGATCCTGTTCATCGGCATGACAAGGGTTGCCGACCGGCTGGAAACCGCGCTGTCATCGGAAAACCGCATGGCGCGCTACTCGACCCTGTCAACCCAGATCACCACGTTTCTGGTCGTGGCTACCGAAATCGTCCAGACCGGCCTGCCGCCCGAAACCCGCGCCGAGCGTATCGCCCCCGTGACCGCCCGGATTCGCGAGACCTTTACCTTTCTTCATGCCGATCTTGAAAAAGCGGTGGAGGATGTGCGCGCGCTGGGGCTTGACGAACAATCGCGCTATGGCACCCAGTCGCTTGGGCTTGCCCGGATGGAGGCGTTGCTGGACAATACCGCCGCCGCGATCACCTCGGACACCACCGATGCCAACCGGCTGCGGGCCCATCTTGACACCTTTGCCAGCGGGTTCGACCCGCTTCTGAGCCAGGCCGTGAATACCGAACTCCTGTTCCGCAATGATATCCTGTCGGGGATCGACCGATTGCGGCGAACCCTTTCGCTGACCGCACTGGGGATCGCTGTCGTGACGCTTCTGCTGGTTCTGGGCTTCTATCTCGGCCTGATCCGGCCCCAGTTCCGTCGCCTGGACCGACTGCGCGATGCCGCGCGCCAGATCGGGCAGGAGGATTTCGCCGTGGCCCTTCCGGTGACGCGCAGCGATGAAATCGGGGCGCTGTATGCCGAAACCAACCGCATGGCCGCCGCCCTGTCGGACCGGCGGGATCAGGTACAGGCCGAATGGGAACGGCTGAACGAAACCATTGCCCGGCGAACCGAAGAGCTGCGCGCCGCGAATGCGACGCTGGAAGAGATCGACGACAACCGCCGCCGCTTTTTTGCCGATATCAGCCATGAATTGCGCACCCCGCTGACCGTGATCCTGATGGAGGCCCAGATCGGCCGTCAGGGCGTACCGGATCCCGCGACCGCTTTTGCCACGATCGAAAAGCGCGCCGCGCGCCTGAACCGGCGCATCGACGACCTGCTGCGCGTCGCCCGGTCCGAAAACGGTCAGCTTGGGCTGGACACGACGCCGACCGACCTGTCCGAGCTGGCGCGCGACGTGATCGAAGAATTGCAGGCCGAACTGGACAATGCGGGGATGGAGCTGCAACAGGCGGACATCCCGGCAATCCGCATCCTTTGCGACCCCAACTGGGTACGGCAGGTCATCGCCGGGCTGATCCGAAACGCGATCCGCCACGCGCGGGATGGCGGCATCGTGCGGCTGCAACCGGAGGAAACCGCCACACTGGCCGGACTGGCCGTGATCGACAATGGTCCGGGGATTGCGAAACAGGATCAGGCGCGCCTGTTTGACCGTTTTGCCCAGGGCGGCACGGCCAACAAGCAGGGCTTTGGCATCGGGTTGGCGCTGGCCCGTTGGGTCATCGTCGAACAGGGCGGTGAAATCTCGCTGACCAGCCCCCTGCCCCGCGACGCGGCCACGGGCGAGGCACCCGGTACCAAGATCGCGGTTCGCCTGCCCCGTGCCAGCGGTTAATGTCGAACCATGGCGCAACGACTTCTCATCGTGGATGACGACCCCGAGATCGGATCGGCGCTCGTGCGCGGCCTGGCGCTGCACGGGTACACCGCCGAGGCCGAGACCCGCGCGGACAGGGGCTTGCACCGGTTGCTGAACGAACCCTTTTCGGGCGCCATCATCGACGTGATGCTGGGTGCTGACAGCGGCATCGACCTGGTGCGGCAGGCCCGCGCCGGGGGCGCGGTTCTGCCGATCCTGATGCTGTCCGCCCTGTCCGAGGTCGAACACCGCGCCGCCGGGCTCGAAGCCGGCGCGGATGACTACGTTGTCAAGCCATTCTCGTTTGACGAACTGGTTGCCCGGCTGCGGGTTCAGGAGCACCGCGCCGGCGCGCAACGCCCCGAACCGGCCCGCATGACGCCGGCGGACCGCACCATCGCCAACGCCACCGGCAGCGTTGCGCTGACCGAACGGGAATATGCGCTTCTTGAGTTGCTGGTGCAGAATTCGGGCACCCCCCTGTCGCGCGGAAGAATTTTCGATACGCTTTGGGCCGGCGAAGGCTCGGGCAACGAGAACGTCGTCGACGTCTACATCGGATACCTGCGCAAAAAACTTTCCGGAGCTGATTTCAGTTTTGAAATCAAGACATTGCGCAACCAGGGTTTCTGTATTGACGGCCTCGTCCCACGTGTCGGGGAAACCGGACCGAGACCAAAGTCTAAGGGTTTCTCATAAAATAAGAGTCGCGCCACAACCGGCGATCTGGCAATTTGAGCGTGCAAAACAATGATGGCACCAACTGGAGGATACTCATCATGGCATGGACCAAACCCGTTATCCGCGAAATCGAATGCGGCATGGAAATCAACATGTACGGCCCTGACCACGACGACGATCACGGCGTACTGTTCTGATAAGTCTTGCGCGGAGGCCAAATGTCGTTCCGCGCTCAAATACTCGGGGCCGCCGCCGGAGGCGGCCTTCCGCAATGGAACTGCGGCTGTGACAACTGCAACCTTGCGCGGGCGGGCAACATCCCGGCCCAGACCCAGTCATCGCTCGCGGTCTCGCCGGATGGCATCAGCTGGGCCGTTCTGAACGCTTCTCCCGACATTCGTCAGCAACTGGCACAGACCCAAAGCATGGCGCCAACGGGCCTGCGCACGCTTCCGCTGCAATCCGTGCTGGTGACAAATGGTGATATCGACCACGTCGCCGGCCTGCTGACCCTGCGCGAGATGCAACCGTTCACGTTGTTCGCGACCCGCGGCATCCACGAGGTGCTGGCCCGGAACCCGATTTTCGATGCGCTGAACGCTGCTGTCGTGATCCGTCAGACCATTGGTCTGGAAACCCCGTTCGCGCTGCTCCCCGGCCTGACCGCCACCCTGTACCCGGTACCGGGCAAGGTTCCGCTCTACATGGAGGGCGAAGAGGTCCAGACCGACCTGATCGGTGACCAGACCGTTGGCGTCGCCCTGCAGGCGGGTGGCAAGACAGCGCATTACATCCCCGGCTGTGCGCGGTTGACCGATGATCTGCGCACCCGGCTGGAGGGGGCCGACATGGTCTTTTTCGATGGCACGCTGTGGCGGGACGATGAAATGGTCCGCGCCGGGCTGGGCCAGAAGACCGGCCAGCGCATGGGCCACATGTCGATGAGCGGCCCGGACGGAACAATCGCCGCCTTTTCCGACATGACGATCGGCCGAAAGGTATTTGTACACATGAACAACACCAACCCGGTTCTGAACCCCGGTTCGCCCGAAAAGGCCACGGCCAGCGCCGCCGGTTGGATCATCGGTCAGGATGGAATGGAGTTCACCATATGACCCAAAGCCGCGAAGACTTCGAAGCCCGCCTGCGCCAGATCGGGGCCGAGCGCTATCACGACCTGCATCCGTTTCACGACCTGCTGCATGGCGGCGGCTGTTCGCCAGAGCAGGTGCGCGCCTGGGTCATCAACCGGTACTACTATCAGCATTCGATCCCGATGAAGGACGCCGCCTTCATGTCCCGGGTCGAAGATCCCGACCTGCGCCGCCAGTGGCGCTCGCGGATCGAGGATCACGACGGCACCGAAAGCAACGAGGGCGGGATACGCCGCTGGCTGCGCCTGGCAGAGGCGGTCGGACTGGATCCCGACTATGTCTCGTCCTGCCGGGGCGTGCTGCCGGGAACCAGGTTCGCGGTCGACGCCTATGTGCGATTCGTACGCGAAAAGACCTTGCTGGAGGCTGTTGCCTCCTCGCTCACGGAACTGTTCGCGCCCAAGATTCACTCAGACCGCATTGCCGGTTTGCTGAAAAACTATGACTTTGCCGATGACAGTTCCCTGTCCTATTTCCGCAACCGCCTGAAAGAGGCGCCCAAGGACGTGGCCTTTGGTCTTGGTTGGGTGCTCGACCATGCCGACACCCGGGAAAAGCAGGATGCCGCCGCCGCCGCGCTTGTATTCAAGACCGACGTGCTCTGGTCCCAGCTTGACGCCCTGTGGGGCGCTTATGTCCAACCAGGCCGCATCCCGCCGGGTGCCTGGCAACCCGGCGAGGGCATGTTGTTGCAAAAGGCATCGTGATGGAAGAAACCGATATTCCCTCCCTGCCCCGCGGCGTGCGCCTGCATTTTGACAAGGTGCGCGGCAATTGGGTCCTGCTGGCCCCGGAGCGCGCGGTGACGCTGGATCAGGTCGGTCATGCGATCCTGACCGAGATCGACGGCCTGCGCAGTTTTGGCGAAATCACCCGGGCGCTGGCCGAAAAGTACCACGCGCCCGCCGATCAGATCGCCAGGGACAGCGCCGGATTCCTCGGCGCCTTGCGTGACAGACGTTTTCTGGACGTGACACCATGACCGAAATCCGTCCCCCGATCGCGATGCTGGCAGAGTTGACATACCGGTGTCCGCTGTCCTGCCCCTATTGTTCCAATCCGGTCGAAATGGCCCTGCAAAACGCCGAGCTGGACACTGAAACATGGGCCGACGTGTTCCGGCAGGCAGCAGATCTCGGGGTGCTGCAACTGCATGTTTCGGGCGGCGAGCCGGCCTCTCGCCGCGACCTGACCGACCTGGTGCGCGCGGCGCGCGATGCCGGGCTTTACACCAATCTCATCACCTCGGGCATCGGGCTGACCGAACGGCGCCTGCGCGAACTGGACGCCGCCGGGCTGGACCATGTGCAACTGTCCCTGCAGGGCACCGATGCCGAAATGGCTGACAAGATCGGCGGCTATCGCGGCGGGTTCGACCGCAAGATGCAGGTCGCGCGCTGGATCGGCGAGATCGGGTTTCCCATCACGCTGAACGCGGTTCTGCACCGGCGCAACCTGCATCAACTGCCACGCGCGCTCGAGATGGCGCAGGAAATGGGCGCCCGCCGGATCGAGATCGCAACCGTGCAGTTTCACGGCTGGGCGTTGAAAAACCGCGACGCGCTGATGCCGACGCGCGAACAGGCCCACGAGGCCACGCGCATCGTGAACGAGGCCCGCAAGACGCTGCGGGGGCGCCTGGTGATCGACTATGTGCCCGCGGATTACCACGAGGATTTTCCCAAACGCTGCATGAGCGGTTGGGGCACGACCGGTATCAACGTCACGCCGGACGGCGTGGTCCTGCCCTGCCACGCGGCGCAGACCATTCCGCATCTGCAGTTTGACAACGTCAAGGATACGCCGCTCGCCGATATCTGGCGCGACAACATGGCGTTTAATGCCTATCGCGGCACCGGGTGGATGGCCGAACCCTGTGCCAGTTGCGAGCGCAAGGAAATTGATTTCGGCGGGTGCAGGTGCCAGGCGATGGCCATTATCGGCGATGCCTCGGCCACCGATCCGGTCTGCAGCAAGTCGCCCCATCACAAGGCCCTGCAATCGCAGGCGGACAGCCACGCCGCCCGCGCCGATGCCCCGTTGGTCTATCGCGTGTCGCCGGGCAAGACCGTGCCGGAACCTGAACTGTCGGACTGAGCGCGCGGGCCTGTCACGTTGCCAGCACCGCCGTCGCCTCGATTTCAACCAGCGCCGCGTCTTCGACCAGCGCACTCACGACAACCATGGTCATCGCCGGGAAATGCCGGCCCATGATCCGGCGATAGGCCTCTCCGACCTCGCGCTGGCGGGCGAGGTATTCCTTCTTGTCGATCACGTACCAGGTCAGCCGCACGATATCGGCGGGGGTTCCGCCCGCTGCCGCGACCACCGCACGGATGTTGGTCAGCGCCTGTTCCATCTGCCCGATGAAATCATGCGACCGAAACACCTGGTTTTCGTCCCAGCCGATCTGCCCGCCGACATAGAGCGTCCGCCCATGCGCCAGAACGCCATTTGCATAGCCTTTCGCCGGTGCCCAGCCTTCGGGCTGGATGATATCATGGGCCATGTTTTTCCCCGTGTTAGTGTCTGAATACCACTGACTATCCGGCCTGTTCCCGCAAAACAAAACGCTGGATCTTGCCGGTGGCGGTTTTGGGCAGGCTGTCGTGAAACTTCACCGATCGCGGGTATTTATAGGGCGCGATCCGCGCCTTTACATGGGTCTGCAGCAGGAGGATCATCTCGGGTGAGGCCGCAAACCCCCTGGACAGGACCACATGCGCCTGAACGATATGGCCGCGGTCGGCATCCGGCACGCCGATCACGGCACATTCGGCCACCGCCTCGTGGGACAACAGGGCCGCCTCGACCTCGGGCCCGGCGATATTGTAGCCCGCCGACACGATCATGTCGTCATTGCGCGCTGCAAAGTGGAAATAGCCATCCGCGTCGCGTGTGAAACTGTCCCCGGTGATGTTCCATCCATCGCGCACATAAACGGTCTGACGGTCGTCATTCAGATACCGGCAGCCGGTGGGCCCCTGGACGGCCAGCCGCCCGATTTCTCCGTCCGGTACGTCCTGCATGTCATCATCCACGATCCGTGCCCGATACCCCGTGACCGGGCGGCCCGTGCAGGCGGGTCGCGCGTCTTCGAACCGGTTGGTGACAAAGATATGCAACAGCTCGGTTGCGCCGATGCCATCCAGCATCGGCTTGCCGGTCTTGTCCTTCCATTGTTCATAGATCGGTGCAGGCAGGGTTTCGCCGGCGGAAACAGCGGCGCGCAGGCTGGACAGGTCGGCCCCCTCTTCCATCGCGTTCAGCATCACCCGATACGCGGTCGGAGCGGTGAAACAGACGGTCGCCTTATACTTTTCGATGATTTCGATCATGTTGGGCGGCGACGCGTTCTCCAGCAGGGTCGCCGTGGCGCCAAACCGCAGCGGGAACACTGCCAGCCCGCCCAGGCCAAAGGTAAAGGCCAGCGGTGGCGAACCGACAAACACGTCATCCGGCGTCACCCCGAGAACCTCGCGTGCATAGCCATCGGCGATGATCAGGATGTCCCGGTGAAAATGCATCGTCGCCTTGGGATCACCCGTTGACCCAGAGGTGAACCCCAGCAGGGCAACATCGTCCCGACCGGTCCGGACCGCGTCGAACCGCACCGGTTTCTCCAGCGCCAGCCGGTCCAGTTCCGCATCATGGTTCGACGTGCCGTCAAAGCCGACGACGGTTTTCAGGAACCGGCTGGACTTGGCGCAGGTCGTCAATTCGTCCATCAGACGGGTGTCACACAGCGCGTGGCTGACCTCGGCCTTGTCGACGACCGCGCTCAGCTCGCCGGTGCGCAGCATCGGCATGGTGTTGACCACCACCGCACCCACCTTGGTCGCCGTTAGCCAACAGGTGACCATCGCGGGGTTGTTGGCCGTCAGGATCAACACCCGGTTGCCCGGTTTCACGCCCAGATCCTCGACCAGCACATGGGCCAGCCGGTTGGTCCAGTCCGCCAGTTCCTTGTAGGTTCGGCGGCGGCCATTGCCGATCAGCGCGGTGTGGTCACCAAACCCCTTGTCGACCATGGCATCGGTCAGTTCGACCCCGACATTCAGAAACGCGGGGTATTCGAACCCGTCCAGCAGAAACTCGGGCCACTGCTCGCGCGGCGGCAACCCGTCCCGGGCAAACGTGTCGGTATGTGCGCTTGGTCCCAGCATGGTTCAGTCGTTGGCTTCGGGTGGCAGGAAATCGACCTCGTGCCGGGCCGACAATTCGACCACGCGCTCGACATCTTCCAGATCGTGCAACGCCTCGAACAAATCCTTCAGTTTGCCCGCCGGCGACACCCAGAACAGCGCGCGCGCCGGTTTGTCGGACTTGTTGAAATACCCGTGCGGGATACCCTTGGGCATGCGCACCAGGTCGCCGGGCCCGGCCTTGCTCCACACACCGTCCAGTTTCAGGTCCAGTTCGCCCTCCTGAACCAGGATGAACTCGTCTTGCGTCGGGTGGACATGGACCGGCACGAACTGTCCCGGATCCGAGTTGGTCTCAAAGGCGAAGGTCGTTTCGCAAACCGCCTTGGGGTAATAGGTCTGCCCCAGGATGTTCCACACCACGCCGTCATAGCCGGTTCCGTTTTCCGTAATTCCCTTTTCCAGATCGTTTGTCATCGCAATGTCCTCCCAAAGGTTTCGGTGTCAGGTGAATTCGGCCAGTGTCTGGCGCGCAATGACCACGCGCTGAACGTCACTGGCGCCTTCGTAGATGCGCAAGGCCCTGATATCGCGGTACAATTCCTCGACCTTCTGCCCTCTGCGCACGCCATCGCCACCGTGCAGCTGCACGGCGCGATCGATGATCTGTTGCGCCTGATCGGTGGCGAACAGCTTGGCCATCGCGGCCTCGCGCGTCACGCGCGGGGCACCCATGTCCTTGGCCCAGGCCGCGCGGTAGACAAGCAAGGCCGCCGCGTCGATTTCGAGCGCCATGTCGGCGACATGCCCCTGCACCATCTGAAGATCGGCCAACGGCGCACCCTGCACCTTGCGGGACGAGACCCGCGCCAGTGTCTCGTCCAGCGCACGGCGCGCAAATCCCAGCGCTGCGGCGGCCACGGTCGAGCGGAACACGTCCAGCACCGACATCGCGATGCGAAACCCCTGCCCGGGCGCGCCCAGCATGGCCGCGGCCGGCAACCGGCAATCGGTGAACCGAAGCGTCGCCAGGGGATGCGGCGCGATGGTTTCCAGCCGCTCGGCAATCTCGAACCCGGGCAGTCCCGCGGGCAGGACAAAGGCCGACAACCCCCGTGCACCCGGCGCCTCGCCGGTGCGGGCAAAGAGCGTATAGAGATCGGCGAT
>CAYGNE010000045.1:253-21496 GCA_964351155.1 uncultured Rhodobacterales bacterium | reverse complement strand
GGTTCTTGGACGTGGTTTTCTGTTCGATGGAAATTGCCGGGCTGAGACCGCTGATATGGTCCACGTCCGGCTTTTCCATCATGTCGAGAAACTGGCGGGCATAGGCCGACAGCGATTCGACATAGCGCCGCTGACCTTCGGCATAGATCGTATCAAACGCCAAAGAGGATTTGCCAGACCCGGAAAGTCCAGTGATAACAACGAGGTTATCGCGTGGAATATCCACGTCGATGTTCTTGAGATTGTGCTCGCGCGCGCCGCGCACCTCGATGTTTTTCAGCTCAGCCATACTCGCCCCCGTTAACGGTCTAGACATAAGTGAGATGGTGGAATTATCCAATCGAAAAATGAGAACTTAACAAGAACATTCCCGAGCGCGCCGATGCGCCATCCACATGTGCACGAAAAATCCGCAGCCAAGCACCGTGACAGAGGTCCATACAAGTCCGGGATAGCCCGCGATGGTCAGCATCCATAACAGGATCGGTGTCCCCAGCGTGTTGCCCAGATTGCCCGCCTGTGCCATCGCGCCGTTGGCCTGTGCCTGTGTTTCCGGGGTATGGTTGAGCTGTGGAACCGACGCAAAGCTGGCCCCCTGTATCAGACCAAGGCTGGCCGAGAAGGCAAAGCAGGGCAATGGCAGGCCGGGTTGGTACAGCAACCAAAGCAGTGACAGAACGGTCATCACGAACCCGGTTTGCACGACGCTGATCGCCGGAACATAGCTCAGGGCGCGCACCCCGATCGTCATGGATGACACGATCGCCACCAGCGGCATCAACCCGAGCGTCCATGCCCGCGAGGCATCCGGCATATAGGGCGGCAGAACCGTCAGTATCCCAAGGAAACAAAAGGTGTAGAACAGCCAGCCCGCAGCCGGCGCCGCGATGAAAGGTGAGCGGTAGATTTCCAGATGATCCGACAGAAGGCGCCTGGCCCTGAACGACCCGGGCTGTGACGTTGGCCTGAGAGGTTCCAGGCGGAGCGACAGGATCAGCGCCACCAGCCCCATCCAGAACGCGTGAACCAGAAACAACGCCGGAATACCCCAGGCATCCACAAGTGGCAGACCAAAGGCCACGATCAGCGAAAACGACACGCTGAAGAACGTCGACCAGAGTGTCAGCGTCAAGCCCCGGTGCCGATTGGCGCTGAGTTGGGCGATCAGTGTCGGCGCGGCCACCACGATGGCCAGATGCGAAACACCTTCGGCCACCCGCGAGATCAGGAACACCGAAAGTGGCGGCAGCAATGCCTGGATCAGCGATATCGCCGCCCCACCCCAGAGCGCCCACAACAGTGCGCGACGATACCCGACCCGCGCCACGACCAGCCCGGCGACCACCCCCAGAAAGATGCCCACCATACCGACCAGTGACACGACAAATCCCAGCGCTGCGCCGGCATCGGGATAAACCGATGGCAGACGATCAAAGATCACACTGATCTTGGCGTATTGCGCCGCAGCCCCAAGCCCCGCGGTCCAAAGAACAAGGATCAGGCTAAACGAGGTCGTTCCGGACATTCAGGAATTCTCCGCGCGTCAGACCCCGATCACTATCAGCGCGGCCCGGGTGTGACCATGAGCCGAAGCTGCGTCTGGCCTGTGCGTTTTCGCGCAACCGGCCTCAGCGCGTTGCGATCAGCGTGGCAAACGGCAGATGCCCGTACAGCTTTCCGCCATCGCGCCGCCTTGCGTATTCCGCGACCATCGCATCGGCCAAACCCTGTCCGATCAGCCCGGTCTTCACCATGACCTTGCCGCCCAGGTCAACCCAGGTCATCCCGCCATCGGTATCTGTGATGATCCTGCTGGTCACCTCGAAGGACCGCATGTCGAAGCCGGCATCGCGGACAAGATCGCGCAGCCGCGCAACCAGGTATTTGTCAGTCACGAAGTTCTCGGCAAAAAAATCGGCGCAGGCCTGCATCGGATCGCCGATCGCATTGGCCACCGAGGTCTTGGAGAAATCGGCATCGCAAATGACCAGTGAAGCACCGGGTTTCAGCACCCGTCCGGCCTCGGCCAACAGTTTTGCGGGATCGGTCACATGGCTCAGAACCGTGTGAAACAAGACGGTGTCAACGCTGCTGTCTTCAAACCGCAGGCTGGTTCCGTCGCCGGTTTCCAGCGTCAGGTTACCAACCCCCCGGGCCAGTTCCCGTCCCGCCGCGATCAGTCCGGCGGACGGATCCTGTGCGATGACCTGCCCGTTGGCGGCGCGTTCCGCAAATCTGCGTGACACACAGCCGGTCCCGGCACCGACCTCGACATGCACGCCGCCATCAGGAAAGGGAATCTTGTCAAGATACGCGTCGATAATCGCCAGCATCGCCGGCTCGGCCCCCCGCCGTTCCAACGCCACGACCAATGATTGAATGAACTCTTCGCCGCCGGATTCAACATCCTGAAAGGGGTCCTGCATGACCAATCTCCTAAACAAAAAACTTCAGGAACCCAGCAAAGCACGTGACGTGCCCGCATGGCTACATGTGAATCACGCGCCCATAGGCATCCAGCACACTTTCATGCATCATTTCGCTGAGTGTCGGATGCGGGAATACGGTGTTCATCAGGTCTTCCTCTGTGGTCTCCAGTTGCCGGCCGACCACATAACCCTGGATCAGTTCGGTTACTTCCGCTCCCACCATGTGCGCGCCCAGCAATTCACCGGTTTTGGCATCGAACACGGTCTTGATCATGCCTTCTGATTCACCCAGCGCAATGGCCTTGCCATTGCCGATGAACGGGAACCGCCCGATCTTGACCTCATACCCCAGCTCTCTGGCCTTTGCCTCGGAAAAGCCGACGCTGGCCACCTGTGGATGGCAATAGGTGCATCCGGCGATGCTTTCCGGCCGGACAGGATGGGCGTGTTTGCCCGCAATCAACTCGGCCACCATGACACCTTCGTGGCTCGCCTTATGTGCCAGCCACGGCGCACCCGCGATATCCCCGATGGCATAGAGCCCATCGACCCCGGTGCGGCAATACTCGTCCACAACCACATGCGTGCGGTCGAGTTTGACCCCCAGCGCCTCCAGTCCGAGGTTTTCGACATTTCCGACGATGCCAACCGCTGAGATCACCGTGTCGAATTCGTGCTGCTCGACTTTGCCCTTGATCTCGATATGGGCAGTCACCTTGGCCTTGCCACGATCCAGCTTCTTGACCATGGCCTTTTCCATGATCTTCATGCCCTGTTTCAGAAATTGCTTTTTGGCAAAAGCGCTTATCTCGGCATCTTCAACCGGAAGAATGCGATCCATTACCTCGACAACAGTGGTTTCGGACCCAAGCGTATTGTAGAAGCTCGCAAACTCAATGCCGATCGCGCCCGATCCGATGACCAGCAATTTCTTGGGCATGCGCTTGGGCATCAACGCGTGCTTGTAGGTCCAGACGAGGTCGCCGTCGGCCTCCAGTCCCGGCAGTTCGCGAGCACGCGCGCCGGTGGCCAGAACGATATTGCCTGCTCTCAGTTCTTCCGTACCCTTGTCGGTCTTGACCGAAACCCTGCCCTTTGCAGGCAGCGTTGCCTCTCCCATCACGGTGGTGATCTTGTTCTTTTTCATAAGGTGGCCGATGCCGCCGGACAGTTGCCCGGCTACCGCACGGCTGCGTTTCACGACCGCGTCCAGATCATAGCCGATCTTGTCGGCCTTCAGGCCGAACTCACTGGCCCGCTGCATCAGGTGAAAGACCTCGGCGCTGCGCAACATGGCCTTGGTCGGAATGCAGCCCCAGTTGAGACAGATACCGCCCATATGCTCGCGTTCGACTATGGCCACCTTCAAGCCCAGCTGAGCGCCCCGGATCGCGGCAACATATCCGCCGGGCCCCGCCCCGACAACGATCAGATCATAGCTTTTGTCGGTCATGATTTTTCCCGGAGTTCAATGGATTGAAATGCGTTTCGCTCAAACTAGCAACAGGACCGGACCATTGCAAAGACATCGCCTTCCCGGATGTTTCAGTTGCGCCGAGCGGCGGAACAATGCGGTTTTCGTGGCTGAAGAGAATGCTAATCTGCTGGCACACAAGCGGAGAATCGGCATGCGAAAGACCCTGAAAGACCTGTTCCTGGCGATGTTGAATGCAACCCTGATCCTGGTCGCCTTATGCCTTGTTCTTGGCTTGATGCTGGTCGGGCGGGCCAATTCGCTGTCCGACCGGTTTTCGGAAAACCTCAGAACCCTGACGCCATTGAGGGACAATATCGAGGCGACCGGCGCCGAAATCGCCGCGCTTCGGTCAGACATTGCCAGCCTTCGTGATCCATCCATCGAACTGCCACCCGAGGCGCTCGCGCGGGTCGAAGACCGGATGGCCAAGATGGAAGCCCGGCTTGATACCATCCAGGCATCAACCAAGGAGTTGCGGGATGCGCCGAAACAGATGCTGGATCAGGCCATCGCGCAGGCCGCAGACGAAACCGTAACAGCGGTCGCACGACTGCGGGGCTGTGTGCCGACAGACAAGGCGCCCGCGACAGACGGCTAGCTCACGGTTCAGGCCGGTTTCTAGCCGGCCGCCCGCAATTCACGGACCGTTTCACCGTACCCGCCGGCGGATACATAGGCCGCCTCGTGCTCGGTGTGGCTGCGCGACAGAGCCTCGTTGCGATACGGGAACCGGCCAAACTGTCGGATCACTTCGCGATGGGCGCGGGCGTGCAACAGGTTGGAAGCTCCGTATTTGGGCATCCGTTCACACATCAGCCGAACGCAACGTTCCTGATCGCACAGGTTCTCCGAATGCATCATCGGCAGGTAGAAAAACTGCCGCGCCGGTTCGTCGATCTTGAGATCCCAGCACCGATCAACAGCCGCCTTGGCCGCCGCCAGGGCCGCGCGATCTGTCGCAAATGCCTTGCTGCTGCCGCGGAACATGTTGCGCGGGAACTGATCCGTCAGGATGACATATGCCAAGGTCCCGCTGGGATAGGTCAGCCAGAGCGAGAACCGCCCCGCGCATGCGCCTTCCCATGACTTCTTGAACCGTCGTGATATTTCGGCATCCAGATCGTCATCTTGGGCATACCAGCCGTCGCTGCCCACGTCGTCCAACCAAAAACTCAATACTTCTTCAGGGCCTACCATGAGTTCTCTCCACTCTTAAACACCCCCAAGCACAACTCGATTAAAACGTCTAATACTTTAACAGAAAAGTAACAATTTACTACATTCGCCACAAAACTTGGTTATTGGGCGGCGGTTTCGTCCTGCTGTCCTTCAAGATCGGCATCGATTGCCACCTCCTGAGCCAATTCCAGCGCAACCTGTGTCGCCGCCGGGTACATCGGCGAAAACGTTCCGGTTTCCTCGACCGGAATCGCCGGACGCCGGGTGTTCCGATAGGCCGCATACAGCGCCAGCGCAAACAGCAGGATCGTCATGAAAAGGAAAAAGCCCGGCGGACCGAACACGTCGTCATCCATCAGCCAGCCAATAATCAGCGGGCCGGCGATTGCCCCCAACCCGTTGATGAACACCAGCCCGCCCGAAGCGGCGGCCATATCTTCGTGTTCGAGGTGATCGTTTGTATGGGCCAGCAGCAGCGAGTAAAGCGGGTTGCACAACCCGCCGATCAGGAAGGCCGCAGTCAGCAGCAGCTCGAAACTGGCGCCAAAGATCATGCCGATGCAGGACCCGATACCGCCAAGACCCGCAACGCAGAGGATCAGAAGCCTGCGGTCCATGCGGTCGGAAATCCAGCCCAGAGGGTATTGCAGCAACATCGCCCCGATATAGAATGTCGCGACGAAAATCGAAATCTGCGCCACGCTCAGCCCGGCTTTCGCGCCATATACGGCGCTCATTCCGAATTGCGAGGCAAAGACTCCGCCCAGCAGGAACATGCCAACGCAGCCCAGCGGCGAAATCTGCATGAGTTCGCGCAGCGTCATCGGCTTGGTGGTGCCAAAAGCCGGCGTCGGGCTGATCGACAGCAGAATCGGCGCAAACGAAACCGAGATCAGCACCGAGGCAATGATGAATGACTCGTATCCTGCCGGGTCGCCCACCAGCATCAGCGCCTGCGCGCTGACGATACCGACCATCTGCACGATCATGTAGAGCGACAACGCCTGCCCGCGCGTGTCGTTCGTCGCCGCATTGTTGAGCCAGCTTTCCGCCGTCACGTACACACCGGAAAAACAAAATCCGATGATCACCCGCCCCAGCGACCAGGCAATGGGGTTGGTAAAGGCCGGGTAAAGGATCATCACGGCAGAGATGAACGAGGCCAGCGCCGCGAACACCCGGACATGCCCGACCCGCCGTATCATGTCAGGGGCAATTCGGGATCCGCCCAGAAAGCCGATGAAATAGGACGACATGACAACCGACATCTCCAGCGTCGAAAAGCCTTCGATCTCGCCGCGCACACCCAGCAACGTACCCTGCAGCCCGTTGCCGACCATCAAAAGCATCATCCCCAACAGCAGGGCCCAAGCGCTCGACAGAACCTGTAACATCGGTCGCCTCCGTTGCCTGGCGTTGCGATTGTCATTCGTATCGCGCGTTAAACCGATCCGGTCGCCATTTGCAATGATGCATTCGTGCGGTTTCGAAAAAACGCATCGCCTCAGGGTATCAGGAGCGATGCATCGCCGTAGCTGAAGAATCTGTACCGTTCGCGCACCGCGTGCTCATAGATCGCGGCGATTTGATCGCGCCCCATCAGGGCGGATACCAGCATCAGAAGCGTGGATTTCGGCAGATGGAAGTTGGTCATCAGCGCATCGGTCACACGAAACCGGAAACCGGGATAGATGAAGATGTCCGTGTCCCCTTCCCAGGCCTGTATCGTTCCGCCGCGTGCCGCCGTCTCGATCAGCCGCAGCGCCGTGGTGCCAACCGGGATGATGCGTCCGCCTGCCGCCTGTGTCGCGGCAATCTCGGCGGCTGCAGTTTGGCTGACCCGCCCCCATTCCGCGTGCATCCGGTGCGTGGTCACATCCTCTACCTTGACCGGAAGGAAGGTTCCGGCACCGACATGAAGGGTGACATAGCTGAAGGAAACACCCCGTTCCTGCAACCGTGCCAGCAGTTCATCGTCAAAATGCAGCGACGCGGTTGGGGCCGCCACCGCTCCGGATGCGCGGGCGAATACGGTCTGGTAGTCTGTCTTGTCGCGCGCGTCGGCGGGGCGCTTGGCGGCAATGTATGGCGGCAGCGGCATGGCCCCTGCCTTGGCCAGCGCGGATTCGAAATCTTCGCCCGCCAGGTTGAACTGCAGGTGGCCCTGCCCGTCCTCGACCCGCATCAGGATTGCGCTGAAACCGGTGGCGAATTCGACGGTTTCGCCGGGCTTCAGTTTTTTCAGTGGCCTGACCAGCGCCGACCAGCATCCATCGGCATGCGGCTGCAGCAGCGTAACGTCGATCCGGGCGGCGGTCTTGCCCTGGGAACCGATCCTGTGCCGGTGCCCGCTCAGCCGGGCCGGGATCACCCGCGTGTCGTTCAGAACCAGACGATCCCCCGGGCGCAGCCAGTCGGGCAGATCGCGAACGTGGGAATCCGTGATGTCGCGCCCCCTGGCCACCAGCATCCGCGCGGCGCTGCGCGGTACTGCGGGACGGGTCGCAATGCGGTCTTCCGGCAGGTGGAAATCAAAATCACTCAGTTTCATGGCCTGCCTTCTAGGCGCAGTCAGAGAGATTGGCCATCCGGTTCCCGCTATCGCCCGGAATTCACGTCGTCCACATCCGTGCGCGGAAACACTTCGGGTGGCGGCGGCGCGTTTTCGTCCACGGGTGGCGGTGCCGCGCGCATGATGTCACGCAGAATTCCCGGCGTTAGCGCGGAGAGCGGATTGACCTGCACCCTGGGGTTTTGCGACGTGCCGGTCAGGGTGTAGTTAAAGCCGATCATCCCTTCGCCCCGCCGGGAGAACAGGTTGCCGATCTGGTTGAGAAGATAGACAGGTGAAATAACGCCCTGCATCTTCAGCACACTGGTCGGCACGTCGAAAATACCGTCCATTGACAGACCGATCGAGGGGCCGGTCGCACTGCTTTGAAACACTGTAACCCTGGAAGGCGAGAGCCGGAACCTGGCATCTACCTGGGCGAACTGAATTCCCTGGCCGGACAATTCGTCCAGCAACCCGACGACGCTGACGGCATTGACCAGCGCGACGATGGCGGGCCCGTCGCGCACCTGCGTATCCGTGATGCGCAGAGTGCCATCGAACTGGCCCGGCTGCGGGGCCGGCAACAGTGTCATGTCGAAGTTTCCGCCGCGCGCCTTGCTCAGCAGACCCGATGCCCGCACCACGCCGCCCGCGTCGTTCGACCTGATCCGCACCGCGCTGCGCCCGGATTGTGGTGTGACCGTGCCGGTCACGTCGGCCTGTCCGTTGACCTTGCCGCGAAAGGGTCCGTTCAATCCGTTCGCGATGCTGAACTGGCCAGAGAAATCGGTCAACGCAATGGTGTCGGTGACTTGCAGGCGGTCCAATGTGACGTCGAGGCCGCCGGGTTTGCCCGAGGAACCGCCGCCACCGCCGCTGTCGAAAGTGGCCCGGCGCATGTCCAGAGTTCCGTCCAGAATGCGCAGGTCCGGCGCGGCGTCCCCCCGCCCGATCAATTCAACGGTCGCGTCCAGCCAGTCTCCTATTTTCACGGAACTCAGCAATGCCCGGTCCAATCCACCGCCGGGACGATTTACGACCGCGCCCGTTGCGGCCAGCCCGGCCGCCTGCAGAACCAGCCGGTCGATCCGTGTCTTGGTTCCCAGAACGCCATTCAACTGCAGCAGTCCGGCCGTAGACTCGGGTTTGGACCAGCCAAGCGATGACAGCCGCAGTCCCACGCCAACCAGGTCTGATTTCAGTGCCAGTTCCGGCGGCTGTCCGGGCGCAAGATCAATTGTGAACTCCCCGCTTCCCTTGCCGCTCACGCTGTTTTCCGGCAATCCGATGCCAAATGTATCCACCAGGCGCTCGGACAACTCGACCGAGCCGTCCAGCCTGCTGGTTTTCTTGACCCCCTTGCCCAGGGGCTGACGCCAACGCACTTGTACCGGAACCGTCCCGATCTGGCCCGGCCCGGACAATTCTATGCCGCTCTGATCGCCGCTGAGCCGCAAGCGCGGGGATTGCACGATGTAGCCCGGCACCAGAACGTCGCTTTCCACGTTGTTGATCGCCCCGGCCAGGTGAAACTGGAACTCGTCGAATTCGATCCTGGGTTTCAGCGGCAGCGCGACCGTACCGGTCAGTTGCGCCCGTCCGTCCGCAAGCGCAACCGGCAAAGGCGTACCCTTGAGAACCGACAGCGGCGGCTGGTTCAGCAAGGACAACAGCGCCGTGACGCTGCCTCTTCCGCGTACCCGGACAAGGGCATGGGTGTCCGGTTTCACCGCGACATCCGGAATGATGAAAGATGTACCCGACACGTCCACGGGTCCACCCTCGCTTGGCGTGATCGTTCCAGACGTGGCGGTGGTGACGAACCGCCGGTCGACAAAACTGGCCTGCCCATCGGCTCCGGTTATCGGCGGCAGCGTCCGCAGGAACTTCACCGTTGATCCGTCGTACCCGAAATCAAGATAGATGTTCGGCGTGTTTCCCGGACGGGATCGGAGGGCAAAATTCATGTCAAAAAGCGATCCGCCCGAAATGTTTTCGGCGATCCATTTTCGCGGTTTGGGTGCGGCTCGTTCGGGCCACAACGCGATCAGGCGTTCGGGGGTGATCCGGTCTGCCGCCCCGTCCAGCGCCAAGGTCCAGCCGCCCGGGTCCGCGGCGAGCGAACCGGACAGCTGCATGTTGCTGTCTTCCTGCACCAGATGCATCTGGCCAAGGGTCATGCGAAACGGTGCAAGCTCCAGCCGGAAATCCGCCGTGGCCCGTGCCAGCTTAACTGGCTCCTCATACAGATTGTCCGGATTGATCGTCATGTCGGACAGGGTGAACTGGCCAATCAGGTCAGTAAGCCTGCCGTTCGTCACATCCAGATACGCGCGCCCTTCGGCCGTGCCGGTTCCCCAGCCGCTGGCCACCCAAACCTCGTCAAAGACCAGCACCTGGTCGGCTGGACGATAGGTGAAATAGCTGTGCGCACCGTCAAATGGAACCGGGCGCGTGGCATCGGTCGGCTGCAGCACCCCCGCCCCGATCTGAAAGGTCGCGGACAGCGGCCCGACCTTTCCGGTTTCATCCATGCTGCCGCGCAGGGCTCCGGAGATCGGCGCGCGCAAAACGTCCAGCCAGGCCAGGCCCACCGATTGTGCGGCAATATCCTGTGCCGCGACATCGGCCATGGTGACGCCGAATTCGGCCTCTGTTTCACCGATCCGGCTGGAGTAGTTCATCGTGAAGTTGCTGGCGTAATCCGCGCCGCTCAGCAGCGCGAAACCGGCGTCCAGATACAGGCGGTCGGCCAGACGGGACAGCTCGATCTGCCCGCCGTCAAGTGTCCAGGCACGGTTGGTGAGCGTGTCTTCGTAACGCAGGGTCAGAGCGCGCATTTCGACCGACACGAGCGCAGACAGGGCCGCTTCCTGCAACTGATGGTCGATCTGGCCGATCAGTTGCGGCAGGTTGGCCGCCCCCTTCACCGGTGTGAAATTGTTGCCCAGGGCAAGTGAGAAGTTGCCGTCTGCGTCCCGCCGCAAGGTCATGAAGGCCCCGGACAACGAGATCGATTTCGGCTGTACCTGCCCGCGGAGCAAAGGACGCATTGCCAGGCTTGATTCCGCATCGGTCAGCTGCACAACGGTTTGGCCGTCCGGGGCGGTCAGCGTGACGTTGCGCAGGCGGACCCGTGGACGCCAGCCGCGATTGACCACCATTTCGACGTCACCGAACGTGATCTGTAAACCGCCAAGATTCTGTTCGATCCGTGTTTCGATCCGATCGCGGACCCAGTCTGGCAGTTTCAGCGTCTGCCCAATTCCCCAGAACACGAGTCCGCCCATGATCAATGCCACGACGGCGACAATTCGCAGCGACCAGCCGCCAATACGGCGCACTCGGGAGCGCCGCGGCTGACCATCGCTACCGTCCTGTTTCCGCTCGTTTTCTGCCGCCGGTTGCTGGCTCATCTATTTTGACCCGCACACCTTTAAATTTGCCTGTGGCGATCTATTGTGACACGCGTTCCTGTTCATCGATACGGAGTCCGTTCATGCCCGATGCCAACCATCCTGCCCCCGATTTCACCTTACCCCGCGACGGAGGCGGCATGGTCAGCCTTTCCGACTTCCGGGGCAAGTCGGTTGTTCTGTTCTTTTATCCCCGCGATGATACGCCGGGCTGCACCAAGGAATCCATCGGATTTTCCGAACACCTGCAGCGCTTTGCCGACGCCGGTGCCGAAGTGATCGGCATTTCCAAGGACAGTGTCGCCAGTCACGACAAGTTTGTCAGCAAACACGGGCTGACGACCATGCTGTTATCCGACGAGAACGGAACGGTTTGCGAGGACTACGGCGTCTGGAAAGAGAAGAAGATGTACGGCAAGACCTTTATGGGTATCGAACGGACAACGTTTCTGATCGGTCCGGACGGGCGCATCCGGACCGTGTGGCACAAGGTCAAGGTCCCCGGCCACGTGGACGAGGTTCTGGGGGCGGTGACCGCGTCGTGATGCGGGCGGCGTGGCAATTTTGACCAAGGAAGCTGTTGTTTACGAATATGGGCTACCAAAGCAGTTCAAGGCGATTTACGTTGCCGACAGCAGTCAAACAGACTGCGGCGGGTATCTCGCCGTGGCCTTGTGCAGCTGAAGTGAATGAGTTCTGTTTGGAGAGAGATCAGATGGAAAATCTGGCAACCGTTGCCCCGAACCCGCGCCCAACTGGCGCGTCCGGCGTGTTTCGCCGCCTCCGAAACTGGTTTGTGACCCTCCCCGCGTTGTTTGTCCTGGCCGCGTGCAGCGGCCAATGGGCAACCGATTACGGTGAACCGCTGGACATCGCGGTTTCTGGCGACTGGAAGATACACGATGTCACGGTGACGGTGCCCGAAACCCTGACCGTGTCCGAGCGAAACACCTATACGCCGAACGCGGATATCGTTTGGCACGGGGACCCGCCGGGCGACCGCTATCAGCAGGTCTATGACATCGTTCATGCGGCCGGGCATCAGGCCATTGCCGACACCAAGGGCAGCCAGAATGCCCGCCTGAACATTGAAGTCGTGCAGTTCCACGGCATCACGCCAATCACGCGGCGACGTGCGCCCGAAGCTGTGCACAACGTCAAGCTCATCGCTCAGGTCGTGAGTATGGACACCGGTGCCGCGCTCACGCCCGCGACCCAAATACGGGCCGATCTGCCCGCGCTGACGGGGTCCGCGGCGGTCTATGCCGACCAGTACGGCCCATCCCAGAAGAAGCGGATTTCGGACCACCTTGTGGCCACGCTGCGCGGATGGCTGGGGCTGGGCCCGGACATACGGGGCGAGTTCAAAAGCCTGGGACGCTGACGTCGTTCTCCGCCATCACACAGCCTGCGCCGACCGTCCGGCCAAGCCCTTCCATCTCGAAGCAACAACTTGCGAGTGCCCCGGGGGTTGTGACCGGAAACACCAAAACGCGTGACAACGCCGGACGTTGGCCTGGCGCCCGCCGGGCCTTGCCGGCAAGGCGTCAGACCACCGGATCACCACTGGACCGCGCCCGATGACCAAAACGCTTGCACAGATGGCCGTCGACGTCCTGACGACAGCCGATGGCCGCCAGAAAACGGCTCTGTCGCGCAGCCATGCCGCAACATGGTTTGCCTCGCGCCGCGAAGATGCGCAGCAGGTCGAGATCGGTATCTCTCAGCCTCCCCCGCATCCGTCGCGACCGGAGCGACCGGAATTGCTTTCTCCGAGGGATGTGCCGCGCCGCCGCCCGGGCAGCCCGGCAGGCCGCATCGCGCTGTTACATGCTGTCGCCCATATCGAGTTGAACGCGGTGGATCTGCACTGGGATATCATTGCCCGTTTTGCCGGCACCCCGATGCCGATGGGGTTTTATGACGACTGGGTGCGCGCGGCGGAGGAGGAAAGCAAGCATTTCAACCTGATCTGTGACTGCCTGGAGGCCCTGGGCAGTCATTATGGCGCCCTGCCCGCCCATGCCGGAATGTGGCGCGCCGCCGAGGATACGTGCAGCGACTTCATGGGCCGCCTCGCGGTTGTTCCCATGGTGCTGGAAGCGCGCGGACTGGACGTGACGCCCGGCATGATCGAGATCTTCCGCAAGGCGGGCGAGGATGACGCCGTTGCCGCACTCGAAACCATCTATGCCGAAGAGGTCGGACATGTCGCCTATGGGTCGAAGTGGTTTCATTTCCTGTGCGGACGTCACGAACTGGACCCCAAGGAAGTGTTCCATTCGCTTGTGCGCCGTTACTTTCACAGTCCGTTGAAACCGCCCTTCAACGAGGAAAAACGTGCCGAGGCCGGGTTGCCGCCGGATTTCTACTGGCCTCTCGCGGAGCCGCCGGACACCGCGGATTGACCGGCCGAAACCGCCGGAACACCGCGAAGTCGCGTCACCTTTCACGGTCTAAGCCACGGATATCGGCAATTTTTTGCCGGTTTGCGGCCTTTCGCCGGGTCAAGACAAGTTCAGAGGTTAACAAACTTGATGTACGCGCCTGCACTCGGTATCCACGGCGAAAGGCGCAATCTCCGAACCACACCGGACCGCGCGATGAGGGATGGAAGAAGGTAGATCGCGTTGCGGACACGTCTGGCGATAAAGACACATGCGGTGATGGAAAAACTGTTTCCCGAACGCCGACTGTTCCTGAAGTCCGACACCGACACCCGGTTCATCCGATTGCGACCCTCGACCCAGCTTGCCGCTTTTGCAGGTGCGTCGGCAATTGGCGCATGGGCGATCATCGCCACGGCGATCCTTCTGATGGACAGCATCGGGTCAGGCAACTTTCGGGAACAGGCCAAGCGGGATCAGATCACCTATCAGAACCGCCTGAACGCGCTGTCGCTGGAACGTGATACCCGTGCCGAAGAGGCGTTGGCGGCCCAGAACCGTTTCAACGCGGCACTGGAGCAGGTTTCGGCCATGCAATCCGAGTTGTTGTCCTCGGAAACCCGGCGCCGTGAACTGGAAACCGGGATTGAGGTCATTCAGGCGACGCTGCGTGACACGATGAAGGACCGCGAAGCGGCCCGCACAAGTCTGGCGGTTTTGAAACAGAAAGGCCAAGACACCGACGTTGCCGAAGTGACAACCGCCAACTCGCCCTTGCCCATCACCTTCATGGCCGATGCGCTGGCCAACACGGCAAAGGAACGTGACAAGATTCTCGCCGATGCACAGAATGCCCTGAATACTGCGGAACAGCTGAAGTATGACATCATGCTGATGCAGGAGCAGAACGACCAGATTTTCCGCCAACTGGAAGAAGCAATGACCATTTCGGTCGCGCCGCTGGACAAGATGTTCCGCAGCGCCGGCATGCCGACCGACAAGATCATAGAGCAGGTGCGTCGCGGCTATAGCGGTCAGGGCGGTCCGATGACGCCCCTGTCCTTCACCACGCGCGGCGAGGATGAACCGACGGTTGACGAGATTCGCGCCAATCGCATCCTGAGCCAGATGGACTTGCTGAACATGTACCGCATCGCTGCCGAACGTGCGCCATTCGCAAGCCCGGTCCGTGCCGCCGTGCGATACACCAGCGGTTTCGGCTATCGCCGTGACCCCAAGACTGGTGGACGGCGGATGCATAACGGGTCGGATTTCGCCGGCTCGCCAGGCACCGACATCTTTGCCACAGCCGATGGTGTCGTTGTCCATGCTGGCTGGCAATCGGGGTTCGGAAAGCTCGTCAAGATACAGCATGATTTTGGTATCGAAACACGTTATGCCCATACTTCGCGCATTCTGGTCAAGAAAGGCCAAAGGGTCTCGCGCGGGGATCACATTGCTGATATGGGTAGCACCGGACGGTCGACCGGGACCCATCTTCACTATGAAGTACGGGTCAATGGAACGCCTGTTAACCCCATGATCTACATCAAGGCTGCAAGCAATGTTTTCGAAGAGCAAAATAAACGAGCCGAGCTCCAAAACGACAGATGACGCAAAACCGGTTTCGCCAACCAGCGCACCGGCGACCTCGTCCTCACCCAGCGATTTCAAGGCGACAACACCAAAACCAAAGCCACCGGCATCCACGCTGTCGGCTGACCTGCACATCACCGGCAATATCAAGACCAGCGGCGACATCCAGGTCGAAGGCACGGTCGAAGGCGACATTCGTGCGCATCTGCTGACCATCGGCGAATCTGCAACGATCAAAGGCGAAGTTACAGCCGACGACGTTGTCATCAATGGTCGTATCGTCGGGCGCGTGCGCGGGCTCAAGGTACGCCTGACCTCGACTGCCCGGGTCGAGGGTGACATCATCCACAAGACCATCGCGATCGAAAGTGGCGCCCATTTCGAAGGATCGGTTCAACGTCAGGACGATCCGCTGAACCCCGGGCGTGCGGACAAGTCACCCGGCGCCAACCCGGCTGCAGCAAAGGCAACAGCCCAGAGCTGAGTCGGGCAGACACGGTCAAAAACGGCGCCGGGGAGGATTTCCCGGCGCTTTTTTTGTTATCGGTCCAGCATCCACAGACCGTCAGGCCAGAATGCGTGAAAGGCAAAGGCGAACATGACGTCATGGGCCACATCCTGCCCATTGGCATCACGCACGCGGATGTTGCCCACCTCGCGCCCATCGGAGATTCGCGCACTGTCCAGTGCAGAGGCCTGCCCGCCCTGCCAACTGATCGCCACGCCGGCCTCCTCAACCTGCCCGGCCTCGCTGAGCCGGGTCAACGGCCAGGCGCGGTTCCCGACCCGCACCACCCGCTCCAACGGGTGAATCCCATGCGGAGGGTTTTCACCGTCATACAGGAACGGACGCGGCAGGCTGTCATATCCGACATAAGGGTTCCGGCCATAATCCCGCTCGTGGTTCGTTGGTCGGGCCATGACCAGGCCCTGCGGATTACGGGTTCTGAATTGCGACCAGCTCTCGGTCCAGGCCGGCAGGGTTGTCAGCCTGTTTCCCGTCAACTCGCCGACAATGGCCTCGCCGATGGCCTGCTGCCACCAGCTTTGGGTTTCGCGGTCAAACATCACCATGTCGGAATTCCGCAGTTTGCCGGTCACCCCAAATGTCAGGACCCGCCCAGCGACACGGCGATCAAACGTCATGCCCGAATTGCACAGGGGACAGAATGTCACCGCGACCGGGACGCTGCCCACGCTGTCGTTGACGATTTCATGCCAGATCAGGTAGCGCACCGGATATGCGCGCGCCCGTGCCTGTCCGAGTTCCAGCGTGATGACCGGTTCGCGTTCGGACAGGCCAGTCGCCATCGCGACATCCACCATCTCCGGCGCATCGATGGCGGGAATTCCGTCTTTCGGTGGCCCCCCGGACCGGATTTCGGTCCAGTCCGAAATCGCGCTCTCTTCGAAACGCGTTTCGGGCCATTCACGACGCCACGATTGAGGGTCTGCCAGCACCGCGCTGGCCAAGTTCGCGATCAACGCGGACAAGAAGCAGAATGCGCCACGCATTGAAGGTCCTCCTCTGATCAGGAGGAAGCCTGCGGGAGATCGGTTCACATGCCCAGCCCCCCACACGCGGTCGTGAAAAAAGGTGCGCCTCAGTCGGTGACAGTCACCGACTTCATCACGTCGGGTTGCCCGATGACCGAACCGTTCGGGCCCTGGCCCCGCTTGATCGCATCCACCACTTCCATGCCTTCGGTGACACGCCCCACAACCGTATACTGCCCGTTCAGGAAATGCCCGGCATCGAACATGATAAAGAACTGGCTGTTTGCGCTGTTGGGGTCCTGGCTGCGCGCCATGCCAACGACGCCGCGGTCATAAGGGACATCCGAGAATTCGGCCTTCAGGTCGGGCTTGTCAGAGCCCCCCATTCCGGCGCGACGCATGTCGCCACCCAGTTTTCCGAACTTCACATCGCCGGTCTGGGCCATGAAGCCGTCGATCACGCGGTGAAACACCACCCCGTCATAGGCCCCGTCAGACGCGAGCGCGGCGATCTGGGCCGCATGTGCGGGCGCGACATCCTCGAGCAGGTCGATGACAATGGTGCCATTGGCACCTTCGCCCTCGACCTCGATTTTCAGCCCCGTCGCAAAGGCCGGTCCCGCCGCAAGAACCAGCCCGGCGACCATGAATGCAGCCTTACGCATCTGCGGCCACCTTGACGCTGATCATCCGGTCAGGGTTTGCTGGCGGCTCGCCGCGCGTGATCGCATCCACGTGCTCCATTCCGCTGATTACCCGCCCGTAAACGGTGTATTGACCGTTCAGGAAACTGTTGTCCTTGAAGTTGATGAAGAATTGCGAATTGGCGCTGTTCGGATTTGCCGAACGCGCCGCACCCAGCGTGCCGCGGTCATGTGGCAATTTGGAGAATTCGGCAGGCAGATCATCCATGTCGGACCCGCCGGTGCCGGCCATGCGGATGTTGAAACCGTCTTCCATGTCGCCATGCTGCACATCGCCGGTCTGTGCCATGAAACCATCAATCACCCGGTGAAAACAAACATTGTCATACGCGCCGGAGCGGGCCAGTTCTTTCATCCTCTGGCTGTGGAGCGGGGCCACGTCGGGCAGCAGTTCGATCACGACGGTTCCGTCCTTGAGTTCCATCAGAATGGTGTTTTCGGGGTCTTTGATGTCGGCCATCTGGCTCTCCTGTCTGTCTGGTTCGGCCAGATACCTAAGCCCGGGACAGAGGAATGCCAAGTGACGCATTGACGATAGGTGGAAATGTGAGAAAAAGCGCCGGAACAGGTTGGATCGGAAAGAGGGACGACAAATGGGCTGGAACACGCTGGATGACATGAACGTGGCGGGCAAGCGGGTTCTGGTGCGCGTCGATATCAACGTCCCGATCGAAAACGGCGTGGTGACCGACGACACACGCATTCGCCGCCTGCATCCCACCATCCGCGACATCCTTGGTGCGGGCGGCAAACCTGTCCTGCTGGCCCATTTCGGTCGCCCCAAAGGGCAGCATGTGCCCGAGATGTCGCTGCGCCCGCTGGTTGACGCGCTGGAAACCGCATTCGGAGTGACGGTCGGTTTCTGCGCAGATTGCCGAGGTCCAGCCGCCGAGGCGGCGGTTGGCGCATTGGCCGAAGGGTCGGTGCTCTTGCTCGAAAACACCCGGTTCCAGCCGGGCGAGGAAAAAAACGACCCTGTCCTTGCACAGGAATTCGCCGCGCTCGGCGATGTCTATTGCAATGACGCCTTTTCCTGTGCGCACCGGGCGCATGCCTCGACCGAGGGAGTGGCGCGGCTCTTGCCATCCTGTGCCGGACGGCTGATGCAGGCGGAACTGGCGGCGCTGGATGCCGCGCTTGGTTCCCCCGCGCGCCCGGTGGCCGCGGTTGTCGGCGGGGCCAAGGTTTCGACCAAGCTGGAGCTTCTGGGCAACCTCGTCGAAAAGGTCGATCACCTGATCATCGGTGGCGGCATGGCGAACACGTTCCTCGCGGCACAGGGTATCGACGTGGGCAAATCGCTGTGCGAGCATGAGATGACAGGAACTGCCGCCGACATTCTGGTCAAGGCGGATCAGGCCGGCTGCGCCATCTTGCTGCCGGTCGACGTGGTTGTCGCGCGCGAGTTCAAGGCGGGTGCAGACAGTCAAACCGTTCCCGCCGACCAATGCCCGCCGGATGCGATGATCCTTGACGCGGGTCCGGCCACCGTGGCCAGGATCGCCGCCGTTCTGGAAAACGCCAGGACCCTGATCTGGAATGGCCCGATGGGCGCGTTCGAGATCGATCCATTTGACGCCGCCACCAACGCCGCCGCCCGCAAGGCGGCGGAGTTGACCGCGGCGGGACGGCTGACCAGCGTGGCCGGAGGGGGCGACACGGTGGCGGCCCTCAACCAGGCCGGGGCCGCCGAGGCGTTTTCCTACATCTCGACTGCCGGCGGAGCGTTTCTGGAATGGATGGAAGGCAAGACCCTGCCGGGTGTTGCAGTGTTGCAGAAGTAGGGCGATTTCCCGAGCCACGACCGGCAATCCCGAGCGGGCTGGCGCGTCCGAGAGGTCTGCCGGAAAGGGGTCCGAGCACACTCCTGCCCCATTGTTCGCGCTAACCCGATTGCAACCGGCACGACCCTGTCCTAAACCCTGACAAACCCCGTAATCCGCCCCGGTGTGGGCCAGAAAAGAACAAGGCGATCCGACCCATGGCAGACCCACGGCAAACCGAACAGATGACGTCCGGCAAAGGCTTTGTCGCAGCGCTGGACCAGAGTGGCGGATCAACACCCAAGGCGTTGCGCCTCTACGGGATCGAGGAAAGCGCCTATGGGTCGGAAACCGAAATGTTCGACCTGATGCATGCGATGCGGGCGCGAATTATCAAATCTCCGGCCTTTACCGGCGACCGGATCGTCGGCGCGATCCTGTTCGAACAGACGATGGACCGCGACATCGACGGAACACCGACGGCGCAATACCTTTGGGAGAACCGTGGCGTTGTCCCGTTTCTGAAAATCGACAAGGGACTGGAAGAAGAGGCCAATGGCGCCCGCTTGATGAAGCCGATGCCGGAACTGGACGCGTTGTTGGATCGTGCCGTCGAGGCCGGGATTTTCGGCACCAAGATGCGGTCGGTCATCGACGCAGCCTCGCCGGATGGGATCGCCGCAAACGTCGCGCAGCAATTCGAAATTGCCGGCCAGGTTCTGGCCAAGGGGCTGGTGCCGATCATTGAACCCGAGGTAACGATCAGCATCCCGGACAAGGCCGAAGCCGAAGACATGTTGCTGACGGAACTGACCCGCAATCTTGATGCGCTGCCTGCCGGTCAGCAGGTCATGCTGAAACTGACGTTGCCGGAAAAAGCCAACCTTTATGCGACGCTGGTCGACCACCCGCGCGTGATGCGCGTGGTTGCCCTGTCGGGCGGCTACAACCGGAGCGAGGCCAATGATCGCCTGTCGCGCAATGCCGGTGTCATCGCGTCGTTTTCGCGCGCCCTGAGCGAGGGCCTGTCGGCAAGCCAATCGGATGACGCCTTCGATGCCACGTTGAAGGACACGATCGAAAGTATCTACCAGGCATCGGTTGCCGGCTCGTAGGGTGGTTTCGTGATTCTTCGGCCACAGGGCGGATCAGAAATCGAATCAAACGCGAACCTCCCCGAAAATCGGGGATTCACAAGCCGAATCACCTGTGTCATAGTGCCTGAAGACGCCCAGCAAGGGTGCATGTGAGGCAGTTCAGTTTGACCCGTTCGACCCGTCCCGGCTTTGGCCCTTTCGTGTATTTCGCCGCTGCTTTTGCACTGTGCCTGTATTTCACGTTTGCCGCTGTTCAGGGGGATTTCGGCCTGTTCCGACGTGTCGAGATCGCCGCCGAGGCGGATACCCTGCGTCAGACCCTTGGCCAGCTTCAGATCGAAATCGCCGCGTCCGAAAACCTGACCCGCAGGTTGTCGGACGATTATCTGGATCTCGATCTTCTGGACCAGCAGGCCCGCTCGGTTCTCGGGTTGCTGCGCGCAGACGAAATTGTCATCCGCTAAGCCGTCGCGGCAGTTTTCTCTCGCCACGCCATCTGATATTCGATATCAATAGTTTAGCTTTAAACTATTCATCCGGAGGGGGAGCGCACCGCGATGGCTACGCGAAAAAGCACCAAGAAACCAAATGTATCCGCCGAGGATCTGAAAACCTACTACCGTGAAATGCTGTTGATCCGCCGGTTCGAAGAGAAGGCAGGTCAGTTATACGGGATGGGCCTGATCGGGGGATTTTGCCACCTTTATATCGGGCAGGAAGCCGTTGTCGTCGGGCTTGAGGCAGTCGCCGAGGAAGGCGACAAACGCATCACGTCTTACCGCGACCACGGGCACATGCTTGCGTGCGGTATGGACCCCAAGGGGGTGATGGCCGAACTGACCGGGCGCGCAGGCGGTTATTCCAAGGGCAAGGGCGGGTCAATGCACATGTTCTCCAAGGACCGGCATTTCTATGGCGGCCACGGCATTGTTGCCGCGCAGGTGCCGCTGGGCGCCGGTCTGGCCTTTGCCGACAAATACCTGGAAAACGGGCGCGTCACATTCACCTATTTCGGCGATGGCGCATCCAACCAGGGCCAGGTGTACGAAACATTCAACATGGCCGCGCTCTGGGACCTGCCGGTGGTCTTCGTGCTCGAGAACAACCAGTATGCCATGGGCACGGCACAGAAGCGCTCCACCTC
>CAYGNE010000045.1:0-243 GCA_964351155.1 uncultured Rhodobacterales bacterium | reverse complement strand
GTCGGACCCGGCCAAGTACCGGACCCGCGAAGAGGTTCAAAAAATGCGTGAGGAACGGGATCCGATCGAACAGGTGCGCGGTCTGCTGCTGACCGGCAAACATGCCTCCGAGGACGATCTGAAGTCGATCGACAAGGAGATCAAGGAGGTGGTGAATGCCGCCGCCGACTTTGCCAAGGACAGCCCCGAGCCCGCGCTCGAGGAATTGTGGACAGATATCTACGCCGACGCGCCGGCGCAGAA
>CAYGNE010000044.1:0-21769 GCA_964351155.1 uncultured Rhodobacterales bacterium | reverse complement strand
GAAGCCCGTCCAATAGGCTTGACCGATGGAAAAAATGAAATCACCCACCCACGCCATCGGCAGGTAGGCGAGAATCTCGTCGTCCTGACGCAGATTGTCGAACTCTGACGACGACTTGGCGCTTTCGATCACGTTTCGGTTGGACAGCACGACCCCCTTGGGTTTGCCGGTCGTCCCCGATGTGTAAAGCATGACACAGGTGTCGTCGTAGTCCAGCTTTTCGCGGCGGGCCTTCAGGTCATTGATGAACTCGTCACGTGCTGCACGACCCTGGTTCTGTACGTGGCTGAACTCGTGCAGGTGGGAATGGTCGTATTTGCGCAAACCGCGCGGATCCAGGTAGATCAGATGTTCAAACTGATGCAGTTGGTCCTGCACCTCGATAACTTTGTCCACCTGCTCCTGGTCGCCGACAATCACGAAACGCGCACCGCAATGGCCCAGTACATACGCCATCTCTTCGGCCACGGCGTCCTGATAGAGCGGAACCGGAACCGCCCCGACCATTTCGGCAGCCACCATGGACCAGTACAGATACGGACGGTTGCGGCCGATAATGGCAATGAAATCGCCTTCATTCACACCCAGATTGATCAGGCCCAGCGCCAGCGCCTCAATCTCCTTCTCGGTCTCGGCCCAGGTCCAGGTCTGCCATATGCCGAATTCTTTTTCGCGGTATGCAGGCGATGCGCCAAATTCAGCCGCATTGCGTTTCAACAATGCCGGAATGGACGACAATCCATCGGCGCCTTTCAGCGTCTGAGCCAATTCGCTTCCCTCCCACAACCGGTGCACATCACCGATTCCATATCGACCTGGCCTGATTCTGACCGCATCCAAGTCGATGGCGACATTGGGAACCAAGTTTTTCCTGATGTTTTCCCAATCCTTACGAATTGTAACAACGGCAAACTCCGATGCCCGGCCGGATTTCGCGATTTGCCCCGCCCGTCTGCCGGTGCTAGCCATATCGCAGCGGGAGAGCACGGCACATGGATCGTTCAGAAAGCAAAACCAAGGCACTGACTGCTGCTGGCCTGAACCTGATCGCACAGGCCCTGTCGATTTATGACAGCGACCTGCGGCTCGCCGTCTGCAACCAGCGCTTCAAGGAAATGTTCGATCTGCCCGATCATCTCGTGCAACCCGGCGCGTCTTTTGAAGACACGATCCGGTACCTGGTGTCCACCGGCGAATACGGTCCCGTAGACGATCTTGAGGAATTTGTTCGCCAGAGGGTAGAGCAGGCACGCACCTTCGCTCCGCATTACATGGAACGGGAACGGGCCAACGGGCGCACCATTTCTGTGGAAGGGTCGCCCCTGCCGCAGGGAGGATGGGTCGCCGTTTACACCGACATCACCCGCACAAAGCAATCCGAGGCACTTTTGCGGGCGCGATCCGAGGAACTGACGGATCAGGTGCTGTCCCACGCCGAAGAGCTTGCCGCGACCAACCGGCAACTCGCCGCGACCATCATCGCACGGGAAGAGACACAGCGGCAACTGACCGAGATCGAGGCCCGCACGCGTCTGACAACCGAGATGATGCCTGCCCATATCGCGCATGTCGATCACGAAGGCGTCTATACCTATTCCAACCGGCGGCTGACCAGCGTCCTGCCCGGGCGACCGTCCGAGATTGTCGGCCTGCACATATCCGAAGCCCTGGGCGACTCTGCCTATGCCCGGATCGAACCGCACCTGAGAACCGCCTACCAGGGCAGCAGCCCGGTTTTCGAGTTCACCGAGGACCACAGCGCCCGGCGTATCCGTGTGGCTTTTACGCCCGACGGTGCCGGGGGGGTTTACATCCTGTCCATGGACGTAACCGAGGAAACCCAGGCTCGCGTCGCATTGCAACAATCGCGTCGCCGCGCCTTGGCGGCGCAGATGACAAGCGGTCTTGCGCATGATTTCTCGAACCTTTTGACCATCATCCTGGGTATGCAATCCAAGCTTTCGCGCATGGATCTTGACAGCGCGGCGCAAAAACTCGTGACCGCCACGCAATCGGCGGCCCGGCGGGGCGGTCGGTTGCTCAACCGGATCGCAGACATGACCAGTCACCGGACACTGCGGCCGCAATCCACCGACATGCATGCGCTGCTTGGAGACCTGAACCTGCTGGCCTCGCCCAGCCTGCCGCGCGCTGTCGGCCTGAGCATTCTGGATCACATGCCTGATGAGCAGGTCCTGCTCGACCCGGGCATGTTGCAGGATGCGTTGCTGAACCTGATCTTGAACGCGCGGGACGCCTGCGGGGCCAGTGGGCAGATCACCGTCAGCGCGCATTGCATCGAACGGACATGGATCGAGATCACGGTCACCGATACCGGCCCCGGGTTTTCGCCCGAAGCGCTGAACAAGGCGCTGGATCCGTTTTTCACCACCAAGGGTGGCGAGGGCAGCGGGCTGGGATTACCCATGGTCTATGACATGACGAAACTGGCCGGGGGCGATCTGCGGCTGGCAAACACACCGTCCGGCGCCAGCGTCACACTGCGCCTGCCGTTCCGGGCGGCTCCGCAGATCGGCGGCGGCATGGTCTTGCTGGTCGAGGACAGCGAAGCGTTGCGGGCCACGTTCCGCGACATGCTGATCGACCTGGGATTCGCCGTGATCGAAGCAACGTCAGTGGACGAGGCCGTCGCGCTTGCCGCTGACATTCCCGACATCTCGCTGGTGCTGTCCGACATCAAGCTGCAGGGAAAGGCCAACGGGCTCGAGCTTCTGGACCGAATGGCCGGCAACCACCTGCCCTGTTTTCTGATGACATCGCTTCCGGTCGATGATCCGCTGCATCGTGCCGCATTGTCCCGTGTGCCGGTTCTGGCGAAACCCTTTACGGCGATGCAGCTTGCTGCGCTAATTCGGACCGAGGCCGCCGCATGACAGCTCCACTGGTAACGATCCTGGATGACGAACCGGAAATCCGGCAGATGCTGACCGACGTGCTGACTGAAGCCGGTTTTCGCACGCAGAGTTTTTCGCGGGCTCGCGAATTCGAAGCGTCGTTGAAACACACGACTCCGGATGTGTGCCTTGTCGACCTGTCTTTGCCGGACACGGACGGTCTGGCACTTGTGCACCGGCTGGCTCTGGAACAGGGCGCATCCGTCATCATCATTTCGGGCCGCGCGCAGGTACAGGACCGGGTCACCGGGCTGGAGCTGGGTGCGGATGACTATATAACAAAACCGTTTGATCCGGCCGAGGTCGTCGCGCGGATCCGGGCGCGTCTGCGGGGCAACCGCCCGGTCTCGAAAACCGGAAATACCGCCCATTTCAATGGCTGGGTCGCCCATTTCGACCGCTATGCGCTGGAAGATGAAAACGGATCGGAAACACCGTTTTCGCACGCAGAGGCCGAAGTCCTGCGATTGTTTCTGGACAGCCCCAAGCGATTGATCAGCCGGTCCCGAATGCAGGAGGTGCTCGGCGGAGCAGCCGGCGAGAGTTTCGACCGGGCGATGGATGTCCGCATCTCCCGCCTGCGCACCAAGCTGCAAGAGGATCCCAAGAATCCGCGCCTGATAAAGACGATCTATGGCGCCGGCTACATATTCTTGGGCGACGTCCGCTGGAGTTGACGCTGTTGGCAACCACTTGGAATGCCCCTGAATCTTGTGACGCGTCCCACCAAGATTGCATCCCCCGGTGAAAATGTCCTCGCGGCTCCTCCGTTGCACTGGCCCCCGTCGTGACTCTGGCCTAAGACGGGCGCAAGAGGAGCGAAGCAATGTCTCATATTACCCTCATCCGCCACGGCCAGGCCAACTCGCAGGCCCGTGACGAGATCAGCTATGATCGGCTCAGCGACCTGGGCCGGCAGCAATCGGCCTGGCTTGGTGAACACCTGCGGATCTCGGCAAACCATCACACGCGTATCTACTGTGGAACCTTGAACCGGCATATCGAAACCGCGGATGCAATGGGGGTCGAGGACGTCGTCGCGGACGAGAGACTCAATGAGCTGGAATACCTCACCATGGCCAACCTGCTGCAGGAGCAGCACGGCGTTCCGCTCCCGACGGAACGTGAAGACTTCGTCACGCACCTTCCGCGCATCTTCTCGACCTGGTACAAGGGCGAGCTGGAAGGCACACCGGAGACATTCCGGCAGTTCGAGACACGCGTGAACGAAGCGCTGCACGACATTGCCGCCGGCCGTGGACCTGGGCTCGTGGTGACTTCGGGCGGTTTGATCGCCATCGCCATGCGGCAGGTGATGGAGCTGAACATAGAAGCCACCGCCCGGGTGGCGCTGGCGATCATGAACACCTCGATGCACCGGCTCTATCCGATCGGCGATCAGCTCAGCCCGGTGCTTTTCAATGCCGTGCCGCATCTGGAATCTCCGGACCGGCATCACGCCCAGACACATTTCTAGGCAACACCGGGCAACGCGTCAGGGAGGGATGCAACCGATGACACATCTTTGGGTTCGGGCCGAACAGCGCCCAAATGAAGAACGCGTCGGGCTGACACCGCAAGGAGCGGCCAAGCTGCGCAAGGCGGGCATCCGCGTAACGGTCGAAGAGAGTTCTGTCCGTGCCATTCCACTGGATGGCTATCGCGATGCCGGTTGCGAAATCGCACCGGAAAACAGTTGGCCGAAGGCCCCTGCCGATGCGATTGTTTTCGGGCTGAAGGAATTGCCGTCAGACGGCACGCCACTCACCCATCGGCACATCTTGTTCGGCCATGCGTACAAGGGTCAACCCGCCGGACAGATCCTGTTGAAACGCTTCAGGACCGGCGGCGGCACACTCTACGATCTGGAATATCTCGTGGACGAAACGGGCCGCCGGGTCGCTGCTTTTGGATACTGGGCCGGGTTCGCCGGCGCGGCCGTGGCCCTCAAGTGTTGGGTGGCCCAGCAGCGCGTTTCGATCGCCGGTCCGGTTTCCACCTACCCGAGCGCGACCACCCTCTGCGACGAACTCGCCATGGAGATGGCCGGGTTTGGTGACCGGCGCCCTGACGCACTGGTCATCGGGGCGCTTGGCCGCGTGGGCACAGGCGCGGCCGATCTTTGTGCTCGGTTGGATGTCCCTGTGACCCGATGGGATATGGCGGAAACCGCGCATGGCGGCCCGTTCCCCGAGGTTTTGGAGCATGAGGTATTCCTGAACTGCATTCTGGCCCGCCCAGGAACGCCGGTCTTCTGCCCGGCCCTTGCAAAAACTGCGCCACGCCGTCTTTCGGTCATCGGCGACATCGCCTGTGACCCGGACAGCGCGTTTTCCCCGATCAAGGTCTATGATCGTACGACAACCTGGAAAGAGCCCGCATTGCGGGTACACGACGATCCGGTTCTGGATGTGACGGCGATCGACAATCTTCCGTCAATGCTGCCGGTCGAAAGCTCCGAAGACTACGCCGAACAACTGCTGCCATCGCTTTTGACGCTGACTGATCTGGAAAGCGGTGTCTGGGGCAGAGCCAAGGCCACGTTCAAAGAACATATGGCGGAGATCTGAACGGCACAGTTGGAAGCGGCGCGAATTTTGCTACATCAATTCGTCTTCGACGTCGGTGGCCGAGATTCCCAACGCATCCAGCCCGTTTTCCAGGTGATCGGACATATGCGGCGTGCCAAGCAGGTAGTCCGCACAAGGAACCGAGGCTTCGGCCTTGGCGGTAGCGATGGCTTCGGCGATATCTTCCACGTCAAAGCTTTCACGCCCGATCCACATGATCGCCACAAGTTCCGCCTGTTCGTCCTCGGTCATCCGTTCGATGAAAGCACGCAGCTCTCCTTCTGCACGGCCCAATTCGCGTGACATCAGTATGACCTGCGCCACCTTGTGCGGGGATATCTCCAACATCGCTTGTTCCTCCTGTTCGCGGTCCACTGATGCATCTGATACGCGGCGGGATCGATGAGTCTTTGATCTCACGCAAACAATCGGTAATACAACCAGTCTGGCAGAAACTGCCCAAGGCGGAACAACCACGAAAAAACACGCGGAAAACTGAGCTTGAAGCGATCCGTGTTCATGTGTTCGAACATGACCTGTGCCGCGTCTTCGGGCTCCATGAGAAACGGCATGGTAAAATCGTTCTTGTCGGTCAGACGTGTCCGGATGAAGCCCGGATTGACGAGTTGCACGGAGACACCGCTTTTGCGCAGATCGGCGTACATGCATTCGGCCAGGGACACGGTCCCCGCCTTGGACGCGGCATAACCGATTGCGCCCGGAAGACCGCGAAAACCGGACAGCGACCCCGTGATCACGATATGACCGCGATCTCGCGCCACCATGGCTGGCACGGTTGCGCCCAGAATACGCGTCAAGCCCGTGAAGTTGACGTCGACCATTGCCGTTACCTTTTCGGGGGCCCAATCCGATGCCGCAATTGGCCAGTAAACACCCGCCAGAAACACGACGCCATCGACATCGCCAACCGCCTTCGCGGCGGCTGTCACGCTGGCCATATCCGCCACATCCAACACTTGTATGTCGACCGGTCCCGGCAAGGTTTCCGCCAGCGCCTTGAGCCTGTCCGCAGTTCGCGCCGAAAGAACCAGGTGAACGCCTGCACGGCTCATGACCCCGGCGAGGGCCGCGCCGAGGCCTTCGCTGGCACCGATCAGCCAGTATCGTTTCCCCTGCCACTCTCTCATGCCGCCTCTCTTTGCCGGTCCACCGTGGTCTCCGCAGGACGCATCGTCGCGACCAGCTCGGCAACCTGAATGCCGTATTTGTAGAACCTGCTGCGGTTCACGATGGTGCCGTTGGGAGCAAGATACATCCAGTCGATTGCAGTCAGAACATGCCCTCCGGAATCCTGGGGCAGGCGAATGCGATAGGTCAGTTTGACGGCAGAGCCCATCTGAACACCGGAACCCGAGCCGATGACATCCGGCGCGGTCGCGAGGATCCGGCCATTTCCCCGAAGGTCCAGATGCCATTCCCGATGTTGCGTCGCGCCATTGTCATAGTGAAAGGTTTCAGTCATCACGCCAGAGTCACCGCGCCAAGTCGCGGAGAAATCACCAACAAAACGCGAACTGACCCGGCCCAGCGGACCATAGATCACACCTTCGCACTGGATTGGGCCATTCAGATGCGTGCGCAGGTCGAAATCGGGACCGCTCTGCGCGTAGTCGGTCGGTTTCTGTGCCGCAAAGCCAAAAAGGCGTCGCCACAAGACGATCGGCAAAAGCACCGCAGCGCCCCCGACCAGCATCAGGAACAGGCTTTCCATGATCAGCTTTCCTCTAGTTTCGTCATCGCCAGCAGCGCAATGGCAATGAGTTTCAGGACACAAGGCACACCGGCATAAAACAGTGTCAGAAGTGCCAGCGCGGCATCGGAGTTGTCCGTGCCGGATTGGAATCCCGCCGTCTCCAGCACCGGCAACAACAACACGGCGGCGAAGGCCAGCGTGAACTTGGACACAAATGACCACAGCCCAAAACCTTCCGCCGCACCCGGCGAAACCTGCGCCATCCTTCCTGCGAACATGGCTGGCAGAATGGTCATGTCCGCCCCCAAAGCCGCGCCTGACGCCACACAGATGAGGGCAAAGGTCGGCCAGTCTCCTGCGCCCAGTGTCAGCGCGAAACCAAAGGACAGAACGGCCAGCACCATTCCCCCAAGCAGCGCATTTTTTGCGCCGATCGTCTCGGCGAGTTTTCCCCAGCCTGGGACCGCAATGGCGGCGGCAAGAAAAAACAGCAACAACAATGGCCCCTCAAGGCCCGGGGCGGCCAACCGGCTTTCGACAAAGAACAGGAACAGCGTGGAACTGACAGCGACCGGGGCCGCATTCACGCAGGCGATGATCAAAAGCCTGCGCGCGACGGGATCACGAAGAACCGCACCAAACTCGGTTGAATACGTGGCCAGCGCGTCGCCCCATTCCAAACGCATGGCCAGTGTCGCCCCCAACGCCACGACAACAAAGCCGACGGCAAATCCGGCAAATGGCTGGTCCATCTGAGTTCCCAGCAGAAAGGGCGCAAGAGCCGCGGCGCAAATGCCAAGCAGGGCACCAGTCTCGCGCCACCTTGCCAATCGCAGATGACCTTGATCTCCCAACTGCGCGGCCTTGCCGACACCCTGGGCATAAAAGCAGATGGTCAGGAAACTGAAGGACGAAAACACCATTGCCAGCATCAGCACGAACCAGATCAGCGGGTCAAAAGGTGGTTCAACGGCAAACAGCCCGACCATCGCCGACGCCAACACCGCGACCCCGATCGCAACAGCCACCGCTCTATGTTTGCGGAGCCGTTCCGACAAGCGACCCAGAAACGGGTCCTGAACCACATCCAGCAGCCGCAGACCGAACAGAGCCAGCCCCATCACGGCGAGACTCACACCATAGCTGTCCACGTAGAATTTCGGCGCGTGGATGTACAATGGCAGACCCGCCGCAGCCAGCAATGCCGCGAACAGAGAATAGGACCCCAGGCGGTCGCGAGGGATATCGACGGTCATCACGCTCATCCCCGCGACACATCCTGCACCGGCGGAGCGCCGCGCACGCGATAGCGGACGCCTTTCCACCACAGTTTCAACGCCTGCCAGTGAATGAGCGCCAGTACCCGTCGCGACCCGAGAGGACGCCGCAGCATGGCACGCAGGATACCGCCATTTGTCAACGCTTCGCGCTTGCCCGTGAGGGTTGCGACAAGTCCGCCCTTGCCGCGGCTGTAGTCTATCCAGACCCCAATTCGGTCGTCACGGATATCGAACCGGAACGCGTAGCCACCTTCGACCGGTTGAAATGGCGAGACGTAGTGAACTTTTTTCGCATTCAACCTGTCCTCGGATCGGATCGAAGACAGGTCGGGTTTATGGCACAGGTAGGAATGGCGTTCCTGGAAGGTATTGGTGACTTCGGCGATGACCGCGATCAAATCATTTCCCAGATAACATAGCCAGAAACTCACCGGGTTGAACACGTGACCCATTACCCTTGGCTGCGCCAGCAGCATGATGCGATCCGCCTGGGGCAACTGGTGCTCCCGCAGCACTTTGCGGACCCATTTCGCGCCGTTTCCTCTACCGGGTTCACCGCCATGGTCGCGGTCGTGCAGAGACATCAGGTTTCCGCGATTGCGAGAAAACAATGCCGGAACCTCTGCATCCGCTTCGGCATCAAGGATCAGATAGTCCACCGAATACCGAAACGCGTTTTTCACCCCGCCTTTCCGGCCATGGAAGGTTTGCCCGGCGATATGATCAATGCGCGGGTTCATTCCGCCGCCATCTGCAATGCCGCAAGACGGTTAATGCCCTCGACCACGTCGACTGCGCTGGCCAACCCGTCCTCGTGGAATCCGTTTTTCATCCAAGCACCGCAGAACCATGTGGAATTCGTTCCGTTGAACGTTGCCAGTTCCTTTTGTGCTTTAAGTGCTGCGAGATCATATACCGGGTGCCGCATCGTCACCTGATCGTGGATCAGGTCCTCGCGGATCGTTCGGTTGGTGTTGAGCGTGACAAACAGCGGATCATCCTTGGGAATAGGCTGAAGCGAATTCATCCAGTAGGTCAGATCGATCTGATCCGAAGGCGCGCCTCGGTCCTCGGCATAGTTCCAGCTGGCCCATACCTTTTTGCGTTTTGGCATGACTGTTTCGTCCGCGTGAAGAACGACTTCGTTGGGTTGATAACCGATGGCACCAAGATTGCGCTTCTCGCGAATGGAGGCATCGGACAAAATCCGGAGCGTGTCGTCAGAATGCGTGGCAAACACAACCTCGTCAAAAGTCTCCCATTCTCCGCCCCATACCCGGAGCCGAACGCCGACCATAGAACGGCGCACGGCCTGAACCGAAGCGTTCAGACGCACATCAACGCCTTTAGCCCGCATGCCCGCCTCCAGCCTGCTCACATATGCAATGGAGCCGCCCTGGACCGTGTACCACTGGTGTTGGCCATAGGTGTTCAAAAGGGCGTGGTTTTCAAAAAAACGGATCATCGCATGCGCCGGGAAATCCATGATGCGGTCCCGGGGTGTCGACCAGATCGCGCCGGAAAATGGCACGAGATAGTAGTCGCGAAACCAGGTTCCCGCACCCAGGCGATCCAGAAACTGCCCGATGGTCAGGTTTTCATCCCGCGCAATCTCAAGGGCGTTGGCATTGAACCGGAAGATGTCCCTCACCATTCGGAGGAACCGCGGGTCGACACAATTGCGCCGCTGCGCGAACAACGCGTTCAGACTGTGCAGCGCGTACTCCAGTCGGCCACCATCGATTGACACGGCAAAGCTCATGTTGCTGGCAGCAATTGGAACGTCCAAACGCTCGAACAGCGACGCCAGATGCGGATAGTTCACCTTGTTGAATACGATGAAACCGGTATCGACCGGCTGATCCCCGCGCTTTCCTGCCAGAACGGTACGTGCATGGCCGCCCAATCGATGTTCGGATTCAAAAAGCGTGACCGCATGCGTGTTGGCGAGCATGTACGCAGCACCCATTCCCGATATTCCTGCCCCTATGACGGCTATTTTCTTGGGTGCGCCCGCACCTTGTTCAAATGGCATTACTCAGTTGTCTCCATTCACGAGTTATGAGGCGTGTACGACTGGTACTCAAATTCGGATGAAAAAAAGAAATCTGCAGTGATCCAAATTGCCGGCCCTTGCGTATCCTGTTCATGTTGGCGACCATGGACCACACCACCGAGGAAAAACCGCGCGCAAAGACGCGGGTTGGCTTGCCCGTCAGAAAGGCAACTGGAAAGAATGTCGTGACCGACCCAGACACGTTAACCGATGCATCGCCGGACTGGGTCGATCATGTTGCGAGAATCAGAGATCATCAGGACCAAAAGGCCTTTGCCGACCTGTTTCGGCATTTCGCACCACGGATAAAAGGTTTCTTGATGAAGTCGGGCGCCGACGCCACGATGGCCGAAGAATGCGCTCAGGAAGTCATGGCAACGCTCTGGCGCAAGGCGCACATGTTCGATCCGGCGCGGGCTTCGGTTGCGACCTGGGTTTTTACCATCGCGCGGAACCGGCGGATCGATGCGCTGAGAAAGCAACGGCGGCCGGAACCCGAGGAACTGACATGGGGACCCGAAGTAGAACCGGATCAGGAAGACATCCTGAGCCTGCAACAGGAAAGCGCAAGACTCAGATCGGCAATTGCCGATTTGCCGGATGCGCAAAGGGAATTGATAGAACGTGCCTACTTTGGCGACCTCAGTCACAGCGAAATCGCTGCGGCAACGGGATTGCCACTCGGCACGATCAAATCGCGGATTAGACTGGCGCTGGACCGATTGCGCCACGCAATGAAGTGAACAACAAGATGACGGAAGAAATCAAACATCACCTGGGCGACGACATCCTTATGGCCTATTCGGCAGGGACATTGCCCGAAGCGTTCAACCTGATGGTGGCGACACATGTGACCATGTGCGACACATGCCGCGCCCAGATTGAGAGTTTCGATGCCGTGGGCGGCGCCCTGATCGATCAAGACATGGAACCGGTGAGCAAAGACAGCCTTGCCGCAACTCTGGCCATGATCGCGGGGAACGCGCCCGAACCGCGGCCCGTTCGTTCGGTTGCAGACGGTGTATTGCCACAGCCGTTGCGGGATTATGTCGGCGGTGACATCGATGCGATCCGCTGGCGACCGGTCGGCATGGGAGTCAAACAGGCGATCCTGCCGACGAGCAAGGACGCTTCTGCGCGGTTGCTGTTCATTCCGGCTGGCGGAGCCGTGCCCGACCACAGCCATCGCGGCATCGAATTGACGCTTGTTCTGCAAGGCGCCTTTTCGGATGAGGACGACCGGTTTGCCCGCGGCGATGTCGAAACGGCGGACGACTCTGTCGAACACACACCGGTTGCCGATATCGGCGAAGACTGTATCTGTCTGGCCGTCACGGATGCACCGCTGAAATTCCGGGGCCTGATTCCCCGCATTGTTCAGCCATTCCTGCGTATCTGACGGCCAGACGGCGGATCACAGCATCGAAATCGCCCGACCAGCCACATCAGGGCAGGCGTCCGCGCAAGAAGGACCAGTCCGGCATCATCCGGCCGCGGAAATCAGTTCGCGTATCTTGGCCAAGGTTGCGGTATTCACATCAACGCCCTTTTGCCGGGCCACATCTCTTCTGGCGCGGCGCCCATCCCCGGGCAGGCGAGCGCCCGGCTGGCTGCGGATCGAGTCCGCAATGGCCGCGATCCGCTGTTCGAACTCGCCACGAGACGATGCACGTGGATCGATGGCAATAAAGAACTGCCCGGTTTTGGGCGGCCCTCCCACCGGTCCGCTGAAGGGAGATGCGTGAATACCCAAGGTGGCACCTGTCAGCGCTGCGGCCATGATTTCCACCAGAAGCGCATTGCCAACGCCCTTGTATCCTCCGGTGGGAACCATTGAACCCTTCAATCCCGCCTCGGGGTCGGTTGTCGGATTTCCATCGCTATCCAGCGCCCAACCGAGCGGGATGTCCTTGCCTTCCCGCGCATGTTTCATGACCTCGCTTTTGGCGATTGCGCTGGAACTCTGGTCAATCAGGATCTCTGCCTCGCCTTCGGCGCCCGGCGCAGCGATCGACATCGGGTTGGTTCCAAAGACAGGTTTGCTTCCTCCGGCCGGAGCGATTGCAGCGGGCGAATTGGTGAAGCCCAGCCCAACCATGCCAGCCTCGGCCAGACGCCGGGTGTGATACCCCAGAACACCGCAGTTATAGCTGTTGTGAATGGCCAGCGCGGCGATACCGTTCTTGCGCGCCAAGGGTATCAGTTTTTCGAATCCCATATCGATCGGGCGGTGGGCAAAGCCACATGCCGCGTCGACCGTGATCATGCTGTCCCGCGTTTGCTCCAGCACCGGCTCGGCCTTGCCGTCCACCTTGCCGCACTCCAGATGTCCGCAGTAAATCGGGATGTAGGCCAGCCCATGGCTTGCAACACCGTCCTTTTCGGTTTCGGCGGTGGCAACGGCGAGCGGACGGGCATTGGCCTCGGTCGCACCACTCGCCACAAGCGCCTCCTGCGCCAATGCTTCAATTTCTTCAAGGCTTAGGTTTTCAGTAGACGACATGGATTGATCCGTTTCTAGACGTGACGCCCCATGGCGGCCACGCGGGGTTGGTGCTGCGGTCAGCAGAAAATGCTATCCATGGTGATAAACCAGACAAGGGCTATTAAATACAGCGGATTTTCCGATTACGTGCCATCGGTGGCAGTTCGACACGGGAATACCGGAACACCAATCGCACGACCGCCGGAGCACCAATCTATCCGTCGCTCTTTCCCAACGGTACGACATTACTCGGTTCATCCGAGGCGATTTCTTCGAAATCGAAACTGTCCAGCCTCTTTGCCCGCCGACCGGCTTTTTCGGCACTGATCTTGATGTCGGCTATATCCTTGGCCGCCTGGCCGAAATGGCGGTCAAGGTTTCCGACCCGATCGCCCAACCGATCAACATCCTTGTGCAACAAGCCCAGTTCCCGTCGGATTGCGCCTGTCTGCTCGCGCATACGTGCGTCTTTCAGAATGGCCCGCATCGTATTCAGCGTGGCCATGCAGGTTGTTGGCGACACGATCCAGACCCGTGCGGCGAATCCTTCGCGGACCAGCTCGGGGAAGTTTGCATGCAACTCGGCATAAACCGCCTCCGAAGGCAGGAACATCAATGCGCCATCGGCGGTTTCGCCATCGATGATGTAACGCTCTGAAATTGCCTTGATATGGGTTCGCACAGCGGTGCGCATCAGCCGGACGGCCTCGTTCACCTGCGGCTGGGTTTCAGCACGGCGCAGAGCCTCATAAGCCTCCAGCGGAAACTTGCTGTCGATCACGATAGGACCGGGCGGATTGGGCAGGTGAATCAAGCAATCGGCCCGCTTGCCATTGGAGAGCGTGGCCTGCAGGGCATAACTGTCCTTGGGCAGGGCCTTGGAAACGATATCGTTCAACTGGATTTCGCCGAACGCCCCGCGTGTCTGCTTGTTGGACAGGATATCCTGAAGGCTCAGAACGTCGCCAGACAGCTTGGTGATATTGTCCTGTGCCTTGTCAATTGTCGCCAGCCGTTCCTGTAACTGTGTCAATGACGTCGCGGTCTGTTTGCTGCTGCCATGCAGGGTTTCCCTCATCCTTTCCTGCATCTCGGTCAGAGCCCGGTTCTGGCGCATCATGTTGTCCGCCAACCTGTCGTTCATGTGCTGCTGCACGTCGGACAGGCGCGCCTCGACAGTCTGGATCATCTGGACCTGTGCATTGGCCTGCGTTTCGGATACGTGTTGCAACCCGCCGCGCATCTGCTCCTGCCCCATGCCTAGTTGCTGAACGTTCTGGCCCAGCAGTGCCAGTTGTTGCACCATGGGTTCAACCATTCGTGCGGACTGCGCCGACGCGCGCAGCGACAGGACAAGCAGAAGCAAAACAAGCAGAACCACTGCGACGCCACCCAGCGCGGCCAGAACGAATGGATCGTCCAGTGAATAGATGGTGTCACCAACCTGTATCATGTGCGGCCGAACAACCGCTCTATGTCGGCCAGTTTCAATTCCACATAAGTGGGGCGGCCGTGGTTACATTGCCCGGAATGGGGCGTCGCTTCCATCTCGCGCAGCAATGCGTTCATCTCTTCGGCCCGCATGCGGCGCCCCGACCGGATCGACCCGTGGCAGGCCATCCGAGACAGGATCGCCTCGATCCGCGCGCGTACCGCATTGCTGCTGCCTTGATCCGCAAGTTCGTCAAGGATATCCCGGATCATCGCGCCGGCGTCGACCTCTCCGAGAATGGCCGGAGTTTCGCGAATGGCCACTGCCCCGCCCCCGAACGGCTCCACTGTCAGCCCGAGCCGGGCCAGATCATCGGCAACTTGCAGGATCTGAGCACAGTCCTCATCGGAAAGCTCGACGATTTCCGGAATCAGCAACGCCTGTGCCGCGACGCCGTTTTCTTCCATCTGGCGTTTCAGTTTCTCGTATACCAACCGTTCATGCGCCGCGTGCTGATCGACGATCACGATTCCATTGGCGGTTTGCGCAATGATGTAATTCTCATGCACCTGTCCGCGCGCGGCACCAAGTGGCAGTGCCTCGTCTGGCTGAGACAGGGTGTCAGTTGCAACCGGCGCTTCGACAACCTGTGCGCTGTAACTGCTCGCCATTTCAGCAAAGCCGGGCGACTGCGCCGCATAGGCCAGGTTGCGCACAGAGGGCGATGACCGGTCCATCTGGTAGACCCGCGCGCCGGCCGGTTCGGGCGTCATCGCTCCAAGCGTCGCATTGGCCACCGTTGTCGAGGCGCGGTGTCCAGCTTCAGCCAGTGCGTGGCGCAATGCCGAAACGATCAGTCCGCGCGGAATGCCGGGATCGCGGAATCGCACTTCGGATTTCGCCGGGTGCACATTGACGTCCACCAATGTCGGATCACAATCAACGAACAGCGCGGCAACCGGGTGACGATCGCGTGACAGGAAATCAGAATAGGCCGCGCGCAGCGCTCCTCCCAGCATTTTGTCCCGCACCGGTCGACCGTTCACGAACAGGTACTGCGCTATCGCCGCGCCGCGGGAATAGGTCGGTAATGCCGCATAGCCAAACAAGCGGATGCCTTCGCGCCTTGCATCGATTCGCAGTGCATTTTCAGCGAAATCGCGACCCAGGATGCGATCCAGCCGCCGGGACAGGGCATCAAACAAATCACCGTTTTCGGGATCGGCCCGAAACACGGTCCTGCCCTCTGCTCCGCCGGATACATCGCGCAGGGTAAAGCCAATTGCCGGTTCTGACATTGCCAGACGTTTCACGACATCGGTGATCGCCTGTGCTTCGGCCCGGTCGCTGCGCAAAAACTTGAGACGGGCCGGCGTCGCGAAAAACAGGTCACGCAGTTCGACCACCGTTCCACGGCTCAACGCGGCGGGTTTGACGGGCCCAGCCTGACCGCCTGCGACACGAATGCTGCCAGCATCCCGCCCTGCAACACGCGAGGTGATCGTCAAGCGCCCAACCGCGCCCAGCGATGGCAAGGCCTCGCCCCGAAATCCGAACGTGTGGATATTCAGCAGGTCGGTTCCATCGATCTTGGATGTCGCATGGCGTGAGAGCGCCAACGGTAAATCGTCGGACGAGATTCCGCAGCCATCATCCGTAACCCGGATCAGTGTCTTGCCCCCATCCGCGATGTCCACACCAACCCGCGTGGCCCCGGCATCTATCGCGTTTTCAACCAGTTCTTTGACCGCAGAGGCCGGCCTTTCGACGACCTCACCGGCAGCGATGCGGTTGATCGCTGCTTCGTCAAGTTGCCGAATAACCGGAAGGCTTTCGCCGATATTGGGGTTCGTTTCCGCCATACCGCTATACCTAGCATGCGTGCGCCCGATTCTGCCACCCCGTTGGTGGGCATCACGACCGCCATCACACTAAAATCCTGACTGTCCCCGACTTCCGGGATGTGCGAGTGGTCAGCCGGTCCGTGCCGCCCCGGACCGGGTGCGGCACGGACCGAAGCGAGCGGCCAGCGCAAGGATCAGGCCCGATACAGTCGCGATCATTCCTGCCGCACTGACGGCGTCCTGTCCACCGAGCCAAAGCGGACCATATCCCGCCAGCACATAACCAAGTACCGCCGACACAGCGGCAAACAGGATGCTCCACCCCACCTGGTGTTCGAGCCGGTTGGTCATCAATCGAGCGGCTGCGGGAGGACAAATGAACATGGCAATGACAATGATCGATCCAACAGCATCAAAAGCTGCCACTGCCGCGATCGCGGCGGTCATTACCAATGCAAAACCAAGGGCGCCGGTGCGCAGCCCAAGTGTCTGCGCGAACCCCTCGTCAAAGGTCGACAGCTTCAGGGGGCGCCAGAACAACAGGGTAAACAGCAAAACACCGAGCATTGTCAGTGCCATTCGCGGCAATTCCGGCGGCAAGAGGCTGAGCGCCTGCCTGTCCAGGAGCGATTCCCATCCGGTTGCGTCCAGCCATATCAGGCTTTCAAGATTGCCATAGAGGGCGTGCTCGACATCCAGATGCACCGACGAGGTGTCCGATTGTTCCAGCAACAGGACGCCACCTGCGAACATTGCTGTAAACACGACACCCATGGCCGCGCCCGGCTCTATCTTCCCCAGGCGACGGATCAGTTCGATTAGGACAACGGCAATGATTGCCGCTCCGGCGGCACCCAGCATCATTGGCCAGGCAGCAACCACACCAGTCAGCAAGAAAGCAACCACAATCCCGGGCAGGACAACATGGCTGATCGCGTCCCCGATCAGTGCCTGCCGCCGCAACACAAGGAAATTCCCGGGCAGTGCACAGGCGACAGCGGCAAAGATGCCGATCAGCAATGGTGGCAGGGACAGAGGAACAAATTCGGCGCCACTCATGCCACAACTCCCTTCGGCCCGCCAATCAATCGGTCGACTTCGGCAATCTGGTCCTGGGTCAGGACCGTTTCGATATCCCGCAGCCCGTCGTAAAGCGCGGCGGCGGCTTCAAATGTCTGGTCCGATCGGATCACTTGCCATCTTCGCTCATCGCGAAGCGCCTTGGCGGCCCGGGCACGCCCGGTTTCGGTTGGCACACCATCGGCGCGGGCCAAACCGGCCTTGCGGAGCAGGCGCAAAGTCAGTTTCTCGTAAATCGGCTGGCTCTGTGCCATGGCAAGCAACCCCTGGCGCAAATGAACGCGACGCTGAAACCGAAGATGGCGCAGCAATGCCGCCAGCACACCCCGGTTCGGCGCCAGCAGCAACGAGATTACGAAGCAGGAAAAACTGACCAGAACGATGATCGGGCCGGTCGGAAGATTCGGCGCCGATGCGGATATCGCCGCACCGAGATAGCCTGACAAGCCGCCAACCAGCCCTGCCAGCAACACCACCCGATCGCTGCGTTCGCTCCAGAACCTCGCGGTGACCGGCGGGATAATAAGCAAGGCAACAATCAGGATCAGCCCGACGATTTTCAACCCGACGACCGTTACGGCCATGACCAGTCCCATCATCACCAGATCGATGCGGCCCACCGGCAAGCCGCGCGCCACAGCGTACTCCTGGTCAAAGGCCACCAGCGTCATCGGCCGGCGCATGAGAAGGATGAGCGCAAGTGTGACCGCGCCGCCGACCGCGATTACAACGGCGTCGCTCCAGAGCATGCCTGCAGTCGACCCGAGCAGAAATCCTTCGAGACCGGCCTGCCGCCCGGACCCCATGGTCTGGATCAAGGTCAATAGAACGATGCCAAAACCAAAAAATACCGAAAGAACGGCCCCGATGGCTGCATCCTCTGCCAGACGTGTGTTGCGCACCAGCCAGCTGAGACTCAACAACCCGATCCACGCAGAGATCGACGACCCGACCAAAAGCCCAATCAGATTGCGCCCGTCCCCGCCCAGGGACACCATCAGAATAAAGGCAAGGCAGACACCCGGAAGTGTCGCATGGCTGATCGCGTCGCTGACCAGAGCGCGCTTTCGCAGAAACAGGAAGGTTCCCGTTGTCCCCGCGGCAAAGCCCAACAGGGTCGCACCGATGGCCACCAACGTTGCGTTGTACCCCAGTTGCAAGAGCAGCGCGTCAGCGAGCATTGGATCAGCCCAGGACCGCCGCCAACTGATCGACCTGCGCCGTGGCCAGACGTCCGCCATAGGTCGCCTGAAGCATCCCGGCGGTAAAGGTGGTTTCCACCGGCCCTTCGGCGATCTTACTCGTGTTGATCAGAAACACGTTGTCAAAATAGTCCCGCACAGTCGCCAGATCGTGATGCACGACGATCACTGTTTTGCCCTCCGCGCGCAATGACTTCAGAACAGCGATGATGGCCTTTTCCGTCGCCGCATCAACGCCTGCGAACGGTTCATCCAGCAGGTAGAGATCGGCATCTTGCGCCAATGCGCGGGCCAGAAAAACACGTTGCTGCTGACCACCGGATAGCTGCCCGATCTGGCGGTCCGCAAAATCACGCATACCTACCCGGTCCAGACAACCCAGCGCGCACTCCCTGTGGTGTTTTCGCACACGGCCCAATAATCCAAGCTGTCGATAGAGTCCCATTAGAACCACATCGATTACGCGGGTCGGAAAATCCCAATCTATGCCCGCCCGTTGCGGAACATACGCGATGCGCGACCTCTGGCTATCCAGCGACGCGCCGAATACCTGAACCTGACCCGACAACGGTTTGACAATGCCCAGCGCTGCCTTGAGGAGCGTCGACTTGCCGGCGCCGTTGGGGCCGATCACGGCCGTCATCGCTCCGCGCTGTACGGTCATGTCGACTGAAAACACCGCCGGTTTCTCACCGTATGATACGGTGAGCCCGCGGATCGCCAGTGGCACCTCGTCCAGGGATGGTTGTGTCGTGGAGTGCCCGTGTATTGTGGCAAGTTCAACTGTCATTTCAAAACCCCGCCGAAAGCTTGCCCGACATGCCTCTTGGTGGAACATCTGCTCCCAATGCCCCGGCAATGACTGTCACGTTGTGGTCAATCATGCCGACATAGGTCCCTTCGTACGTTCCATCCGGTCCCATCGCATCGCTGAACAACTCGCCGCCAATCCGAACTTCGTGCCCTCTGGACGCCGCGCCCTCGACCAAAGCACGAATGTTGCGGTCCGACACCGAGCTTTCCACGAAAACCGCGGTGACACCGCGTTCGACGAGCAAATCCACGAGTGCGCTGATCCGGTTCAATCCGGCTTCGCTTTCCGTCGAGATACCCTGGATTCCAAGAACCTCGAGTCCGTAGGCGTCCCCGAAATATCCAAAGGCGTCATGCGCCGTCAGCAGCACGCGGTTGGATAGAGGCACGGCGGCCATGCTCTTGTGAGCAAATTCCGCCAGTTGCTCGAGATCAGCCAGATGGGCCACTGCGTTTTCCGCAAAATCCTCGGCTGCTTCGGGGCGTGCGGCGGTCAGGGCGGTCTGCACCTGCTTTACAACTTCTTTCCAGAGGACCGGCGTCATCCAGACATGCGGGTCAAACTTGTCCTCATAATCGTCGTGGCCACGCAAAACAGCGCGTGGCAGGCCCTCGGCAACCGCGACAACGTTACGCTTTCGTGCGAGGTCGCGGAAAAAGTCTTCCATCTGCGCTTCGAGATACAGGCCATGCCACAGCACCAGATCGGCGCGGGTCATGGCCAGAATGTCAGTGCGGGTTTGCCGGTAGGAATGCGGATCGACACCCGGCCCCATCAAGGCACGAACCTCGACGTGATCCCCGCCGACCTGACGCGCGGCATCGGCGATCATGCCCGTGGTGGCAACGACCTTCAATGGCTGATCTGCCAGCGCCCGATGCCCCAGCAACAGTGCAAGAAGCATCGAAAACATGATCAGTACGGAACGGCGAAGAATCATCGGGTGATCCCCATCATTTCTCACAAGACTTAATATGAGAGTGGTTCGCAACTAAGTCAATGCTATTGCGAATTATTCGCAATAAACACGATGGGCGTCCTGCTTGCCAAGTTGCCGCACCCGTGCGACTCTGCCGTCCTAGCTGCTTCGAAGGACGACAGATGCGGACTGAAACACCCTCCGAAACCGCCCACCTGCCACAGGTCACCGAGCCGCGGAATCCGGGACTGGAACTGGACATGCAATGGGTGCGGAGCATACAGGCCAACACATCGGCGATCGAGCGCCGCGCCGCGACGCTGCCCGGACGCAGGTCGGTCAAAAAGGACTATCAGGCGGCGTGGCTGCTGCGTGCGATAACCTGCATCGACCTGACAACCCTCGCCGGCGACGACACGGCGGCGCGAGTTCGACGTTTATGCGCCAAGGCGCGCCAACCTGTACGAGCGGATCTGCTGAAAGCCCTGGACATGGAGGGGCTGACGACCGGAGCGGTCTGCGTTTACCACGACATGGTCGCACCTGCCGTGGCCGCGCTCCAGGGTACGACGATCCCGGTCGCTGCGGTCAGCACCGGGTTTCCGGCTGGCTTGTCGCCGTTTCACCTCCGTGTCGCGGAAATCGGGGAAAGCGTGGCCGCCGGTGCCCGCGAGCTCGACATCGTGATTTCACGACGCCACGTACTGTCCGGCAACTGGCAGGCGCTCTATGACGAAATGCGCGCGTTCCGAGATGCCTGTGGCGAGGCACATGTCAAGGCGATCTTGGCGACCGGCGAGCTTGGCACGTTGCGCAACGTCGCCCGCGCCAGCCTGGTTTGCATGATGGCCGGGGCGGATTTCATCAAGACTTCGACCGGCAAGGAAAGCGTCAACGCCACGCTGCCGGTATCGCTCGTCATGATCCGGGCAATCCGCGAGTTTCACCATCGCACCGGTTACCGGATCGGCTACAAACCGGCTGGAGGTATCTCCAAGGCCAAGGATGCACTGGTGTACCTCGCACTGATCAAGGACGAGTTGGGCGACCGGTGGCTGCAGCCCGATCTGTTCCGGTTCGGGGCCAGTTCGCTGCTGGGCGATATCGAACGTCAGCTGGAGCATCACGTAACCGGTGCGTATTCCGCCGGGTACCGGCATGCAATGGGGTAATAGATTTGTCCTGCGCCCAAAAGTAACCAATAGTTGGAGAATGTCCGTGAGCACTACAGAGAAGCTAAAGACGTGGATCATGATTGCTGTTTCGGATGCCGGTTCACCGCTCAGCGTAGTTGAGGTCGCGAAATTCATCTGGGAGCATCATGAAGCCGAATTGCGCGAATCCGGCGATCTTTTCTACACATGGCAGTACTCAATGCGATGGGCTGCACAGGAGCTACGAAAAGAAGGTAAGTTGGTTTTGGCGGGCCGGAAATGGGCAGCAAAATGACAGTGAAAG
>CAYGNE010000043.1:18075-22317 GCA_964351155.1 uncultured Rhodobacterales bacterium | reverse complement strand
CGTTGGTGCCGCCAAAGCCGAAACTGTTGGTCATGACGCTGTCCAGACCGGCGTTCATGGTCGTTTCCAGTGCGATTTCCGATGCGTTCAATTCCGAGTCCAGTGTTTCGACGTTGATCGAGCGGGCGATGAAATCGTTGTCCAGCATCAGCAGGCTGAAGATCGCCTCGAGTGCTCCGGCAGCGCCCTGGGCGTGCCCTGTCATGGACTTTGTCGAACTGATAGGCGGTGTCGTGCCTTGACCGAAAACCCGGCGGACAGCTTCGACTTCGCCCACATCACCGACAGGTGTCGAGGTGCCATGTGCGTTGATATAACTGACGCTCCGGCCTGCTGGCAGAGTTTGTAACGCCAGTCGCATGGCTCGTTCGCCACCTTCACCGGACGGCGCCACCATGTCGTGCCCGTCGCTGGTGGCAGCGTAACCCGTCACCTCGGCATAGATTTTTGCGCCGCGTGCGAGCGCGTGGTCGCGTTCTTCCAGGACCACAATGCCGCCGCCGCCCGAAATGACGAAACCGTCGCGGTTTGCATCGAATGCGCGCGAAGCGGTTTGCGGGGCGTCGTTGTACTTGCTGCTCATCGCGCCCATGGCGTCGAACAGGCAGCTCAAAGTCCAGTCCAGCTCTTCGCCACCCCCGGCGAACATCACATCCTGTTTGCCCAGCATGATCTGTTCTGCAGCATTGCCGATGCAGTGCAGGCTGGTCGAACAGGCCGACGTGATCGAATAGTTGATGCCCTTGATCCTGAACGCTGTCGCGAGGTTGGCGGAAATCGTCGAGGACATGCATTTGGGCACCGCAAACGGGCCGATCCTCTTGGTTGCACCAGTATTCAGAACCGTCTGATGGGCTGTCAGCATGGCGCTTGTGGATGGCCCGCCCGATCCGGCGACCAGGCCGGTGCGCGGATTGACGATATCGCCTTCGCCCAGCCCGGAATCGGCAATCGCTTCGCTCATGGCGATATGGGCATAGGCCGCGCCGGGCCCCATGAAGCGAAGGGTGCGTTTGTCCACATGGTCGGCGACATCGAGTTTCAGGGTCCCGGCGACCTGGCTGCGAAAGCCATGTTCGACCATCTCGGGGCTGGCCTCGATTCCCGACTTGCCGGATTTCAGCGCTGCGAGCACCTCGGCAGCGTTGTTTCCGATGGATGAGACAATGCCCAGCCCAGTGACTACGACGCGACGCATCTGTGGTCTCCTTGTTGGCGGCCCGATGGGGCGCGATCAGGTCTGCGCAGCGGCAAGACCAACCTTCATGTCCTTCACGGCATAAATCTCTTCGCCGTCGGCCACAACCCGCCCGTCAGCGACGCCCAGTTTGAGCTTGCGGTCGATGATGCGGGTCATATCCACATAATAGGTCAGCATCTTGCGATCGGGTTTGACCATGCCCTTCAGTTTGACCTCGCCCACACCCATCGCCATGCCCTGACCCAGCATACCGCGCCAGCCAAGGTTGAAACCCGTCAATTGCCACAACCCGTCAAGGCCCAGGCAGCCGGGCATGATCGGGTTGCCCGGAAAGTGACACGCGAAGAACCAAAGATCCGGAGTGATATCAAACTCTGCCACCACGTGCCCCTTGCCATGGCTGCCGCCGTCATCGCTGATCTCGGTGATACGGTCCATCATCAGCATCGGCGGTTCAGGCAACTGTGCATTCCCGGGGCCGAAAAGTTCGCCGCGGGCACATTTGAGCAAGCCCTCTTTGTCAAAGCTGCTGGGGTAGTTGGCCATGCTGGCGCCTCTCCTGCGTCTGGTCTGGTCCAACTTCCTCTATCATTGCGCAATTCGTCCATGCAAGAGTGGTTACCCGTTTGGTACTCTCGCAGGGCGCAGAAGAAATCACGCCGGCATTGAGATTTGCCGAGAAGAATGCATCGGTGTCTGCTTTTGGGGTGGGCGATGACAAGGCCGCAATGCTTTGAGGCGCCTGGGATGCCTGCCTCGTTTGCTTGCCGACTTTGCGCAAGGTATAGCAGAACAGATGCAACTGAATTTCATTTGAAATTCCACCCGTCACCGCCTTATATATATGGCAAACGAGTTGCAGGATGCGAAGAATGGCGGCGGCGATTGACAACGCGACCAGTTGGCTGAATGGAGCGGGCCTGCGCCCGACGCGTCAGCGATTGGCATTGGCCGAGTTGCTCGTCGGGGACGGTCGGCACAGGCATGTCACGGCGGAAAGCCTTTTTGAGTCAGCCCGCGCAGTCGACGCGCCTGTTTCGCTGGCAACGGTTTACAACACGCTGCGGGCATTCTGTGAGGCGGGCCTGTTACAGGAAGTGACGGTTGACGGATCAAAAAGCTACTTTGACACCAACACCCACGAGCATCCGCATTTCTATTGGGAAGATGAAGGTCGCCTGACCGATGCGCCATCTGACCAGTTGGTGATTTCGCGCGTTCCGGAAGCACCTGATGGGGCCGAGATTGCCTCGGTCGATGTTGTGATCCGCTTGCGTCGGACCTGATCCCGGTCTTGCAAGTCCAGCGCTTGTCAAGCACATGAGGACTGGACCAGGCCCGGAGCAGGACATGACCCATTCTCTCGTAACACGCGACATGATCGACACCTTTCAACGCGACGGCGTGGTGTTGATCAGAGGCCTGTTCGCCGATCAGGTCGAAACCCTTCGTAATGGCGTCGCGTTCAACATGGACAATCCCGGCCCCTATGCTTCGGAGAACCGAAGAGAAGGGCAGACCGGCCGGTTCTTTGATGATTATTGCAACTGGACCCGGATTCCCGAGTTTGCCGAGGTGATCCGCAATTCTGCCGCGGCAGCGGTTGCCGCAGATCTGATGCGTTCGGACAGCGTTCAGATGTTTCATGATCATGTGCTGGTCAAGGAACCCGGCACGTCAATGGCAACGCCCTGGCACCAGGACGGGCCGTATTATTTCGTTCAAGGCAGGCAGACGATCAGTTTCTGGTCGCCGCTTGACCCGGTCACTGACGCCACGTTGCGTTGCGTTGCGGGATCGCATCGCTGGGAGAAGGATGTTCTGCCGACGCGGTGGGTATCAGAGGAAAATTTCTTTCCCGATCAAGGCCAGTACATGCCAGTGCCCGATCCAGATGCCGAAGGGATGCCCATCGTGGAATTTCAGATGGAGCCGGGAGATGCCGTTGCGTTCGACTACCGCACGCTGCACGGTGCACGCGGCAATACAAGCAACACGCGGCGGCGTGCATTTTCACTGCGGTTGATCGGGGATGACGCCCGGTATGTCGAACGGCCGGGGCCGACCTCGCCGCCATTTCCCGGGCACGGGATGAGGCCGGGGCAAAGGTTGCGCGAAGACTGGTTTCCGGTTCTGTTCCGGCGATAAATCAACCCCAGTCAAGCGATGTCGGTTATGGGCGCGGATTCAGAACCATTGGCCCGGCTCCATCAGCCCAAGATCGAGCAATTGGCGCGAGTTCCATTCGAACGGTGTCGAATTGTGCCAGAGAAATGTTTCGATCTCGAACGACGATCCTGGGTTGCGTTTCAAGGCCTTTGCAGTGCGAAATGAACAGATTGCTGCGGTCAGGTTGTGATGCCACGGGCAGGCATAGGTGTTGTACTCCTGATCGTTGAACGTGTGGTCGGACTGCAAGTGCAGCCCCGATTTCGCGCGGAACAGTGAAATCCTGTCAATCTTTCGACTCGTGTACGGGACGTGTTCTTCAAATCGCCATCGAAGACCGCCAAAGAAATTCAATTGCCGTTCCCGGACGTTGCCGTCTTCCAGGCCGTCCCGGGACTGGGCGTAGTAACCCGACCGGTCCAACAGGGCACTGTCCAGAGATACCGCGTTCGGATGCTGTGTGAGATCGTCGGCGTAGAGGTCGATCACATAGGTCAGCATCGCGTCGCGCCGCTCTTCGGCGTGGAACGCGAGCATCTCGCCGACGCTGCGGGTTTCGCAAAACGGAAAGAACAGGTACTCGGCATTGTAGCAGTAATAGAGCCATGTCCCGTCGGGCGTGGCGCCAATCACCCGGTTGATGGCGCTGATCACGGTTTCGGGCAGCGAGCAGTCGAGTTGTACGCGTTGAACGGTATCGGGCAGGTCTGCCGGGAGGTGGAACTCATCCGGCATGAAAGCGAGGATCCTGGCAAATCCGCATTGCAGATGGTGCCGCAGGGTCGACTCAAGCTCTGCGTCGTCTTCGGCAAAGATCAGCGCGACCGGCCCTGTGGCCAGCGCCTGTTTGTTGCCGCTTAGAAAACTGTCCA
>CAYGNE010000043.1:0-18065 GCA_964351155.1 uncultured Rhodobacterales bacterium | reverse complement strand
TGTGTTGGGGCATTGAGTGTGCCGGTCCTGTCTCCGCCGGTTTTCGGCCAGAATCGGTTAATTCGGCGTGCATTGCAAGCCATCGCCAAACCGTCTAAATCAGACCGCTGATCCATCATCTCCCAAGGCACCGCACATGACGCCCCCCAAAAAACTGTTCATCAAGACGTATGGCTGCCAGATGAATGTCTATGACAGCGAGCGAATGGCCGAAGTGTTGGGCGGGCAGGGGTATGTCGAAACGCAGTCACCGGACGATGCGGACATGATCCTGTTGAACACCTGCCATATCCGCGAAAAGGCGGCGGAAAAGGTCTATTCCGAACTGGGGCGGTTCAAGGGATTGAAAGCGGCCAGGCCCGATCTGAAGATCGGTGTTGCCGGCTGCGTCGCTCAGGCCGAAGGTGAAGAGATCATGCGCCGCCAGCCGATGGTTGATCTGGTGGTCGGTCCGCAAAGCTATCACCGCCTGCCCGAGATGGAAGCAAAGTCCCGGACCGGGGAAAAGGTGCTCGATACCGATTTTCCCGAGGTGGACAAGTTCGAAGAATTGAAATCGCGCCCAAAGGCTGCGCGCGGACCGACGGCGTTTCTGACCGTGCAGGAAGGGTGTGACAAGTTTTGCGCGTTTTGCGTCGTTCCCTATACCCGCGGCGCAGAGGTTTCGCGGCCGGTTGACCGGATTCTGACCGAAGCCCGCGATCTGGTGGAACGTGGAGTGCGGGAAATCACGCTACTGGGACAGAACGTCAACGCCTATCACGGTGCCGGCCCGCATGGAGACATGACCCTGGCGCAACTGATCTGGGAGCTGGACAAGGTGGACGGGCTCGAGCGTATCCGGTTCACGACGTCCCATCCCAATGACATGTCAGATGACCTTATCGAAGCGCATGGAACCTGTGCCAAGCTGATGCCGTATCTGCATTTGCCAGTGCAGTCCGGTTCAGACCGCATCCTCAAGCGAATGAATCGCAGCCATACGGCGGACAGTTATCTGCGGTTGATCGAACGGATTCGCGCGGCGCGACCGGACATCCTGATGTCGGGCGATTTCATAGTCGGCTTTCCCGAAGAAACCGAAGCGGACTTCCAGGCCACGCTCGATCTGATCGAGGAAGTCGGATATGGCTATGCCTATTCCTTCAAGTACTCCACCCGGCCAGGCACTCCCGCCGCCGAAAGGGAACAGGTGAACGAAGATGCCAAGTCCGAGCGCCTGCAACGGCTTCAATCGCTGATCACCCGACAGCAGCGTTCGGTTCAGGACGCGATGGTCGGGCGGAAGGTGAACGTCCTGTTCGAAAAACCCGGTCGATTGGCGGGACAAATGGTTGGCAAGTCCGATTACCTGCACGCGGTGCACGTGGCCGATTGCAATGCGCAAGTCGGCGAAATCTGTCCGGTTCGCATCATCCGGTCCGGCGCCAATTCACTTGCCGGAGAACTGGTAACGACCGTCTGAGTGGCAGCATTTTTCGTGCCAGGGCAGTATCGCGTGAAATTTTGATGAAATTCACAGACCTCTGCTTGCAAGGCGACGAGGAACTTGGCACGTTTGAACCAACGAGCCGAACCGGCAAAACAGGAGAGCGGATTGGCCACAAGCGCCCTTACCCCACCGCAGACCGACATGGCACCCCATGAGGTGCTGATCGAATTCCCGGATAATCGCCTGTTGATCGACCTGTGCGGAGAATATGATCGCAATCTGGCCGATATCGAACAGAAGCTAGGTGTGCAGATCGTGCGCCGAGGAAACCAGCTGTCGATCATGGGCGAAGAGGGCAGTCAGAAGCAGGCCGCCGAAGTTCTGCAGTCTCTTTACACCCGTCTTGAGAGCGGGCGGGATGTCGAGACGGGAGATATCGACCGGGAACTCCGAATGGGCGGCTCTGATGCCGGCACAGGTGTGCGTCCAGGGGATCAGCTTGAAATGTTCCGGGGCGGCAAGGTCGAAATCAAGACCCGCAAGAAACTGGTTGAACCGCGCACCGACGCGCAGAAAGCCTATGTCCAAGCCCTTTTCGAGAACGAATTGGCATTCGGGATAGGACCTGCCGGAACAGGGAAGACCTATCTTGCTGTTGCGGTTGGCGTTTCGATGTTTATCGGCGGGCACGTGGATCGTATTATCCTGTCCCGTCCTGCCGTCGAAGCTGGTGAAAAGCTGGGGTATCTGCCGGGGGACATGAAGGACAAGGTCGACCCTTACATGCAACCGCTCTATGACGCGCTGAATGACTTTCTGCCGGGCAAACAGTTGGCCAAACTGATCGAGGAAAAGCGGATCGAGATCGCGCCGCTGGCCTTCATGCGGGGACGCACGCTATCCAATGCGTTTGTGGTGCTGGACGAGGCGCAGAATGCCACGTCGATGCAGATGAAGATGTTCCTGACCCGGTTGGGCGAAGGCAGCCGCATGGTCATTACCGGGGACCGGACCCAGATTGACCTGCCGCGCGGTGTCCCGTCGGGATTGGCGGATGCCGAGCGGCTTTTGTCGCATATCCCCAAGATCAGCTTCAACTACTTCACGTCCAAGGATGTTGTGCGTCATCCGCTCGTTGCGGCGATCATCGAAGCCTATGATGCCGACACTCCCGTAAGGGCAAAGTCCTGACTGGATGACATTCCGACCCGCGTGGCCCGTGAACGGGACAGGTCAGCAGACCTGCTGCTCCAACCATTTCGCCCTTTCGATCTGTTTCTGGATGGTGGACAGCTTTTTCTCGATGCGTTCGCGCTTTTCAGGCTTGGTCACGTCCTGAAGTTCGGCTGTCAATTCCTCTTTTTTCACCACAAGCTTCTCGATGGCCTTCTCGATATGCTCGGGCTTGATCTTGTCGGCTTTGCCCTTGGACAGGCGTTTCTGGTACTTGTTCAGCTTTTCAGCGATGGCGCTGACGCCCATCTCGCGATCCTCCTTCAGATTCAAACTTCATGACACTCGATTGAAACGGTTTCATGACACCGGTTCCTCTGACGCGATTTCATCCTCGTCGGCTTCCAGAATGCGTTCGATTTCAGCCATCGGTCCTTCGTGTTCGGAATAGAGGAACCGGGTGGCATCGATGACATCCTTGATCGCCCGGTATCCATAGGAGGCGTCATTCAGGAACGACGTTGCCTCGGGCCCGGTGATCGAACGGGCGATCATCAACCGTTCGACAAGATCGCCGGTCTCGGCCTTGCTGCGCTTGACCCGCACGCGCTCTTCTTCCAGCCAGAGACTGCTGCGGTGTTCCGGGTCGGCCTCTGCCATCTTTTTGGCTTCGACGATCATGCGCGCCATCTCCGTGCGTATCAGGTTGTAAAGCCGTGTGATTTCCCCGTGATCGGAGGACGTGTAGTGCGAAGCGTTGGCCCGAAAATGCTTCACTTCCTTGACCGCGCGGACCATCTCTTCCGCTGACTGGCGAAGATGGTGCAGTGTTTTGACCGACGCCTCCGGAAGATCGCCGGTAAGTGATCTGGTGATGAACTCCAGGATTTCGGAGTAGAGAAACTTGATCCGTTGCTCATATTCGGCCTCGACATCGATATCAAAAACCTTTCGTGATGCCTTTACATAGGCTTCGATATCTCTTGCCTTGTACAGTTCAGTGCGGTGCAGATTCAGCGCATGAAGGATCAGTTCGATCGAGTTATCATGCAGGTGCGCAACCTCTTTTCGCAGTGCAAGTTCGATCGTTGCGGGGAAGCTGCCAACCGCCTCGCCAATGTACCTTGGGTGGGAAACGTCGGGAATATCGTCCGGGATGGTGTTGATCAGAAACACAATGAGCTTCTGCATCAGGGGCAACATGATTGCGACACCCAGCACATTGAAGATCGTATGGAAAACCGCCAACTTCAATGCGTAGTCGTCGGGCCGGATGCCGACCCCGGCGCTGATCCAGTCAACCGCATCCCGGATCGGCGAGATGAGTATCAGGGCTACGCCTGCGGTCACCACGTTGAAGATGAGATGCGCCAGCGCGAGCCGTTTGCCCTGATAGTTTGCGGTCATTGATCCGATGATCGCGGTGATCGTGGTTCCGATATTGGCGCCGATAGCAAGTGCAAGGGCGTTTTCGTATGAAATCTGGCTCGCAGCCAGTGCCGTGATGATGAGAACCATGGTTGCATGGCTTGACTGCATCACGACGGTCGCGGCGGCCCCGACCAGCGTGTAAACCATGAGCCCGGCAAAACCGGTCATCGCGAACCGGGTCAGGTCGAACTGATCCTTGAAGGCTTCGAAGCCCTCTTTCATGTGGTGTATTCCCAGAAAGAGAAACCCGAGTCCGGCCAGGACATAGCCGACGCCTCTGAGATACTTGGATTTCTGAAACACCAGTACAATGCTGAGCGCAAGCATGGGCAGCGCATAGGCTGAAATCTTGACCTTCAACCCGAAACCGGCCACCAGCCAGGCGCCGGTCGTCGTGCCGATATTGGCACCAAAGATGATACCGACGCCCGCGGTGAGCGTTATCAGCCCGGCACTGAGAAACGAAATCGCGATCACGGAAACCAATGAAGAGGACTGCATGACCGTGGTGCTCAGCACACCGAAACTCAGCGACTTGAATGTCGAACCGGTTGCCTTCTGCAAGAGCCTTTCAAGAAAACCTCCGCTGAACTGATTGAAGCCGTCTTCCAGCATCAACATTCCGAAAAGGAAAATTGCGACGCCCGCTGCAATTTCCTGGAAGTCCGGACTCAGCCAGAAGCCGACGAGCAGGGTCCCGAGGATGACCAGCAGAAGGCTTCTTTTGAATAAACTGTTCATATCAGGGCAACATCATGCCGCGTAGCGCGAAATAGAATATACTGGCAAGCGCGGCAGAGACGGGGACCGTGATGATCCACGCGGAGACGATCTTGAGCAGCGATGACCGTTTGACCAGCTGTCGCTTCAATGCGCGTTGCAGTTCTTTGCGCTGGGCGGCGGTGATGGTCGCTTCCGGTCCCAATTTCCTCAGTTCTTCCAGAATGCGCTTCTTGTCTTCGGGGGGTGCATTCTGAAAGTCGCGCAGCGCGATTTCGACTTCCTTGAAGTCCGGTTCGCCCTTGTGACTGTATATGACGTCTTCCACGACGCGACCAAGACGTTGCTCCAGGAACTCGCGTAGAAAACCGACACCGAAAACGCCACCCAACGCGACGTGGGTCGAACTGACCGGCAGGCCGAGCTGACTGGCGACGATAACCGTGATGGCGGCGGCCAGTGCGATGCAGAATGCGCGAGAGCGATCCAGCTCGGTGATTTCCGATCCCACGGTGCGGATCAGCTTCGGACCGAACAAGGCCAGTCCGATAGAAATGCCAAGGGCGCCGATGGCCATGACCCAGAACGGAATGGCGACTTTTGCACCGCCATCGCCGGCGCTCAGCACATCTACGACTCCGGCGAGTGGGCCAACTGCGTTGGCGACATCGTTCGCGCCATGCGCAAAGCTGAGAAGCGCGGCGGCAAAAATCAGCGGGAGCGTGAACAGACGGTTCACGCCGTCGCGATCCTGCGTCAGGTGTGGCGCCTTCCTGGCAACTGCCGGCTTGACCAGAAAGTAGATCACGAGGCCAGCGATCATTCCGGCCAGGACGGCCATTGGAAAAGACACCTTGATGAGGTGCTTGACCCCTTTCAACGCAATATAGGTCGTAAAGGCCCAGCCCATCACACCGATCATGATGGGCACCACGTTCTTTGCGGAATGGATCGGATTGGATTTAAAAAAGACCGATTTCTTCAGCAAGTACAGAAGACCGGCAGCGATCAATCCTCCGATGACCGGTGAAATCACCCAGGAAGACGCGATCTTGGCCATGGCATCCCAGTTGACGATGTCCCATCCTCTGGCGGCAATTCCGGCGCCCATCACACCCCCGACAATGGAATGGGTCGTTGACACAGGAGCGCCGAGCCACGTGGCCAGGTTGAGCCAAATCGCGGCCCCGAGAAGTGCGCCCATCATGACCCAGACAAAAACATCCTGATTGTTGATGTCCGCTGGATCAATAATACCCTTCTTGACCGTCGAAACGACGTCGCCTCCGGCGATGATGGCGCCTGCCGCCTCGAAGACGGCAGCGATCAGGATGGCCAAGGACATGCTCATTGCCAACGAACCGACCGCGGGTCCGACATTGTTTGCGACATCATTCGCGCCAATGTTCATCGCCATGTAGGCCCCGATGACGGCGGCAGCGATCATCATGTAGGATTGCTCGACATGAGCAAACTGGGTTCCGGTGTAAATGATGACGGCGACGATGAATAATACGGCCGTTCCCAGGCGACCTACTTCATCGCGGCTGATTCCGGCTGCTCTCTCAACCTTGTTGTATTCTTTCAGCTGCAAGTGACACTCCCTCCAAAATACAGGAGCGCGGTACCGGACCACGCTCTTGGGTTGAAGGTCGCTATCACCTTTTGGTTGTTTCGGCTTTGACGCGCGTCATTGATAATAAAAGTCTTAATGTTTTCCGGCCGGAAGACCGCAGACAACACCCGACTGTGGCCAAAATGCCGCGCATCTGGCCCTGCTTCCCGACCGAAGACACAGTGTTCCACGATCAGTCGTCATATCCGACGGCGCGAGTGTACAAAGCTTGTGTAACAATTTTTGGAATGCGTCGCTTGGCTCGGGAATTCGGCTGCATTGCGCGTAAAGAACGCCAAAACCGACCAGATGCCAGCTGTGGTGTCGTGTCTTCATACCCGCAACACGGACGTTTCCCGTCTGGAATATCCGTTGGTTAGCCAGTTCCAGAACAGTTTCACCGCAGGCGATGCGGATTTGGCGTCAAAGCTTGCGAAGTAACTCAGGGGGCTGTCCGCGGACACGTCAAACGGTTCGATCAGGAGGCCACGGTCGAGATATAGCTGCGCAAGGGACCGTGGCACTGCGGCGCATCCAAGCCCCTGTGCCGCCAGTTCCAACGCCAGGGAAGTGATGTTGGTCTGAAACCTGCAATCCACGCTGCGTGGATCAATCGAAAGACTCTCTGCAATACGGTCCCAGTAGGTTTGCCGGGACATGGCCAGAATCAGGCTGGCATTTTTTAGTTGCATCGGGTCGCGGAGCCGCTCGCCATCAGGTTGATAGCCGGGTGCGCAGACCAGTGTCAGTTTTTCGGGCCAGAGCAACCGGGCAGCCGGCGAAGCGGTGTCCATGGACTCCATGGTGATCATGATGTCGGAAACACGTTCGTCGACATCGCTCCAGACGGTGCCATGTACCAGTATTTCGATGTCGGGATGCAGATTGTTGAATTCCGCGATGACCATGGACAGCCAGTTCGCGGCCAGCGATACCGGACAGGAAACGACAACCTCGCGACTATGCGTCTCGGAAATCAGCAGTTCGGTCGCGGTGTTGATCTGGCGCAGCGCGGACTGGACAGACGGTAAATAAGCCTTGCCCAGATCAGTCAGTTTCAGTTTTCTCGTGAACCGCACAAAAAGCGGTCGCCCCAGGTAGTCCTCCAGCGATCGTACATGGTTGCTGACAGCGGCCTGACTGCAATTCAGTTCTTCCGCGGCAGAGGTAAAACTCAGATGGCGCGCCGCTGCTTCAAAGGAACGCAGGAAGGCGAGATGGGGCAGGTGCTTCATCAGAGGGTGATACGCGATTCCTTTTTTTGTCGCCATATCCTTGATGGATCAGATCTCTTGTGCGGTGTTGTTCGAATTTTTGTTGTGATGGCCACATAAATATTTCGGGTCAGGTTCGCGATCACAGGATAACGTACGACGAGTCTTGTGAAACCGAAGCCGGATCAATGCCATCCGGCGTCGCCCAGCCGGAGCAACAGAAGATGAAGACACATGCACAGGCCGTGGTGATCGGTGGCGGATTGGTTGGATGTTCGATCCTGTACCATCTGGCAAAACTGGGTTGGACTGATGTTGTTCTGCTGGAACGCGACGAGCTGACCAGCGGATCCACCTGGCACGCAGCGGCCGGAATACACGGTCTGCATGACAACAACAACATCACCCGAATCCAGCATTACACGATGAACCTCTACAAAGAGCTGGAAAAGGCGACGGGGCAGGGGTGCGGGGTGTTTCAGCCCGGATCGCTTTATCTGGCGCAGACCGAGAACCGCGAACACCAGTTGCGGCTTCAGGAGGCCAAGGCACGCTTTTACGGGCTGAACTTTCATGAAATCAGCCGCGAGCAGGCCAAGGAGTTGCACCCATTGGCGCAGTTCGACGATGTCCGCTGTATCATGTACGAGCCCGACGGCGGCAATGTGGACCCGTCGGGCGTGACCCATGCCTACGCGGCGGGCGCTCGAGCGCTGGGCGCGCAGATCGAGCGGTTCTGCCCCGTCATCGGTACCGAACAGCAATCTGATGGAAGCTGGATCGTGCGTACCGAAAAGGGGGACATACACACACAGTGGGTGGTCAACGCGGCCGGGCTTTGGGGCCGCGAAGTTGCGGCCATGGCGGGCATCGAATTGCCTCTGGTGCCGACAGAACACCAGTATTTCGTCACCGAGACTATTGGTGAGGTTGCCGCTCATGGCAAACGCCTGCCGTCAATTGCCGACCGGGACGGCGAATACTACCTGCGACAGGAAGGCAACGGGTTGCTGATCGGCGCATACGAAAAGGACATGCGGTTCTGGGCCGAGGATGGAACGCCGCTGGATTTTGCTCATGACCTGTTCCCGGATGATCTGGATCGCATCATGGAAAACGTGATGCGGGCGATGGACCGTATCCCGGTGGCAGCCACCGCCGGGATCAAGCGGGTGATCAACGGCCCGATGATATGGTCACCGGACAGTTCGGCCCTGTGGGGTCCGATGCCCGAATTGAGGAATTATTTCGTTTGCGGTGGGATCATTCCCGGATTTAGCCAGTCTGGCGGCCTTGGCCTCTTGTCAGCCCAGTGGATGATTGAAGGCGAACCCCAATACGACATGTTTGCGTGGGATCTGGCAAGGTTCGGCGACTGGGCCGACAAGGCATTCACCCGGGCGCGGGTTCAGGACCAGTATTCTCACCGTTTTGCAATTCACTTCCCGAACGAAGAACGCTCGGCAGGCCGACCGGCACGCGTGCGCCCAGCATATGAGATGCAGAAGGGCATGGGCTGTGTCTTTGGGATGAACTGCGGATGGGAACACCCGTTGTGGTTTTCGACGACACCCGCGGTCAAGGAAACCAACGGATTCACCCGCCAGAACTGGTGGGAGCCAGTGGGTCGTGAAGCCAGATTGCTGCGGGAAAACGTTGGTGTGATCGATATCTCGAACTTCGCAAACTACGTCATCAAGGGGCCCGGAGCGCATGACTGGCTGAATCGGCTGGTTGCGAACAACGTGCCCACGGAAACCGGACGTTCTTGCCTGACGCCGCTGATTTCGGTCCGGGGCGGGGTCGCGGGTGACTTTACCATCACCAAGGTCGCGGAAGAGGAATACATGATGGTGGGTTCCGGCATGGCGGAACGTTACCATCAGCGTTTTTTCTCGATGATCGACCTGCCGGATGGCACCACGTTCGAAGTGGCGACAGACCGCATCGCGGGGTTCAACGTAGCGGGCCCCAAGGCGCGGGACATGCTGCAACGATTGACCAATGCGAACCTGTCCAACGAAGAATTCCGCTTCATGCGCTCACGTACGATCGAGGTGGCCGGTGTCAGTTGTCTCGCGATACGCGTATCCTTTACAGGGGATCTGGGCTGGGAACTTCATTGTGCCGAAAGCGATCAGGTAAAACTTTACACCGCACTGCTGAAAGCGGCCGAGGAATTCGACGGTGGTCCGGTTGGCAGTCGCGCGCTCGGGTCGTTGCGGATTGAAAAGGGGTATGGATCCTGGGGACGCGAGTACAGCCAGGAGTATTGGCCTCAAGAGGTGGGGTTGGACGGGTTGATCAAGCTGGACAAGGATTTCCTCAACAAGGACGCCTATCTGAAAATCCGGGAAAACGCACCGCGTGAGGTTCTGTCGATCTTTGAGATCAATGCGGAGCATGATGCCGATGCCGCGGGCGGAGAGCCAATCTTCGCGTCCGACGGGCGTCCGGTTGGTCGGGTCACATCGGGAGCGTACAGCTATACGAGCGAAACGTCGCTTGCGCTGGGCTTTGCCGATCCGAAAGTGGCTGGGCGCGGCGACGAGGTCGAGGTGTTCATCCTCGGAAAGCCACACAAGGCAAGAATTCTCGAAAATCCGCCGTTTGATCCCTCTGGTGCGCGGTTGCGTAGCTGAAAGCTGGTGACGTTTTCATAAGGGTGGACCATGGGCACGGGTGTGCGAGGCTTGGATCTATTGTATCACGGCGTTTTCCCATTCCCTGATGAATGTCTGGCGCTTCAGGCGGTCGAGATAGACCAAGAGCCCGGGTTCCAGAGCAATCGTTGACGCCTGCACATCGTCGGTGTTTTCGACCAGTGAAGGCAGGGAAAAGGCGCTTTTGCTTGTATCGTCCCAACGCGATGAGGTCAGGTGAAGCAGAAAATCGACGGCGGCTTCAGGGTGTTCTGTCTGTTTGGAGATGAACGCCGTCCGCATCATGCGTGTGGGAAAGTCAGAAGGCAGAATGACCTGGATTTTTTCCTCCAGATCTTCGCGGGTATTCGCATAGCTGCCGAGCACGTTGTATGAGATGGCCAAATCGCCGTTGGCCACGTCTTCAATCATGTCGCCCGAGCAGCAATAGAGCCGGGTGTTCAGGCTTCCCATGACTTCCATAAGGCGCCAGTAGGTTTCCGACGCGCGCGCATCCTGCGTGGCAAAAAGATAGCCGAGACCTGATTGCCGTACATCATAGGTCCCGATCTTGCCACGAAACCGGTCGGGGTTCTCACGTAGAGTTTCGATCATTTCCTGGCGTGTCCGCGGGATGGCGAGGTCGGCAAATTCCGCTCTGTTCAGGACAATTGCCGCGGGCTCCAGCGTAAAGCCGTAAAGGCTGTTGCGCCAATGAGCCCAAGCCGGATGATTCAGGTTCGAAACTGTCAGCGCATAGCCGTCATTGACCAGTTTCAACTGGAGATCCATCGCGCTGGACACGACGAGGTCGTACTGTTGCGGTGCCTTCTTGAATTCTTCGTAAACATCGGTGGAGCCTGCAACCAGGTATTCAATTTTCAGATTCGGGTGGCCGGTCAGAAATTCGTCCACAATCGGAGCAAAAAAAGCCGTGTCGGTACTTGAAATCACGCGCAGCGTTGGGCCGGTTTGCCCACCATCGAAAACCGTGCGGTCTTCCCACTCTGCAGTTGCTGCCTCGCTGCCCCAAAGGAACGCGATCAGAATGACAAAGTAACGCATGCGCCCCCCTTTTCGTCATTGGCGAGGTGGAGTTTTCCGCCATGGGCGTTGATCACGTCCCGGACAATGGTAAGGCCCAGTCCGGAGCCGATCGTTCCATTGGCATTGCTGCCCCGGGTGAACCGCCCGGACAGGTTTTCCATTTCCTCGGTCGGGAAGCCGAGGCCCTGATCACGGACGACCAGCGTTGGCGCGGGGAGTGCTCTGACGTCAAGGGCAATCACACCCTCGCTTGGAGAATACTTCAGCGCATTATCCACGAGATTGCGGATGGCGTTCTGCAGCAGGATCGGATCACCATCGACGATGACCGAGTGATCGCTGGTCAGTTCCAGGCTTACATCCTTGAGCTCGGCTAGGGGCGTCATCCTGGTCACGGTCTCCCCTACCAGTTCAACGAGATCCAGTTCCTGCCTTTCGAGATGGTCCGCCCGGAATGTGATCATCGCGTGGTCCAATAGTTGTCCGGCTGCGCGGGAGCTTTCGTCGATGGCGCGGATCATGGATTTGAGGGCAAGCCTGTTTTCCTCGCTATGGACCCGTTGCAACGTGGTTTCGGCATGAGAGCGCACGGTCGCCAGAGGTGTGCGTACGCGATGCGCGGCCTCGGCTATGAAATCCTCGGATTGGGTCAGCGATTGATCCAGTCTCCCCATGAGATTGTTCAGCGAGGATACCAGGGGCGCCATTTCCGATGGCACTGGTTTTACCACGGGGCTCAGATCCTGCGGCCCGCGCCGACCGACTGAACTGGCCAACCGGCGCATTGGGCCGATGGTGGTTGATGTCGCCCAGAACGACAACAGCACGGCCAACAGGAAAAAGCTGCCTCCGAACACCGCCGCATTGCGGGAAATGCTGTTCAAGGTGCCTGACAGGCTGTCCTGTGTCTGAGCAACCGTCACTGTCAGCATGGTCCGCAGGCCAGCGCCAACCAGCATCCGCGAAGATGTCACCTGACGCACCGGCACATCCGCGAAAGTGGTTGTCGCGTAGACCGTACGCGCTCCTGTTTCCATCGGCGGACTCTGCAGTCCGTCATATCCGGAAAGCAGGGTCTGATCCTGGTAGATCGCATAGAACACCCGATCGTCGGATACAGTGTTCAGCATGGAAAACGATGCATATGGAAAATCCAACTCGATCCCACCTTCGCGGAGAACGGCGGCGTCGAGAATGGATGTGGCGGAGGCACCGAGGATATTGTCCTGACTCTGCTGGGCGATCTGGATGGCAAACGACCGGACGACAAGGAAAAGCAACAGGGTCAACGCGGCCGCGCCACCGATGAGAGTTGCCGTCAAACGAGCCCTTAGGGAACCGGATACCTGGATCTTTTCACTCATGATCCAGCCGGTACCCCAAGCCGCGATGGGTCGTGATCCTTACACTGGACCGTTCGAGATGTCGGCGCAGCCGGGCAATATAGACCTCGATTGCGTTTTCGGACACGTCGTCGTCATAGGAAAACAGGCGGTCAAACAACTTCTGCTTCGAAAAAATCTGTCCCGGAGAGTTGATCAGAAGTTCCAGCAGCCGCAATTCGCGGTTTCGCAGGTCTTTGACCCTACCCGCGACACGCATGTGCCCGGCCACCGGATCGAACTCCACATCTCCGATCCGCGTGACGGTTTGCGCCGATCCGGCCTTGCGACGCAGGACGGCCCGGCACCGGGCCTGTAATTCGGCATGGTCAAAAGGCTTGGTCACATAGTCATCCGCGCCCAGATCCAGCATGCTGATTCTGTCTGAAACCTGGGACCGGGCGGTCAGAACAATGACCGGAGTGTCGTTCTTGTTTGCGCGATGGCGGGTCAGGAAATCTCTTCCGTCGCCGTCCGGCAACATGATGTCCAGCAGGATGAGATCGTAGTCCCCGGCTTCCGAGAATGCGATGGCATCGAAAATTGTCTCTGCGTGATCAATGACATGACCATCCAACTGCATGCGGGTCAAAACCGCTTGCGCCAGATCCCTGTTGTCCTCGATCAGCAGAAATTTCATACTTTTTGGCTCGATCCTTCCTTCGTGACAGGTTTGTGTCAGGTTGACGTGTTGGGTTAACTCAACTGTGCCGCACAGCGGCAAGTTGTCAAATGGGAGGTTACTATGAAATCAATCGAACTTGGTCGCCGGACGCTTGTGGCCGGTGCCGTTGCTTTACTGGGAATGGCGGGCACCGCGGTTTCGGCAGGGGAGCAGGTGCTGGAAGACCTTCACTTTCTGATCCCCGGAGGCGCCGGAGGTGGCTGGGACGGAACAGCGCGCGGCACCGGTGAAGCACTGACCAAGGCGGGTCTGGTCGGAAACGCGTCTTACGAGAACATGTCCGGGGGCGGCGGTGGCAAGGCGATTGGCTATCTGATCGAAAACGCCGAAAGCAGCCATGGCACGTTGATGGTCAATTCGACGCCGATCGTAATCCGGTCATTGACCGGCGTGTTCCCGCATAATTTCCGCGATCTGACTCTGGTTGCTGGCACAATCGGCGACTACGCCGCGATTGTTGTGGGAAAGGACAGCCCGATCAATTCGATGGCTGACCTCATGGCGGCCTTCGACGCGGACCCGGGCGGCACCGCGATTGGTGGTGGTTCGGTTCCCGGCGGCATGGATCATCTTGTAGCCGCCATGGTGATGGAGGCCGCCGGCAAGGACGCGCTTGCGGTCAAATACATCCCTTATGACGCTGGCGGCAAAGCGATGGCTGCGCTTCTCTCGGGTGAAATCGCGGCCCTATCGACAGGTTTCTCCGAAGCCGTCGATCTGGCGAATGCGGGTGAAGTCAAGATCATCGGCGTCACGTCCGATGAACGCGTTGACGCCGCACCGGATGCCCCGACGATGCAGGAGCAGGGTATCGACACATCATTTGTCAACTGGCGTGGTTTCTTTGCGGCCCCGGGACTGCCTGATGAGAAACTGGCGATGTACCAGGATGTATTGGCAAAGATGTACGAAACGCCTGAGTGGGAAGAGGTCCGCGCGCGCAACGGATGGGTTAACATCCACAATTCCGGCGATGACTTCAAAGCTTTCCTTGAGCAGCAGGAGCAGGTCATCGGCGATCTGATGAAGAAGTTGGGCTTCTTGTAGTCCTGATTGGCAGAGCGGCATACCCGCTCTGCCAGTTTTCAGGGAGGGAACGATGGCACTTGATCGCTGGATAGCGCTGATATTGCTCGGTATATGCCTGACATACGGGTATGCGGCATGGTTCACGATGGACGGCGCGCTCGCTCCGTTCATGCGGCGCAACCCGATTTGGCCGAGTACATTTCCCAAAGTGCTTTCGTTGCTCGGTATCCTCGCATCGATGATCATTCTCCTGGGGCTCGAAAAGGGCGAGAAGAAAGCCGGTGACATCGATTACCGCCGTCTGGGTGATTATCATCTTGGGCAGGCACTGATGCTGCTCGGTCTGATGGTCGCATATGCGCTCTGCCTGCGACCGCTTGGTTTCATACTGTCAACCGCTGGCTTCCTGATCCTGGGGTCGGTCATTCTGGGAGACAGGAAATGGCACGTGATGATCCCGGTGGCGGCGAGCGCAACGCTGATCGTCTGGTATCTCGTACAACAGGTGCTGGGCATTTACCTGCGCCCATTACCCGGTTTCATGGGGGGCTGACATGCTCGAAGGACTTCTGATCGGCCTGCAGACCGCGTTCTCCATCCAGAACCTGTTGATGGTGATCGGCGGTTGCCTCATCGGCACATTCATCGGGATGTTGCCTGGGCTGGGACCCATGTCGATCATCGCAATCATGATTCCGGTGGCCATATCCATGGGTGATCCTTCGGCGGCTCTGATCCTGCTGGCAGGGGTGTACTATGGGGCGATTTTCGGCGGCTCCACGTCGTCCATCCTGCTGAATGCCCCGGGGGTGGCCGGTACCGTCGCCAGCAGCTTTGATGGTTATCCTATGGCCCAGCAGGGCAAGGCCGGAAAGGCCCTGACCATCGCAGCCATCGCCAGTTTTTGCGGCGGGACAATCGGCGCCATCCTGTTGATGGTCTTTGCGCCTGCATTGTCATCGGTTGCCTTGCTGTTCCATTCGGCAGAGTACTTTGCCCTGATGGTCGTCGGTCTGTCGGCGATCGCGGCCTTTGCCGGCACCGGACAGGTCGCCAAAGCGCTGATGATGACCGTACTGGGCCTGATCCTGGCGACCGTGGGCGAAGGCGCATTGTTCAACATGCCGCGCTTTACCATGGGTTTGATGGATCTTCAGTCCGGGTTCGGGTTCATCACGCTGGCAATGGCCATGTTCGCATTGCCAGAGGCGTTGTTCCTGGTTCTGAACCCGGCACGCTCGAATGCGGATACTGGAGGTGAGATCAAGGATCTTCGCATTTCAAGACAAGAGGCGGGGTCGATTGCACCGGTGATTGGGCGCCAATCCGTGCAGGGGTTCTTTATTGGTGTTCTGCCGGGGGCAGGGGCAACTATTGCGAGCTTTCTTGGTTACGCGGTCGAGCGCAACATTGCGACCAAGGAAGAACAGGACGAATTTGGCAAGGGGTCGATCAAGGGGTTGGCCGCGCCCGAGACAGCCAACAACGCCGCCTGCACGGGTTCGTTCGTTCCCCTGTTGACGCTGGGTATCCCGGGTTCCGGTACAACAGCGATACTGCTGGGCGCGCTTATTGCCCTGAACGTGACACCGGGCCCTCGTCTCATGATCGACGAGCCGCAGATTTTCTGGGCGGTCATCATCTCGATGTATATCGGCAATCTGATCCTGTTGATCCTGAATTTGCCGTTGATCCCTTATATTGCAAAAGTTCTGTCTGTCCCGAGAAACTACCTGATCCCGTTCATCCTGTTTTTCACGCTGATGGGAGCCTATATCGGCCAAAACAACGCAACAGAGCTGCTGTTGCTCGTTGGCTTTGGCATTTGTGCAACGGCGTTGCGCTTCGCTGATTATCCTTTGGCGCCGCTTCTCATCGGCTTTATCCTGGGCGGTATGCTGGAAGACAACTTTGCCCGCTCGATGCAACTCTATGACGGGGTGGCGTTTATCTGGGAACGTCCAATGACTCTGGGATTATTGGTAGTTGCCGTGATCCTGGTTGTCCTGCCCAGCTACCGGGCCCGTCGGGCAAGGGCGCGGGCCGAGGGGGTGGCGGATGGCGATTGATCCAGGTTTGGCGAATGCCTGCCGCAACCGGCTCCACAAGTCGACAGCCACGATGGTTTATCTTTACGTCTCTCAGGCGTGATTGCCAAAGCGGCTGTTCTTAGCTTGGGCTCATTCCGCGCAGGCGTTCAGAACGGCGGCGCAGCAGTTCGACGACGGTCAGCAACCCGATCGAGACAACAACCAGAATTGTGGCAACCGCCAGGATCGTCGGGCTGATCTGTTCGCGCAAACCTGTGAACATCTGCCATGGCAGTGTTTTCTGGCCTGCGGAGCCGACGAAAAGGACAACAACAACCTCGTCAAACGAGGTGATGAAGGCGAACAGAGCGCCGGAAATCACGCCAGGCAGGATCAGAGGCATTTGGACCCGAAAGAACGTTGTGACCGGATCGGCCCCCATATTCGCAGCGGCCCGCGTCAGTGAGCGGTCAAAGCCAACCAGCGTTGCCGTGACTGTGATGATGACAAAGGGAATGCCCAGAGCGGCATGTGCCAGGACGACCCCGATATATGTGCCCTGAAGCCCGATCCGCGAATAAAAGAAGTACATCCCGGCAGCAGAGATGATCAGCGGGACGATCATCGGAGAAATCAGAGTTGCCATGATCGCCCGGCGAAACGGAACATGCGGCTGGCTGAGGCCGATGGCGGCAAGGGTGCCAAAGCTGACCGACAGGATTGTCGCGGCCGGCGCGATCATGACTGAATTCCGCAGCGCGTTCTGCCAATCTGAATTTGTCAGGAAATCCTTGTAATGCTTGAGCGAATACCCCTCTGGGTCAAAGCGCAGCATTTCCGGGGTGAATGTAAAGAAATCCTCGGCGTTGAAACTGAGCGGCATGACCACCAGAATCGGGGTTATCAGAAATACGAAGATGGCGCCGCAAATGACTCTGAAGGTAAAGTGCCACAGAACCTGCCCCGGAGTCAGGTAAGGCTCCAGCTTGGCACGGTACCGGCCTTCGAAAAGCCAAAAGATGAACCAGCCGTAGAACCAGCCGAAAAGCGCGCCGATAACCAAACCAGGCAGCCCGCCAAGTGCAAATCCGGCGACAAGCATGATCAGCAGGATGCCCCAACGCGCGACACGCTCGTTGTTGATCCAGTTGGTCACTACGTATGCGATGATCGCCATGATGGCTGCCCCTAAGACAACACCGAGCATGGAGCTGTTATGCGCCGTGCCGACCAGCAGACCGGCAAAAGCGCCAGCAGCGGCAACGACAGGAACGTAGAACGATACCGGGGTGCGGGAAATGGGTGTAAGTGCGGCCATGATCTCAGCCCCCCAGCTTGACGTTGTCGATGCCGACGATCTTGTCGTAGGCGTAATACAGAAGCAGAACCACCGCGAGCAGGATAGAGCCAAGAGCCGCCGCGAGACCCCAGTTCAGCGAACTTGAGATGTGATAGGCGATCCGGTTCGAGATGAACGTGCCTGTGTTACCGCCGACGATTTCAGGCGTGATATAGTAGCCGATCGAAAGGATGAAAACGAGGATCGACCCGGCACCGATACCAGGAACGGATTGTGGGAAGTATACGCGCCAGAATGCCGTCCAGTTGGTGGCGCCCAGCGATTTGGCAGCGCGCAGATAGGTGGGCGGAATAGTCTGCATGACC
>CAYGNE010000042.1:16470-22488 GCA_964351155.1 uncultured Rhodobacterales bacterium | reverse complement strand
ACCTGGGGGATTTGGCGAACGTGGCACCGAGGGCAAGATCAAGGCGGCGCAATTCGCCAGGACCCGAAAGGTTCCCTATCTGGGCATTTGTCTTGGCATGCAGATGGCGGTGATCGAAGCGGCGCGCAACGTCGCGGGGCTCAAAACCGCGGGGTCCGAGGAGTTTGACCACGAAGCCGGCAAGAAGCGTTTTGAACCGGTGGTTTATCATCTCAAGGAATGGGTGCAGGGCAACCACAAGGTGGAACGCGACGTGGGCGACGACAAGGGTGGAACCATGCGGCTGGGGGCGTATGACGCAACCCTCGCCGAAGGGTCGCGCGTTGCCGAGATCTACGGTTCGACCCACATCGAAGAGCGCCATCGTCACCGATATGAGGTGGACATAAAGTACCGCGAGAAGCTGGAGGCCGTCGGGTTGAAATTCTCTGGGATGTCGCCGGACGGGCGGTTGCCGGAAATCGTGGAATGGGCAGATCATCCGTGGTTCATCGGCGTTCAGTTTCATCCTGAACTGAAATCCAAACCCTTTGCACCGCACCCGCTTTTTGCCGATTTCGTGCGTGCGGCCAAGGACACCTCGCGGCTGGTCTGAAGCGGAACTCCGCGGACCCGAATTCGCCGATTGCCTGATGAACCCCGGCGCACTAAATTGCCGCGCATGATCCGCAGTCTCGCCGTTCTGCTTTGTTTGTCGCCGTTTTCCGCAACGGCACACCCGCATATTTTTGTCGACGCCGGGTTCGACATCATCATGGACGACACCGGAGCCCTGACCCATGTCCGCGTCACCTGGGCATACGACGACTATTACTCGTTGCTTATCACCGAGGATCTCAAGCTTGATCAGGACTTTGATGGCCAGCTTACCGGTGAGGAAACCGCGCGGCTGACCGGTTTTGACATGCAATGGGTGGACGGCTTCAACGGTGATCTGGACGTCACGCTGCATGGCAAGCCGGTGGAACTGTCCCGACCCAAGGAGGTGACGGCCGAATTGAAGAATGGCCGTATCATCACGACTCACCTGCGCAGCATCGCGGCCAGGCCGGTGCTGGCGGGACAGGTGCTATCGCTCAGACCGTATGACGAAACCTACTATACCGCCTACGAGGTCAGAATGCCGGTCACACTGACCGGTGGCGAAGCCTGCATGCTGGAACAGATCGCGCCGGATGTGGATGGGGAACTGGCCCAGATGCAGCAGATGTTGCTGACGATCCAGGCAGATGCCGATCTCGAGGAAAATGATATCCCTCTTGTCGGTGCCCGTTTCGCAACCGAGATCCGCGTTTCATGCCCCGCCTCCTGACCGTCGCGGTGACCGCGACGCTGGTGGGATTGTTATGGTTGTGGCTGAGCGGAGGGTTTGACCAGATTGCCGCCTGGGCAGCACTGGAACAACGCGAATTCCAGAATCGCATCGCGCGCACATTGCGTGGTCTTCGGGGCGGCGAAGCGGGTGCCCTTGTTCTGCTCCTGTCTGCCTGTTTTGCATACGGATTCTTTCACGCTGTCGGCCCCGGTCACGGCAAGGTCCTGATCGGTGGCTATGGGCTGGGTCGCCGCGTCCCAATGTTGCGATTGGCGGGCATCGGGCTGGCCGCGTCGCTTGGTCAGGCGGTGACGGCCGTGGCGCTGGTCTATGCCGGCGTATTCGTCTTGTCGCTGGGCAGAGAGCACCTGATCGGTGTCACCGAAAGGGTGATGGCTCCTGCGTCCTACGCAGCTATCGCCCTGGTCGGTTGCTGGTTGGTCTGGCGGGGTGCGCGGCGCACTCTGGCAACCGGCGTATCGGACGGGTCCCATGACGGGCATCAGCACGATCACGATTGTGGGTGCGGTCACCGGCACGGCCCGACCGTCCATGAAGTCGCCGAGGCGCGGACCCTGCAAGAAACACTTGCCCTGATCGGTGCCATCGCAATCCGTCCCTGCACAGGGGCTCTGTTTGTTCTGCTCATCACCTGGCAGATGGGAATCGGTGCCGCGGGAGTCGCCGGGGCATTTGCCATGGCGTTGGGAACCGCAACGGTCACGATCGCGGTCGGTCTTGGTGCTGCCGGGTTGCGCGGCGGCCTGCTCGGATCGGTGGCGGAAAGCTCGCTGGCAGCGCGGCTGCTGCCGGCCATCGAAATCACCGCCGGTCTGGCCGTTGTTCTGGTGTCCGGTGGGTTGTTTCTGCGTGCGCTTGGATGAAACCCGGCCGGATCGTCCAAGATACATTGCGAACACATTCAAACTGGGGCACCTTTCGGGAAAATCCGCCGAAAGGAAATCTTATGGCAAAGGGATACTGGGTCGCACATGTCGACGTCAGCGACATGGAACGCTACAAGAACTACATCGCTGCAAATGCAGCGCCCTTTGCAGAATACGGTGCCAAGTTCCTGGTACGCGGCGGACAGCATGAGATTCGCGAGGGCACTACGCGCGCGCGAACCGTGGTCATAGAGTTTCCCAGCTACGAGGATGCTCTGGCTTGCTACGACAGTGCCCTCTATCAGGCCGCAAAGGACATCCGGGATCCGGTTTCGGTCGGCGATCTCGTGATCATCGAGGGCTATGACGGATAGGAACTCTTGGCGAAACCGTCCAACAGGGATATTATTTACGCATGTTGAGCAAGCTGTTTGCCGCGTTTCGCGCTGACAACACCGAGGCATTACCGGATCCCGATGCCGAACTGGCTCTGGGTGCCTTGCTGGTGCGTGTCGCGATGTCCGATAAGAGCTATCAGGTCGAGGAAATAAGCCTGATCGACCGCATTCTGGCCCGGCTGTTTCAGCACAACGCGATAGAAGCGGCAAAAATCCGCGCCACTTGCGAGAAGCTGCACGCCGCCGCCCCCGAAACCGACACATTTGCGAAACTGATCCGGGAAACCACCGGGCTGCAGGACCGGCTGGCCGCGCTGGATGCGCTTTGGGAAGTTGTTCTTGCAGATGGCGACCCGAAAGACGACGAACTGCGCGTTCTGGAAACCGCCCGCAAGGCAATGGGTCTGAGCTTTCTGGAGAGCAAGGCCGCGCGCGAAAAAGTCGAAAGGTCAAGACCCGCTTTTTCCTGAGAACGGCTTGGGTTTGCTTGTCCCATACCGCCACGCAGCGACGTCGGATTCGCCGTTGAATGCAGGGGCGGCGGAATGACATGCAGACGGACGATTTGCGATGTCTTTTGCAGGATTGCCTTATGCGGGCGGGTGGCGACCGAAATGTGGCGGCACCGGATTCTTCAGTTCACGTCGAAACGTTGTGGTTGGCCTCGCTGCCATGGGGGCTTATATCGATGTCATGTTTGGTGATTTTCTGAAGCGGCTGACACAGCCGGAACCCACACCGCTCGACGACGAGGATGCGCGGCTTGCCCTGACGGCGTTGCTGGTGCGGGTCGCCCGCTCTGACGGGGTATACGCAACGGCAGAGATCCGCCGGATCGACCGGATCATTGCGGACCGGTACGGGTTGTCGCCGTTCGAAACCGCCGAACTGCGGGGAGAGGCCGAAGTGCTCGAAACCGAAGCGCCCGACACGGTACGCTTTACCCGCGCGATCAAGGATGCCGTCCCCTACGAAGACCGCAGGGCGGTCGTGCAATCGCTCTGGACCGTCGTTCTGGCGGATGGCGAGCGGGCCAAGGAAGAAGACGCGCTGCTGCGTCTGGTCACCAACCTGCTGGGCGTCAGCGATGTGGATGGCGCCAAGGCCCGTCAGAAAGCCGCCCGCCTGTGATCGCCATGTTGGGCATGTACGACATGCCCGCAATCCAACCCGCAAATGACCGTTTCTGGTCACGCATCCGCGCGCATCTTGGCTTTGGCCCGCAGAATCTGACCCGCGACGCCGATCCCTGGGACATCTGGCAGGCACCCGATCTTGTTCTGGCACAGACGTGCGGTCTGCCTTTTCGCAGTCGTTTACATGAAATCGTCAACCTTGTCGGTACGCCCGACTATGCTCTGCCCGGTTGCCCGCCCGGATACTACAATTCGGTTCTGATCGTGCGGGCAAACGCCGTAGGGCACACCGAACAGGATTTTTCCGGCGGTGTGTTTGCCTGTAATGAACTTCTGTCACAATCGGGCTGGGCCGGACCGATGACCCATCTGAACGCACTTGGGGTTGAGTTCAGCGACGTTATCAAGACCGGGTCGCACGCTGCCTCGGCCCTTGCGGTGGCCGAAGGGCGCGCGGACCTGGCCGGTGTGGATGCGGTGACCTGGAACTTGTTATGCGAGCATGACACCGTTGTCGGGGCACTCCGGGAACTCAACCGGACAAGGCCGACCCCGGGACTGCCCTATGTGACCGCGCGCGGCAACGATCCCGAGACAATCGCCAAGGCGGTGCGCGCCGCGATACTCGACCTCAACAAAAGGGACCGTGTCGCGCTTCACCTTGCGGGGTTCGTCGGGATCCCCAAAAAGGACTATCTGTCGGTGCCCACCCCGCCCACCGCCTGACAAATGCGACTTTACCTGTGGTCAATTCGGGGGATCGGGCGCTGTTTTACCCGTTTTGGACGTTGCATTGCGTCAAAAATTCATTCCTATTACCGCATTGAAACCGCCCGAAACACGGATTGAACGTGCAAGAGAACCCTGCTGTCATAGAGATTACCAACCTGCACAAAAGCTATGGTGCGCTTGAAGTGCTCAAAGGGGTCGACATCCATGCCAGCCGGGGCGACGTGGTATCCCTGATCGGGTCTTCCGGGTCCGGCAAGTCAACGCTCCTACGCTGTGCCAACCTGCTTGAGGACAGCCAACAGGGCGACATTCTGTTCAAGGGCGAACCGGTTCACTGGAAAGGGTCCGGACACGCCCGACGACCCGCAGACGCCAAGCAGGTTCTGCGCATACGAACGAACCTGTCCATGGTCTTTCAGCAGTTTAACCTGTGGGCGCACATGACGATCCTGCAGAACGTGATGGAAGCGCCACTCACCGTGTTGGGGCGCGACCAGAGCGAAGTGGAGACATCCGCACGCAATTACCTGGACAAAGTCGGCATCGGCGACAAATGCGACGTCTACCCGGCGCAACTGTCGGGCGGACAGCAGCAACGCGCGGCAATTGCCCGGGCGTTGTGCATGGAGCCCGAAGCGCTGCTGTTTGACGAGCCGACCAGCGCTCTGGACCCCGAGCTTGAACAGGAAGTTGTCAAAGTCATCAAGGACCTGGCGACCGAGGGGCGCACCATGCTGATCGTAACACATGACATGAAACTGGCCCATGATGTCAGCGATCACGTAGTGTTCCTGCATCAAGGCCTGATCGAAGAACAGGGACCGCCGGATACGCTGTTTGGCGCGCCCAAATCGGAACGTCTGCGCGGGTTCCTGTCGGCAACCCACGCCGCGTAAAAACAAAAAAACCAAGGGAGTTATCTCATGAAAAAACTGATCCTGGGCGCAGCCGCGCTCGCACTGAGCGCCGGAATGGCTCTGGCACAAGACAAGACCATCCGCATGGGCACCGAAGGCGCCTATCCTCCGTACAACTTCATCAACGATGCCGGCGAAGTCGACGGTTTCGAGCGCGAGCTTGGCGACGAACTGTGCAAGCGCGCCGAACTGACCTGTGAATGGGTCAAGAATGACTGGGACTCGATCATTCCGAACCTGGTTTCCGGCAACTACGATACCATCATGGCCGGGATGAGCATCACTGACGAGCGCGATGAGGTGATCGATTTCACACAGGATTACTTCCCGCCGACTGCCTCTGCCTATGTGGCCACTGCAGAAGGCCTGGACGTGGCGTCGGCCGTTGTCGCAGCTCAGACCGCAACCATCCAGGCCGGCTATATCGCCGAAAGTGGCGCAACGCTGGTTGAATTTGCAACCCCGGAAGAAACCGTGGCCGCCGTGCGCAACGGTGAAGCCGACGCGGTTTTTGCTGACCGGGACTATCTTGCGCCGCTCGTCGATGAGTCTGGTGGCGAGCTGATGTTTGTCGGACCCGAAGTCCCGCTCGGCGGTGGCATCGGATTGGGCCTGCGTGAAAGCGACGGCGAA
>CAYGNE010000042.1:3471-16460 GCA_964351155.1 uncultured Rhodobacterales bacterium | reverse complement strand
GCTTACGACCGGGACCCGTTCGGGGCTATAGGGTTCGGCAGTCCCGGACCGCCAGGCCGGGACCTCTCAAGCGTGCCCAAACAGGCCCGCACGCCGCGCGGCGGAGCGAGGCTGGTAGCTGGTTCGAGTAGGCGCGATCAGATCGACCCCAACGGGGAGACGTGATCGTGTCACAGAACCAATCTCGCCGCGCCAAGTTCGACGCGGCCATCACCTCGATGAAGGAAGACGGTTCACTCAACGAACTCCTGAAAAAGTGGTTCGGCGAAGAGACCGCCACCTACTAGGGCGTTGATCACAGGCCCGCCAGAAATGGCGGGCCTGCTCGCCTTTCCTGACAACGGCCGCCATTCCGGCCCGGGCCGTAGTGGCAAATTCACATATGTTTTCCTTCTGCTCTGATCCCGAAACGCTTGGCACACTGCGGTGGTTTTCCTGCTACCTGACCACGGGCGTGCACATGTCGTTCTATATCGCCTTTTTGAAGGTGCTGTTGTTGCTGGCCATCACAGCGCCGGTCGCGCTGGGGTTCGGATTTCTCGGAGCCATGGCCGCGCGGTCGCGATTTGCGCCGCTCAGCCTGCTTGGCAAGGTTTACATCGCCCTTGTCCGGGGAGTGCCCGATATCGCGTTTTTCCTGTTCTTCGTCATCGCACTGGATCAGGTCTTTGAATACATGCGCCACCGCGTGCTGTGCCCGGACTGGGACCAACCGATACGGCAAGGTTCGGATTTCGTGGTCTGCACGGCCGCCAAGCTGCCGCTCAGCACGGCGCCACAATACATCCACGAAACCTATGGGTTTTTCCTCGCGATCATCACCTTTTCCATTGTCTTCGGGGCATTTGCGGCCAACGTTCTTTTTGGCGGCATGCGCGCGGTGCCAAATGCACAGCTTGAAACCGCCGAAGCCTATGGAATGTCGCACCGCCAGACTTTCTGGCGAATTCTCGTACCGCAAATGTGGGTCTACGCCCTGCCCGGGTTGTCGAACCTCTGGATGGTGCTGATCAAGGCCACGCCGCTGCTGTTTCTTCTGGGGATCGAGGATATCGTCTATTGGGCCCGCGAACTGGGCGGAACCAAGACCAGCAAATTCACCAGCTACCCCCATGGCGACTGGCGCATGTGGTACTTCCTTTTCCTGCTGATCTTCTATCTTGGGTTTACACGGGTGTCCGAAGTCGTTCTGGAGCGCCTGATGGTCAGGCTCACCCATGGTCAGGCGACTGCCGGAGGGGAAGCGCTCAGAAAGGCGGCGGTGCGATGAGTTGCCTGCAGACAATCCAGAACTACGCGCTTCGTTCGGTCGGTATCGGCGAACGGCTGCTCCCGCGCGAAGGGTTTACCCTGTGCGAGCAGATGACCCTGATCGGCTCCGGAATGATCTGGAATGTCTACTTTGGCATTCTGGCTCTTTTGATCGGCTTTTTCCTGGCCACCGCGTTGGCCGTGGCAAAAGGGTCACCCAACCCATGGCTGCGCAAACCGGCCGAATGGTTCATATTCGTGTTCCGTGGTTCACCACTCTTCATCCAGTTTTTCTTTGCCTACTTCATGTTTCTCAGCCTCAAAAGCGTGAACCCGTTTTTCAGCCCGTTCACTGCCGCCTGGTTGGGGGCTTTGATCGTGCTGTTCCTGAACACGGCGGCCTATACCGGAGAGATTTTTTACGGCGCTTTGCGGTCAATCCCCAAGGGAGATATCGAAGCGGCCGACGCCTATGGCATGTCGGGATGGCCGAGGTTTCGGCGGATCATCTGGCCGACGATGCTGCGCCTGGCGTGGCCCGCCTATACAAACGAAGCGATATTTCTGTTTCACGCAACGACACTGGTGTTCTTTTCCGGCTTTCCAGCCTGGCAACAGCGCGGCGATGCGCTTTATTACGCCAGCTATTTTGCAGACAAGACGTTCAACCCGTTTGTCCCCTACCCGATTCTGGCAGGCTATTTCATCCTGTTCACGCTGGTTATCGTGTCGGTGTTCGGACTGGTCGGCAAACACCTCAACCGCCACCTGCCGGCGGAACGCCGGATACGGATGCGGTTTCGCCCCAATCTCATACGCTGAATAAATCCCGAAGACTATCGGCGGTCATCCAGGTCAGCTTTCCCTGGTCTGTGCGGCCAGCCGGTCAAACGGATCCTGACGTTGCTTGTCCAGGCCGTTTCCCGCGGGACGGTAGGACACGACGCGTGTGATCATATTTTGCATCCACCCGCCGGGTTTGGCTGGCTTGGCCGCCTTTTCCGCCTGCACGGAAATGCGGTGCTTTCGCGCTTCTGCGAGCCGATCCCGGGTCGATTTCCGCCGCTGGCGATTTTCCTCGCTGCCGGACTCTGACTGGAGGCCGGATTTTTCCATGACCTTCCGGACGAGATCGATTGACAACATGTCCGGGTCCGCGGCGTGGGCGGCCTTGCCGCCCATCCTGCCCGCGGTCTGTCCTTGCGCACCGTTTTGTCCGTTTTTCATTCAGCGATCCTTTAACAAGTCACCTTTTTGGTTGCTCGACCTGCCTCTTACGCTCTGACGGCGCTTTTTTGCATCCGGTGAGAACCGATCCGAGGGAAAGATCGTGTTTGTGTCCTCACCGGCAACAAATCAATCTTTCGTAAAGGATTGGGAAGCCATCAGGGCGGAAACAGGGCGAAATTGTGGTTCATTGAACAACCGCAAGCGTCGGGTGGCGCCTGACCGTTCCCGTGCGGGCAGCAGGTCGCGCTTGCCCGCGTCAATAATTTGATCAAATTTACATGACAGCCCTCGTTTCTTTCGGTAGAACCCGAACCGAGCACTCATGAAACAGTAAATGGGACAGCAAAATGGACCTTCGCGCCTTTCCGACCTTTCGTATCGCGGCTTGCGACCTGAACGGCCAGATGCGCGGCAAGCGCGTTCCCGCATCCCTGGCTGAAAAACTGGACGACGGTTCGGTGCGAATGCCCTTGTCGACGCTCAATGTCGATCTTTGGGGAAAGGACATCGAAGGCAGCCCGCTGGTCTTCGAGAGCGGTGATGCAGATGGCATCCTGCGTCCGACGGATCGCGGGCCGGTACCCATGCCATGGCTGGCAAAACCCTCTGCGCTGGTTCCGATGGCGATGTACACGGACAAGGGCGCACCGTTCTCCGGCGATCCGCGCCATGCGCTGGTTTCCATTCTGGACCGGTTTTCGGTTCGGGGCTGGGAAGTGATGGCGGCAACCGAAATGGAATTCACCCTGATCGATGACAGCGGCGATCAGCCAGCGCCGCCGAAAAATCCGGTCACCGGTCGTCCCCTGCACGGCGAGGCCGTGTTGTCGCTGGCGGAAATGGACGCGTTCGACGGCTTTTTCAGCGATCTGTATGACGGCTGTGCGGCAATGGGCATTCCGGCGGAAACTGCGATCTCGGAAAGCGGAATGGGACAGTTCGAGGTGAACCTGTACCATCAGAGCGCCCTGCGTGCCGCAGACGATGCGTGGCTTTTCAAGGCGTTGGTGCGAGGGGTTGCGCGTCAGCATGGCTGCGCCGCGACGTTTATGGCAAAACCTTATTCCCATGACGCGGGCAACGGAATGCATGTGCATTTTTCGCTGCTGGATGACTCCGGCAAGAACGTGTTCGACAATGGCGGCACCAAGGGCAGTGACACACTGCTGGCGGCGGTCGCGGGTTGCATTGCCGCCATGCCCGCCAGCAGTCTGATCTTTGCGCCTCATGGGAACTCTTATGACAGGCTGGTGCCGGGTGCCCATGCGCCCACCAACGCGGCCTGGGCCTATGAAAACCGCACCGCCGCGATCCGCATCCCCGGCGGGTCCCCGGCTGCGCGGCGCATTGAACATCGTGTCGCCGGGGGCGACATCAATCCCTATCTGATGCTGGCCGTCGTTCTGGGCGCCGCGCTGATCGGCATCGAAGACGGAATGGTACCGCCGCAACCGATCACCGGAAATGCCTATGAACTCGAAGGGCTGCCGCAACTGGCGCAAAACTGGGAAGAGGCGATCTCGGTGTTTGAGAATGACCCGATGATCGCCCGCATCTTTCCTGCGCAATTGATACGCAATCTGATCCTGACCAAACGGCAGGAACTGAAATTCCTGGCCGAACGCGATCCGGATGCACATTGGCTCAGCTATCTCGAGGCCGTTTGACTCCTCTTGCCGTTCGGGCAACTTCCGGCTATCTTGAATTTGATCAAATTTTCGGTGAACAATGAAGATCGGCATCCTGCAAACCGGCCACGCGCCCGATAACATGCTGGACACCATGGGAGACTATGACAGTATCTTCCAGGAAGTTCTGGCCGGGCACGGATTTGACTTTGATAACTACGCGGTGGTCGACAGTCAGTTCCCGTCGGGTGCGGAAGCAGCCGACGGCTGGCTGATCACCGGATCAAAGCACGGCACATACGAGAACCATTCCTGGATTCCTCCACTTGAGGATCTGATTCGCGACATCGTGGCGCGCGAACTGCCACTGATCGGGGTGTGTTTCGGCCACCAGATCATCGCGCAGGCCCTCGGTGGAAAGGTCGAGAAATTCGACGGCGGCTGGGCGGTCGGTCGAACGGAGTATCGGATCGGCGACCGCAAACTGATTCTGAATGCCTGGCACCAGGATCAGGTTACCGAGCTGCCCGAGGGCGCAACCGTCGTGGGATCAAATGATTTTTGCCGGAACGCGGTTCTCGCTTATGGTGACACTGTCTGGACGATCCAGCCGCACCCGGAATTCAGCAATGCCTTTGTGGACGGATTGATCCGGACGCGCGGTCGGGGCGTTGTGCCGGATGCCTTGCTTGACGCCGCAGCGAGCAACCTGGACGGCCCAAACAACAATGCGGACATCGCTGCCGAGATGGCCGCGTTTTTCAAGAGAAAGACAGACTGATGAAAGACTGGATGGACCAGCTGCCGGAAGCCGCGAAAACCTATCTGGAGGGCCGGCGCCTTGACGAGGTGGAATGCATCGTCTCGGACCTGCCCGGTATCGCCCGCGGCAAGGCGGTTCCGGCCAGCAAGTTCTCAAAGCAGGAGTATTTTCACCTGCCCGACAGCATTTTTTTCCAGACCATCACCGGCGACTGGGGCGAGGCAGCTGACGACGACGGGTTCATCGAAAAGGACATGATCCTGCGTCCTGACATGACGACAGCAACTGCGGCACCATGGACCGGAGACTGGACCCTGCAAGTCATTCACGATGCCTATGACCGCAAAGGCAAACCGGTTCCCTATTCTCCGCGCAACGTATTGAAACGCGTGGTTCAGCTCTATGAAGACAAAGGCTGGAAACCGGTGGTCGCGCCCGAGATGGAGTTCTATCTGGTAGCTCGCAACATCGACCCGGCAAAGGAGATCGAACCCATGATGGGGCGCTCGGGACGACCGGCTGCCGCCCGTCAGGCCTACTCGATGACGGCCGTGGATGAATTCGGCCCGGTGATCGACGACATCTATGACTTTGCCGAGGCACAGGGTTTCGAGATTGATGGCATTACCCAGGAAGGCGGCGCGGGGCAGCTGGAAATCAACCTGCGGCACGGTGATCCGGTCAAGCTGGCCGACGAGGTGTTCTATTTCAAGCGGCTGATCCGCGAAGCCGCGTTGCGGCACGATTGTTTCGCCACCTTCATGGCGAAACCGATCGCCGAGGAACCCGGCAGCGCCATGCACATCCATCATTCGGGTCTGGAGACCGAAACCGGGCTTAAAATCTTTTCGGGGCCGCAAGGTGGCGAAACCGACGCTTTCTTTCACTTCGTCGGCGGCCTTCAGCAGCATCTGCCGGCGGCAATTGCCGTGATGGCACCCTATGTCAACAGCTATCGCCGGTATACGCGCGACCACGCGGCACCAATCAACCTGGAATGGGGGCGTGACAACCGCACGACGGGGATCCGCATTCCGCTGTCCGGCCCCGATGCCCGGCGCGTCGAAAACCGCCTGGCTGGCATGGATTGCAACCCGTATCTCTGCATCGCCGCCTCTCTGGCCTGCGGGTATCTTGGCATGATCGAAGACCGGCGGCCCGACAAGCAGTTCAAGGGCGATGCATATGAAGGCGAGCCGGACATTCCCCGCGTCATGGGTGATGCGCTGGACCTGTTCGAAGAGTCCAAGGTGCTTCGTGACGTATTGGGTTCGGAATTCGCCCGGGTTTACAGCATCGTGAAGCGGGCCGAATACGAGGAATTCCTGCAGGTGATCTCGCCCTGGGAGCGCGAGCACCTGCTGCTCAACGTATAGATCCAGCGGTCCTGCGGGAAGGCTCCGTCGGGATCTGGGTATTTTTGACCAGAAAGAAGCCGGAAGACCGGCCCGAAAGCTACGGGGTACGCAATGGACCTGTTGTATTCAAACGACGCGCGCGGGGCATTTCCGCCAAGCTGGTATGCCGCGACCGCCAACCCACTGGAACGGTTCGCAGCGTTGCGCGGCGAAACGCGGGCGGATGTCTGTGTGGTGGGAGCCGGATATACCGGCCTGTCCGCAGCGCTTCATCTTGCCGAGGCCGGGCTGGACGTGGTGCTGCTTGACGCGCACCGGATCGGGTTCGGAGCATCCGGGCGCAATGGCGGACAGCTTGGCAGCGGGCAACGCATGGACCAGACGAGCCTGGAACGGCTGATCGGCGAGGCCGATGCGAAAAAGCTGTGGCAACTGGCGGAAGATGCCAAAACCCTGGTCAAAGACCTGATCGACCGGCACAAGATCGATTGTGCGCTGAAACCCGGTGTCGCGCATACCGCGTTCACACGGCAGGAAGTGGATGACCTGCACGCCGATGCAGAACATCTTCGGACGCGATACGGATATGACCAGATCGAATTGCTGGATGCACAGGCTTGCTACGACATTTGCCCGTCCCCCGCGTACAAGGGCGGAACGCTGGATATGGGTGCGGCGCACCTGCACCCGCTGAACTTTGCATTGGGGCTGGGCCGCGCGGCCGCAGCGGCAGGCGTGCGGATTTACGAAGACAGCCACGTGCATCACATTGCCGAAGGCCGGCCCGCGACGGTGCAGACCGACACCGGCAGGGTCGTGGCCGAGCATGTCATTCTGGCCGCAAACGGATATCTCGGCGGATTAAGTCGCAAGGTCGCCGCAAGAGTAATGCCGATCAACAATTTCATTATCGCGACGAGGCCACTGGGCGATGCGGCAGCGCGTGTGCTGACCAGGGATATCGCGGTTGCTGACAGCAAATTCGTCGTGAATTACTTTCGTCTCAGCGCCGACAAGCGGCTGTTGTTCGGCGGCGGCGAGAGCTATGGCTATCGATTCCCGGCGGATATCGAGGCCACGGTCCGCAAACCGATGCGGCAGATCTTTCCACACCTGGATGATGTGCCGGTGGAATACGCCTGGGGCGGCACCCTGGCCATCACCATGAAACGGATGCCGTTCCTGGCACGACTGGCCCCGAACATGTTGTCGGCGTCCGGATATTCCGGGCACGGGGTTGGGACCGCCACACATGCAGGGCAATTGATGGCGCGGGCTGTTCAGGGACAGGCCGAGGGATTTGACGCTATGGCAAGCGTTCCCGCACCGGCCTTTCCCGGCGGAACGTTGTTGCGTTCGCCGCTGCTGGCCACCGCCATGACCTGGTTCGCCCTGCGCGACCGGCTGGGTATTTAGACCGAAAGGATGCGACGGAAGCCCCCGGACCAAGGTCCGGGCCTATTGGCAGGCGCGCGGCTTTGTTTTATGTTTTGCAAAATGTAAATTAAGAGAATCGAAATATGATCAAGCCTCCCAATGTCCATGACGCCGAACCCATTCCTGCCGCGGCGCGCGACGCCATCGATACGCTGATGCGATCGGGCGATCTGTTTCGTTATACCGCAAAGGAAAACGCGCCCGTCGCGGTGCTGGAGAGCGAGTTTGCCGAATTGTTGGGCAGCAAATACGCTTTGGCGGTTTCATCCTGTTCCGCGGCATTGTTTCTCGCGCTGAAGGCTCTGAACCTGCCGCACGATGCCCGGGTTCTGATCCCGGGGTTCACCTTTGCGGCGGTTCCTTCCTCGGTCATTCATGCCGGCTGCCGTCCGGTCCTGTGTGAAGTGGGTGACAACTACCGCGTCGACATTGCGGATTTCGAGGCCAGACTGGACAGCGCGCGCGCCGTGATCATCAGCCATATGCGCGGGCACACGAGTGACATGGATGCGATCTTGTCGCTCTGCGACTCACGGGGAATTCCGGTCATCGAGGATGCCGCCCACTCGCTTGGCACGACATGGAACGGGCGAAACATCGGAACTCTGGGCCGGGCCGGGTGCTTCTCCTTTCAGTCCTACAAGATGATCAATTCCGGCGAAGGCGGCATCCTGATTACCGATGACGCCGAACTCGTTGCACGGGCCGTGATCATGTCTGGCGCGTATGAGCACAACTGGCAAAAGCATAACCGCCCAAGGGGAGAGAATTCTGCCGAACTGGAACAGGCATTTGCCCGGTGGCAAAACCGGTTGCCGCTTTACAATCTGCGCATGAGCAACCTGACTGCCGCGGTAATCCGCCCGCAACTGCCGGAACTCGCCCGTCGTGTGTGTGACGGGTTGCAAAACCATGACCACGTGGCCGCACGACTGAACGCCTCGCCCTTTATCTCCGTGCCTCCCCCCCTGCCCCAGGAACGGCGCGCACCCGATTCCATCCAATTCAACCTGATCGGGATGCGCGATGACGAAGCTGTCGCCTTTGCCGATGCCGCCGAGGCCCGTGGCGTCAAGGTGCAGATATTCGGGCAAAGCGCCGACAATGCCCGGGCTTTCTGGAACTGGCAGTTCATTCCCGACCTGCCTGAACTACCGAAAACACGCGCCATGCTGATGCGGGCCTGCGACGTGAGACTGCCAGTCAGGCTGACGCGCGCGGAACTGGACACGATAACCGACATCTTGCTGGCGGCGGTGGCGGAAGTGAAGGGTGAGATGCCGGTCTATGGTACCTGAGCGGCTCTATCGCCTATTTCAGACGCGATAGCTTGTCCTGCAGATCGGCGAGTTGCTTCTTGATCTCGTCCAGATCCTCGCCAGACGCGGCGGTTTCCTCGTCGCCCGCCTCTTTGCCGGGCCGCGACCATGCTCCGCTGATCCCGCCGGTCATGGCCTTCAGAAAGGCCTGCTGTTGCGCTTTCATCGCCTCGAAACCCGGCATCTTGGCCATCGGGTTCATGGCCGTCATGTTTTCCACCATCTTCGCCTGGTTTTCGCGCAGCATTTCAAACGAACTCTGCAGAAACTGTGGCATCATACCGCCGCCGGGCAACATGTAGCTGCGCACCAGGTCATTCAGAACGTTGACGGGCAGCACGTTTTCACCGCGGCTTTCGTGTTCCGCAATGATCTGCAACAGGTATTGGCGGGTCAGGTCGTCGCCGGATTTCAGATCCACGATCTGGACTTCGCGACCGTCGCGAATGAAGCCCGCGATGTCCTCGAGAGTGACATAGTCGCTCGTCTCGGTGTTATAGAGCCGCCGGCTGGCATATCTCTTTATCAGAAGGGGTTTTTCCTGTTCCGACACCGTATGTCCTCCCGAAACATGATGCATTGCAGCAAAGACTATGCGAGCGCAGAACAAAAAGAAAGAGCGGGGGGCGGATGTCGATCATCAAGACACCTCTCCTGACCACTTCCATCATGAACGTCATCTTTCCCAAAAATCGGCGAGGATTCTCCAATCTATCCGCTCAACAGCATGATTTTGTGATTTTCCGATTGAAATCTGATATGGTGCCTCTACTCCGCCGTGCATTATTTTGCCCACGTGGGAGTGCGGGACGCGGCACGAATTCATGGTGCGCGTCGTGAAGGCTGCCGGGTTTTCGGCGGGCTCTGGCACGGAAATGACCTTGTGAATTTTGAGAAACTTATTGGCGGAGAACACATTGAGAGGAGACTGAAATGGCGACCAAGAAAGGTGAAGCACTGCGCTATCCGGTGATCGTGACGTTCAAACCCAAGGACAAGCGGTCCAAGGCTTCGGACAAACAGGAGATCCTGCAATCGGCGATCGATTCGGAAGTGAATTTCCTGACCTCAAACGATTTTTCCAAGTTGGGCCGCGCCGTCGGATCCGGCGAGAACCTGCAGAACATCGGATATGACGTGAATCGGTACTCGGCCCCGATCCTTATGGCGCAGTTGACCGATGAAGAAATTGCCAAGCTGAAAAAGAACAAGGACGTCACGCGGGTCGAACCGGATGGCAAGATGTATGCGTTGAACCTTGTTGCCGAAGGCGGGCCAAACCCGCTGGCGCAAACCATTCCCAACGGTGTTTCACAGGTGAAAGCCCCCGATGCCTGGCCAACCAGCCAGGGCGAGGGGATCAAGGTGTTCATCTGCGATACGGGCATCGATTCGGATCATCCGGATCTGGTGGCCAATCTGAAAACCGGCAAGAGCTTTGTCACCAGCGAAAGCAGCACCGAAGACTATCACGGCCACGGGACGCACTGTGCCGGCACCGTCGCTGCCGCGATGAATGATCTCGGTGTGGTCGGCGTTGCCCCTTATGCCTATCTCTATCCGGTCAAGGTCCTGTCCAGCAGCGGTAGCGGCAACTGGAGCTGGCTGATCGCCGGGCTAGACTGGATCATGGACAAGAAAGGTGCACGTATCGCCAGCATGAGTCTTGGCGGCGGCGGAGCCCCGCAGGCACTCGCGGACATGTGCGCGGCCGCTTATGACGATGGCGTACTGCTGGTCGCGGCGGCCGGCAATTCCGGCCCCGGCAACAACACCGTGGGGTACCCCGCCAAATACGAACACGTCATGGCGGTGTCAGCCGTGGACAGCGGCGATACCATCGCCGGTTTTTCGAGCCGCGGCCCCGAGGTGGAAATCTGCGCACCTGGCGTTTCGGTCCTGTCGACAACCCGCGGCGGCGGCTACGGCTACATGAGCGGCACTTCGATGGCCTGCCCGCATGTTTCCGGTGTCGCGGCGCTGGCATGGGGATCGCACAGGGGGGCCAACAACAAACAGGTACGATGGCTGCTCAATACGTTTGCAGTCAATGCGGGCGACAATGATCCGGAGAAATACGGCAATGGCCGGGTCGATGCCAACACGTCGTCCTTCTATATCGGCAACCCACCGGAGCATTCGCTGTGACGGCGCCGGTCTGATCAGGTGGGCGAAACGCAGCAGAACCGGGTGACAGTGATACCGCTCGTCACCCGGTTCTACCAACCTGCCCCGGCCAGTCCACGCACCCGCGATGCAGTGCCAAAAGGATATGGCGTGCGTGAACAATGCCTGCCCTTCACGGCGGCGGCGGCATTGGGGCTTTGCATACCTGCGCCGTTTTCATGGGGCTATTGCAATCCCGATGCCGTCCCAAAAGGCGCACGCGCCTTTCGTTCCCCGGTTCCCGGCGGTTGCCCGGACAGGGTTTTCTACGTCATCGACGACCACGAGCGCGGCTTTTCCGGAAACCAGTTCCTGGTTCCACCGGACATACGCAAGCGGATTGGTCCCGGCCCGATTCCGGGGCTGAGCTTCTTTGACCGCGAAGATCAGCAGGACATGGTGAAGCTGCACCTACCCTATGTCTGGCGAACAGATCCGGGCGTCAACCTCCTGTTTACTGAACCGATCAACCGCCCGCGCCGGGACGGGTTAAGAGTTATGGCCGGGCTGGTTGAATGCGACTGGTACGAGGATGCGGTCAATCTTGTGCTACACCTGCCCGCTGCGCCGTGCGTTGTACATGTTCGGGGCGGCGACATCCTGGCACAGACGGTTCCGATCAGCCGCATGCTTCGGCAACCGGGTTTTGCCGTTCTGGAACCTCATCGCCGCGCAGCGCGTGATGCCGCCGACGGTGTTGCACGGTGGCGGACGCGTCATGACGCTGACCGGGCAGCCTATAAAAGGCTGGCCAAATCCCCAGGCGGGGTGCTGCCGGAACCGGACGAATGACCCGAACGAATAGAGTTTCATATGAATCCGAGCCAGGCAACGCGGCTTGAAACCATAGATCTCAAGCCGTCAAACGTCGCGTGATATCTCCGGATTTTCACGCAACGCTTTAGTCGTCCAGCGCCTGCATGTCCGGCTTGTCCGGCTCGATCCGCACCACGCCCTCCCAATTGGACAAGGCCTGCAAGGCGGCGGCCGTGATGCTCCCCATCGCGATGGGCCGGTTGCGCATCTGGACGGTTACATCCATTCCCAAACGACTCAATTCCGAGCCATCTGCACCGTCCGCCAGCGTCACGATTACCATTTCCCTGTGTTCAGGCGTGGCGGCGTGTGCCGCAAAGCTGCGTGAGAGATCTTCGCTGATGTCTGCCATGTCTGATCCTCTTGCTGATCCGGTGCCGCACACGAAAGATTCCGAAGGCGACGGCTTTCTGGTTCACTGGCCAGACAGGCCGCCACGAGAACCGCTCCCGCGTTGGGCAGCAGAGTTATCCGGAGGTTCAGAATACCAGCATGGCGGAAGTTTCAACAGGGCTTTTGCAGATCGGGAGACAGCGCATCCGGGTTCCCGAACCAAGCAATCGATCAGCTATTTTCATCGCCCGGGGGCTGTTCGTCAGAAATCAACCTGCCTGATCCCGTCTGCAAATACCCTCTTCCATTCCAGGATTTCAAAGGACTTCCGCAAACCGGTCGGCCAGAACGGATCGGCGTGCACGAGATCCAGAACCTCCGCCCCGGACGTCGCCGAAACGATCCAGATCCCGCCGCGGGCGCCACCGGCCTGTTCAAACAATGGTCCCGCCGAGATTATCGTTCCAGAATGCGCCTCAAGAAACTCGAGGTGTCGAGACATGTGCGTCTTGCGGATATCCGCATCCGCGTCGGGATCGTCTTGAAACAGAATGACGTAATACATCGTTGGGCCTCCTTGCCAGTTCGTGCATTCTGCCACGTGAATTTTGCCGGTTGTAACGGTGAATTCGCATCTCTAACCTGCAGGAATGCAGGATTATGATTGGAATGATCTCAGAGTTGTCCT
>CAYGNE010000042.1:2190-3371 GCA_964351155.1 uncultured Rhodobacterales bacterium | reverse complement strand
GATCTGGCCATCCGCCTTGCGCGCCCTCTCGGCGGAGGACTGCAAACCATGGCACGTCGGATCGGCGATCTGGAATTTGCGGTCTTCGGGCCCGGGCCGCTGTCCGATCAGGAATGCCGGTCGCTTTCCTGGATCGGGTATGACGACGACCATTCCGGACTGCCACAGGCCAGGTGGCTTCGAACCATCATGAACGGCCCCAAACAACGGCAATCTTTTTTGAAAGTTGCCGACCTTGAAACCGCCATCGAAGCGGTGGCAGGCGGGCTGGGCAAGTCGGTCCTGCCCCGATGCGTCGCGGATACTGATCCGCGATTGTGCAGGTTGCCGGGACCAGTGGCACCTCCCCTGCCATTGCGGGATGTCTGGCTATTGTCGCATTCCGATCACCTGGCCAGAGCCGCTATTGCAGCGGTCAAGGACTGGCTGGTCGGGTTGTCTTGGCGGTGACGTCGCCGTCGGGCAATTGCGCCTGGCTTTCGCCGCCCCGAATCCGGGAGCTCCAAAATCAAAGGGCAGGTCCAAGGACCTGCCCCCGCTGTTGCGCCGGTTGGGAGGAGTTGGCGCAAACCTGCGTTCTGTGAGCCTTACTTGGCAGCTGCCTTCTTGGCGGCAGCAGTCACCTCGTTGGTGGCTTTCTTGACGGCGGCGGTTGCATCTTCGGTGATGTCCTTGCCAGCAGCCATCAGCAGTTCGACGGTGTCCATCTGCACTTTCTTGGCGATTTCAGCGTAAGCAGCCAGGTTTTCAGCAGCAACTTCGGCAGAAGCGGATGCGAAATCGGTGACGGCTTTGGCATAGTCGGCCGGCTCTGCCTTGGCTTTGTACATGTCGCCCAGCTTGGCGATGGTGTCTTTGGCCCACTTGTTGGAAATCTCAGCCGACTTTTCGGCAGCTTCCAGAGCGACGCCCGACAGCTTTTCGTTCAGGGTTGCCTGCGTTTTGAACGCGTCTTCCATTGCTTTTGTGTCAACGGGGAACGCACCCATCATGTCTTTCATGACGGCGGTGAAATCTTGTGTCTTAGCCATTGTCTTCATCCTTGATGTCCGACCGGGACTATCCCGTGTCCTGAATTCTGAAGACAATATGCATGCTGCAGCGCGGCATTTCAAGTATTTTCGCTGCACTGCAGCAAAAATATTTTCATCAACGATTTCTGAGGTTTGCCTTGACCTTCA
>CAYGNE010000042.1:0-2180 GCA_964351155.1 uncultured Rhodobacterales bacterium | reverse complement strand
CGCTCTGCGTTCTTCAGCCAGTTCTCGTGCGACTGGGACAGGTCGTCGTTGGTGTAGTGGCCATACTTGTTCTTGCTGGGTGGATTCACGATCCCTGCGATGTGGCCGGACTCGGTCACGATAAAAGTCTTGTTTCGGGAACCCATCATCTGGACACCCCGGTAACAATCCTTCCAGGCGGCGATGTGATCGGTCTCGCAGGCGATTGCACAAAGCGGCACGTCCACATCCGACACCTTCAGTTTGTGCCCCAGAAGTTCGAACCCGTCCTGTGTGAACTCGTTGCCCTGGCAAAGGCCGCGCAAATACTGTTTGGACATCTTCCTAGGCAGGTTCGCGCCGTCCCCGTTCCAATACAGAAGGTCAAATGCCGGCGGAGCCTCTCCCATCATGTAGCTGCGGATCGCTGGTGTATAGACCAAGTCGTTGGATCGCAAGTAGCTGAAGGTACGGGCCATGATATAGGAGGGCAGATACCCTTTCTCCTCGACTTCCGCTTCGATCCCGTCGATGAAATCATCGGTCAGGAACGGTGTGAACTCGCCCTGATCGCTGAAGTCGGTCAATGCCGTGAAAAAGGTCGCGGATTTGATCGATTTGTCGCCGCGCTGTTTCAACAGCGACAGGGTAAGCGCGAGGGTCGTTCCGGCGATGCAATAACCGATTGCGTTGACTTGCTTGACGTTGCAGATGGCCTTTACTTCGCGGATCGCGGCCAGATAGCCGTCCTCGATGTAATCTTCCATGCCGGTGTCGGCATGGGTGTCGTCCGGATTGATCCAACTGACGACAAACAGGGTATAGCCTTGCTCAGTGATCCACTTGATCAGGCTGTTCTGCGCTTTCAGGTCCAGAATATAGTATTTGTTGATCCAGGGCGGAAACACGACCAGGGGGGTTTCGTGCACTGTTTCGGTAACTGGTTTGTACTGGATCAGTTCCATCATCCGGTTGCGGTAAATCACCTCGCCTGGCGTGGTGGCGATGTTTACGCCCAGTTCAAAAGCCTTCTCATCGGCCAGCCGCACAATCAGTTCACCATTGTTGGCTTCGAGATCCGCGATCAGGTTCTCCAGCCCATCCACCAGCGACTGACCGTCGGTTTCCAATGCTTTTTCAAGCGCGTCCGGGTTGGTCGCCAGGAAATTCGTCGGTGCCATCATATCCACGATCTGGTTGGCGAAATAGGCCAGCCGCCGCTTTTCCTTGCCGTCCATGTCCTCGACACTCTCAACCGCCTGGCGGATCGCCTGCGCGTTGATCAGGTACTGTTTCTTGATGAAGTTGAAATACGGGTTGGAATCCCACATCGGATTGGCAAAACGACGATCACTGGGTCCCGGATTCTCTGGCGCAGACAGTTTTCCCCCGACGAATGATTCCTGTACTTCGGCAAAGTGTTTGACCGACTGACCCCAGAACTCGACCTGCTGTTCGATGATCTTGCTGGGGTTCTGGACGGCCTCGGTCCAGTAAGCCGTTGCTGCCTTTGCAAACAAATCCTGTTTCGGGGCGTTCAGGGAAGCGTTATGACCGGTCCTGCTGGACATGACTTCGACAAGACGTTTTGAAAGGCTTTCGATTTTTCCGAGGTTTTTCGTAAGCCGTTCAACGTGTTCCCCCGAAAGACCGGGCACATCGCCTTGGGTAGTTGTCATTTTAATGAATCCCTCGTAATCTCGCTGCTATGCAGAATACCGTCGCCGGTTTCGGGGGGCAAAGCGACGAATGGTCCGATTCCTTGCCGGGGTCGAAATGAATGTGATGGAGTCCCGAGATGCGTTATATGTTGACCTACGACATGATGGAAACGGCGCGCAATACCAACCAGTGGATGGGCGCGTCCGCGCTTGCAATGGCATCCTACCCCATCTTCAGCATGATTCCAAACCCGGCGCTCAGCTGGATGGCGGCCTGGGGCGAAGTGACCGAGCGGACATTTCAGCGCATGGTTGCCAAGCCTGACTGGGGCATCCGGACCTTTACCTGCAAGGACGGACAGGACCACCTGGTCAACATCGAAACCGTTGTGGAACGCCCGTTTGGTGATCTGATCCACTTTGCCGTTCCGGGCCGCGAGATCATGGCGCGCAAGGTACTGCTTGTCGCCCCGATGTCCGGACACTACGCGACCCTGCTGCGCAGCACCGTCAAATCGCTGCTGGTTGATTGCGAGGTCT
>CAYGNE010000041.1:0-22900 GCA_964351155.1 uncultured Rhodobacterales bacterium | reverse complement strand
GATGGGGGCGGAGGTGTTCCACACCTTGAAAAAGGAATTGTCTGCGGCGGGCTTGTCCACAGGTATTGGCGACGAAGGTGGCTTTGCACCCAACATCGCGTCCACGCGCGAGGCTTTGGACTTTGTCCTGAAATCGGTTGAAAAAGCCGGCTACAAACCCGGTGAAGACATCTATCTCGCACTGGATTGCGCGGCTACGGAATACTTCAAGGATGGCAAGTATGTATTTGCCGGTGAAGGAAAAACCCTGAGTAGTGATGAGAATGTAGAGTACCTGTCGGCATTGGTTGCCGACTATCCCATCCTGTCGATCGAGGACGGCATGTCCGAAGACGACTGGGACGGATGGAAAGCCCTGACGGATACCCTTGGTGGTAAGGTGCAGCTGGTTGGCGACGATTTGTTCGTCACCAACCCGGCACGTCTGGCTGACGGGATCAGGCGCGGTTGCGCCAATTCGATGCTGGTCAAGGTCAACCAGATCGGCAGCCTTACGGAAACGCTGCAGGCGGTGGATATGGCGCACCGCGCTGGATACACCAACGTGATGAGCCATCGGTCCGGCGAAACCGAGGATGCGACAATCGCCGATCTGGCCGTGGCAACCAATTGCGGTCAGATCAAGACCGGAAGCCTCGCGCGGTCGGACCGGTTGGCAAAGTACAACCAGTTGATCCGCATCGAGGAAACCCTGGGCGAGACTGCCGAATATGCAGGACGTTCCATTCTGAAGTGAGAGAAAAGGGGCCATCTGCCCCTTTTTCAGATGCGTCGGGCGCGGGTTAATTGCCCGCGCCCGCAGATCAGCCGCGCATCTTCTTGACCAGCAGCCCAACCACGACCTGAACGATCAGCCCGGCAACGCCGCCGCCGACCAGATTTCCCGCGAGCGCCGCGATATCCAGTCCGCCGGCCGCCGCAGCGCTTCCGGCGCCCATCAGCCCGCCCAGCAACTGCCCGCCGCCGATGCCGCCGACCGCGCCGGCCAACGCGTTGCCCAGACCGCCCATGCTGGAATTCGGCGCGACCTTGCCGCCTCCCATGCCGCCGAGCGCGCCGCCGATCAGTTGTCCCAGTATTTGTTCCATGGCCATTTCCCCTTCCCTGGCTGATTGCCTGAACGTGTCGCCGATGTGATAAATCGCGGCCGTGGGCTGTTCACGGGGAAAGAAAACCGGTCTGCGTCCTTTCTGCGGGGCGGGTATCAGAGAAGCTTGCTCATCAACATATAGCGTTCGCGTGGTCGGAATCCGGCCCTCTGATACAACTTGATGGCGGAATCGTCGCTCCGTTCGACTTCAAGATGCAGCGCCTTCAGTCCGGCTCCGGCCAGCGCCTTTGGAAGCTCCAGAAGTACTTCCCGCGCGATACCGCGACCTCTTACCGTTGGACGAACATAAATTTCGTCGACGATCCCGTCCATGCCGCCGAATTCGACGGACCAGCCAAAAGTCACGATGATGTAGCCGAGAGGTGCACGGACCGGCCCGATCAGATAGGCGGCCCCGTGCGGAATGCCGTCCAGCAAAGGTGCGAGCCCGCGCTGGCGGGCCTCTTCCGTCATGTCGATACCCTGTTCGGCATGAAACGCACCAACCAGGGCCGTCAAACGGTCCAGATCGCCGGGTTTGGCCAAGTGCAGCGCGGCACTCATAGGCGGGCCAGCCTTTCGGTCAGCAGCGCAAAAAACCCGTCAGCATCCAGATCGCCCATGAACAACGCGTTTGGCGCCCGGTCGGTCACGTGCCACCAATCCGCAACCGTCATGCCCATGGTCAGTTCGGAACGGGTTTCTATCTCGACATTGACACGCCGCCCGGAAAACAGGTCGGGCCGGATCAAATAGGCGATCACGCAGGGGTCGTGCAGCGGCGCGCCGTCGCTGCCGTATTTTTCCTTGTCGAACCGTTCAAAGAAATCCGTCATTTCCGCGACGGCGGTCCCGACCTGGTTGCCCAGCGCGCGAAATGCATCGTTGCGCGGGCGCGTTACCAGAGCCTTATGCGTGACGTCCAGTGGCATGACTGTGATATCAACGCCAGATTTAAAAACGATATCAGCGGCTTGTGGGTCAACGTAAATGTTGAACTCCGCAGCCGGAGTGATATTGCCGACTTCGAAATAGGCGCCGCCCATCAAGACGATGCCGGCGACGCGCTCCATGATGTCCGGAGCCTTTTCAAAGGCCATGGCAATGTTGGTCAACGGCCCGAGCGGGCAGAGAGTAACCGCGCCGCCATCCAGTTCGCGCAAGGTGCGAACGATGAAATCGACCGCATGTTCTTTTTGCAGGGGCATGCGGGGATCCGGCAGAACCGGCCCGTTGAGCCCGGTCTTGCCATGGACGTGTTCCGCAGTCACCAGTTTGCGGCCCAGCGGCCGGTCGCACCCGGCAAAGACAGGGATATCCGTACGTCCGGCCAGTTCACAAACGATCCGCGCGTTCTTGGCTGTCAGCTCCAGGGGAACGTTGCCGGCCACGGCGGTGATGCCCAGAACCTCGATGTCCTCGGGACTCGCCAGTGCCAACAGAATTGCGACGGCGTCATCCTGTCCCGGGTCGGTGTCAATGATGATTTTTCGCGCGCTCATGATCCGCTCCCCGTCCGTGCAGGCGCGGACAGTGGCAACCCCATGGGCGAATGTCCAGAAGCCGATTGCGTGCGGGCGCCGTTTCGCCCATTTTGCGGCACATGAACAAACGGGTTTTCATCCATGCCGGGGCTCACCGGACCGGCTCCAGTTCGTTTCAGCTTTGCCTGCATGAGAACCGTGAAACGCTTGGAACACGCGGGTTTGACGTGGCGTATCCCGGTCGTGATGGCGTGCCGGGTGGCCAGCTGCGCCTGCCGCTTCCGCGCCCCCGCCACGGCGCGAAACGCATACCCGCCTTTGCCGGGCAGGTTCGCGCGGCACTGGACCGTCTGACCACCGGATTGGATCGCGACCTGATCCTGTCCGAGGAAAACATTCCGGGTCCCATGCGGCATTTCTACGATGGCCGGTTTTATCCGGGGGCAAGGAACAGGCTCATCACACTGGGGCAAGCGCTGGATGGCGCAAAGTTGCACGTTCTTTTTGTGGTGCGGTCTTATGCTGATCTTTTTGTTTCGGCCTATCGCAAGCGCGCTGAGGACAATGCGGTCGAACCGTTTGAAGCACTGGTGCCGAAATTCCTGTCCATGGACCGCGGTTGGCCCGAAGTGGTGGCCGAGATACGCGATACATTGAAGCCGGTGCAGATGACGGTTTTGCCCTACGAAGCCCGCGGCACCAGCCGGACGCTTCTGGCGCAGCTGGTTTCGGGCCTGGACAGCGCGACATTGCGCGAACCGGATGCGGTATTGAACCCGAGCGCGACCGATGCGGCGCTGCGCGTCCTGCAGGCCCGGTATCACGCGGGCGAAAAGCTGAGCCGGAAACAGTGGCGCGAAGTTCTTGTCGCCCATGCCGATGACAGCTCCCTGTGCGGTGTCGCGGAATTCTCGACCGCTGAAAGGAACGTGCTTGATGCCCGGTACCGCGCGGACCTGGATCGCCTGTCCGGCATGACCGGTTTCAGATTTCCGTCGCCCGCTCATCGCGCTTGACAGCATCCCAAAGCGCATCCATTTCACGCAGATCACTGTCGGATGGTGATTTGCCCTTTGCCGCGAGCATGGCTTCGACCCCCTCAAAGCGCCGAACGAATTTGGCATTGGCGCGGCGCAGGGCGGCCTCGGGTTCGATGTTCAGGTGGCGGGCAAGGTTTGCGATGACAAACAGCAGATCGCCGAATTCCTCTTCGATCTGGTCCGGATGCATCCGGTCGCGTGCCTCAACCAGTTCGGCGGTTTCCTCGACGATCTTGTCCAGAACATGCGACGCATCGGGCCAGTCAAACCCGACCCGCGCCGCGCGTTTCTGCAGTTTGTATGCGCGCAGCAGCGAGGGCAGGCCAACCGCTACCCCGTCCAATGCGCCGCGCTGCGCCTTTTCGGCCCGTTCGGTTGCCTTGATCGTCTCCCAGTCGGCGGTCTGCTGTTCGGCGGACTTGTCCCGGCTTTCCTCGCCAAAGACATGTGGATGACGCGCCACCATCTTGTCGGAAATGCTTTGCACTACCGATTGAAAGCTGAAATGCCCGGCCTCTTCGCCCATCTGGGTGTGATAGACCGTCTGCAACAACAGATCGCCCAGTTCACCTTCCAACTCGCCCCATGCGGTGCGGTCTATGGCGTCGGCGACCTCATAGGCTTCCTCGATCGTATAGGGTGCAATCGTCCTGAAATCCTGCTCTATGTCCCAGGGACAGCCGGTTTCCGGGTCGCGCAGGCGGCGCATGATCTCCAGCAACCTTTCGATTCCCGCATTCTGGTCATGGATCAGCGTGTCATCGGGCATTGCGGCGGCCTTTGTTCCTGTGTCAGATGCATCATCCACCGCGCGACCAAGGAGTCCAGCCCAATGCCCGTCGTGAACCGTATCGCCGATTTCGCTGCCGACATGACCGCGTGGCGGCGACATCTGCACACTATTCCGGAACTTGGGTTCGACTGTCCGAAAACCGCCGCCTTCATCGCCGAGAGGCTGCGCGAATTCGGCGTGGATGAATTGCACGAAGGCATTGCCCGGACCGGCATCGTCGCGATCATCAATGGCGGAACGCCCGGGCCGACCATTGGCTTGCGTGCGGATTTCGACGCCCTGCCGATCACCGAGGATACCGGGTTGGACTATGCCAGCACCCATGCCGGGAAAATGCATGCCTGCGGGCATGACGGGCACACCACGATGCTGCTCGGAGCGGCGAAATACCTGGCCGAGACCCGGAATTTTGCGGGCCGTGTCGCGCTGATTTTTCAGCCTGCCGAAGAGTCGGGCGGCGGTGCCGACGTGATGGTGCAGGAAGGCATCATGGATCGTTTCGACATCGGCGAGGTTTATGCGCTGCACAACGCGCCCGGGTTCGACGAGGGCGCGTTCTATACCACGCCGGGGCCTCTGATGGCGGCGGTCGATACGTTTCACGTTCATATCAAGGGGGTCGGCGGCCATGGCGCCATGCCCCATGAAACCCGCGATCCGGTCATGGCGGCCTGCGGTATCGCCATGGCGTTTCAGACCATCGTCAGCCGCAACCATTACGCGCTGGAGGATCTCGTCGTGTCAGTGACGCAGATCCACACCGGTACGGTCGACAACGTGATCCCGGAAACCGCCTATCTGAACGGTACGGTCCGCACCTTTGATCCGGGCGTGCAGAAAATGGTGATGGAGCGGATGAGTGCCATCGTTGAGGGGCAGGCAGCAAGCTATGGCGTGACGGCCGAGCTCGACTACGAGGTGGGATATCCCGCGACGATCAACGACGCGGAAAAAGCGGCGTTTGCTGCCCGTGTCGCGGGCGAGGTATCCGGCGAACACCGGGTTCTGGCCGATGCTGGCCGCGAAATGGGTGCCGAAGATTTTGCGTATATGCTCGAAAAACGCCCGGGCGCCTATCTGTTTCTCGGACAGGGGGAGGGCGCCGGGCTGCACCATCCGGGGTACAATTTCAACGATGATGTGGCGCCGGTCGGGGCGTCGTTCTTTGCGCGCCTCGTGGAACGGGCGCAACCGCTGACGACTGGTACGGAGGCTTGAATGGCACTGGAAGATGCAAAACACCAGATCGACATGGCATTCACGCGCGATGATGTGCGGGGGCCTTCCTACGAATTGACCTTTGGCGGGGCGCTGTCGTTTCTGCGCCGTCGTTATACGAAGGATCTGACTGGCGTGGATATCGCCGTGACCGGCGTACCGTTTGATCAGGCGGTGACCAACCGGCCCGGGACCCGCCTGGGTCCGCGTGCGATCCGCGAGGCCAGTGCGCTGCAGGCACCTGACGCGCCCTATGGGTGGCCTTATGACGTGCTCAGCGAACTTGCGATCGTGGATTACGGCGATCTGGCGTTCGACTACGCCGATGTGCCGTCCTTTCCCGGTCTTCTGACCGACCATATCCGGGGCATTCTGGGGGCCGGGGCAGCCTCGGTGGTGCTGGGCGGGGATCATTACATCAGTTTCCCCATCCTCAAGGCCTATGCCGAGAAATTTGGTCCCATATCGCTGCTGCAGTTTGACGCCCATACCGATACATGGGCCGATGACGATATGGACCGGGTGGATCATGGCACGATGTTCTACAAGGCGGTGAAATCCGGCATCGTCGATCCGGCGCGCTCGGTGCAAGTGGGTATTCGCACCACCAATTCCGACACATTGGGTGTGAACATCATCGATGCGCGCGAGGTCCACGAGATCGGGCCGGGCGCGGTGGCGGAGCGGATAAAATCGATCCTGGGCGATCATCCGACCTATCTGACATTCGACATAGACGCGCTGGATCCCGCCTATGCGCCGGGCACCGGGACACCGGTCTGGGGCGGATTGACCAGCGCACAGGCGGTCACGATCCTGCGGGGTATCGCCGGTATCAACATCAAGGGCGGCGATGTGGTCGAGGTCAGCCCGCCCTTTGATACCACCGGCGCCACGGCTATTGCGGGGGCCCATGTCGCCACCGAAATCCGGTGCCTGCTGGGCTGGGACAAGAGGGCATGGGCGAGAAGAATCAACCGATCAGCGGCAACGACCTCGCCCGGTTTTCCGGGCCCAACACGTTCATGCGCCTGCCATCCGCAAACGCGCTGGATGGGTTGGATGTCGCGGTTCTGGGCGTGCCGATGGATATCGGGACGTCTTGGCGCTCGGGTACGCGGTTCGGCCCCAAGCAGGTTCGCGCGGAAAGCGCGATGATCCGTCCCTACAACATGGCCACGGGTGCGGCGCCATTTGAGTGCCTGCAGGTGGCAGATATCGGCGATCTTGCGATCAATACGTTCTCGCTTGCAGACAGTATCCGCATTATTTCAGATAGTTACGACGCCATCCTGAAGCATGACCTGATCCCGGTGGCAATTGGTGGCGATCATTCCATCACCTTGCCGATCCTGCGCGCGATCGCACGCAAACACGGCCCTGTCGCGCTGGTGCATGTGGACGCCCATGCCGACGTGAATGAAGACATGTTCGGTGAACGCGAAACCCACGGAACCGTTTTTCGGCGCGCCCACGAGGAAGGGTTGATCCAGCCCGACAAGACCTATCAGATCGGGTTGCGCGGCACGGGCTATGGAGCCGATGATTTCACCGAGGCGCAGGGCTGGGGTTTTCAGCAGTTTCAGGCCCACGAGCTATGGCACAGGTCCCTGTCGGACCTGGGTGCGGAAATACGTCGCGATATCGGCGATAGGCCGACCTATGTGACCTATGATATTGATAGCCTCGACCCGGCCTATGCGCCGGGCACCGGGACGCCCGAGATCGGCGGATTGACGACGCCGCAGGCGCTGGAACTGATCCGGGCGCTGAGTGGTGTGAACATCGTCGGTTGCGATCTGGTCGAAGTGTCGCCGCCCTATGATCCATCCGGCAATACGGCGCTGACGGGGGCGAACATTTTGTATGAACTGCTCTGCGTGTTGCCCGGTAACGTCAGAGGATAAAGGGATTTCGGGGCGGAACCGAATCTGTGCATGTGGCGGTTTCCGGCCTCTTGGATTGAAATGGGCAAAGTCATGATATTGTTGTGGGTTCTGGCGGCGCTGGTCGTCGTGATGCTTGGCTATGTCCGGCTTGCGCCCAGTGATCCGGTCGCATGGCACAAGATGGTCGCGACAACCGAGAACCGGGATTTCGCGAATGGCGTTGTCCGCGTTGTGCAAACCGGCCCCGACGGGATCGAGCGGTTTGACGCGTTGGCTCTGGCGACTGCGCGCACTGTCCGGCTGTTCGGCGCAGTGGATGACGGCATGGCGACCTACGTCACCCGCTCTGCGATGGTCGGTTTCCCCGACTACACCACCGTAAAACAAGAGGGTGACACGCTCAGAATCCATGCGCGTGCCCGGTTCGGCCGGTCAGATTTTGGGGTAAACCGCGACCGCGTCCAAAAGTGGATCGATGCTCTGCAGCCTGGATGACACGCAACCCTTGCTGACCTCGCGCCACATCGGCACGTTCAGAGACATCTGGCATTGCGCCATGAACATGCGCCCGTCCACCTGCAGGCAAATCGTTTCGCCCAGTTCCACGCGGCTTCCGCTCTTGTCGGTGCAGTAACAGTCCTGAACCTTACCGCCAGGACCAACGACATCGGCCAGCACGGGGCCGGACCCAAGCAGGAAGATCAGTGCAAACAATCGTGTCATGCCAATATGCTAACACAGGCTTCCCCTTGACCAAAGCCCCCTGATATCGGACACCCCGCGCATGGTTCCCGAAGAACGCCTTGAACAGATCATACAGCGGTTTCAGTACCTCGAGGCCGCCATGGCCGACGGCACCAGCGGTGGAGATATCGCGGTGCTGGCCAAGGAATACTCGGGCCTGAAACCTGTGGTCGAGCAGATTTCGGCGTATCGCGTTCTGCGCGAAGAACTGGCCGAGGCCGAGTCGATGCTGTCCGATCCGGACATGAAGGAACTCGCCGAAGAAGAGATCCCGCTCTTGCGCGAGCGGCTGCCCGAGGCCGAGCATGCGCTGCAACTGGCCCTGTTGCCGCGCGACGAGGCCGATGCACGTCCGGCGATCCTCGAGATAAGGCCCGGCACCGGCGGGGACGAGGCCGCGCTGTTCGCCGGTGATCTTTTGCGCATGTATCAGCGTTATGCCGAAACGCGCGGATGGAAAATCGACATCATCGAGGAACAGATAACCGAACTGGGCGGGATCAAGGAGGTCGTTGCCCATATCAAGGGCGAGAATGTCTTTGCACGGCTGAAATATGAAAGCGGCGTGCATCGGGTGCAGCGGGTGCCGACCACCGAAAGCGGTGGACGCATTCATACCAGCGCGGCCACCGTGGCGGTGTTGCCCGAGGCCGAGGATGTTGACATCCAGATCGACGCAAACGACCTGCGGATCGACACCATGCGCAGTTCCGGGGCAGGGGGGCAGCATGTCAACACGACCGATTCGGCCGTGCGCATAACCCACATTCCAAGCGGTATCGTTGTGACCAGTTCCGAAAAATCCCAACATCGCAACCGTGAAATCGCGATGCAGGTTCTGAAAAGCCGGCTCTACGATCTCGAACGTCAGCGCATGGACAGCGAACGCAGCGCCGACCGCGCCGCACAGGTCGGCAGCGGTGACCGGTCCGAGCGGATCCGGACCTATAACTTTCCGCAGGGTCGAATGACGGATCACCGCATAAACCTGACTCTTTACAAGCTGGATCAGATCATGGCTGGCGATCTGGACGAAGTGATCGACGCGCTGACAGCGGACGATCAGGCCCGGATGCTGGCCGAGATGGGCACGTGACAGCGGCAGAGGCCATGGCTGCGGCCACGGCACGGCTGCGCGCGGCCGGGATTGCCGAACCTGCACGTGATGCACGTGTCCTTCTGGCGCATGCCGCCCGCATCGAGGCGGCGCGGGTGACGTTGATCGCGCCCGAAGATCTCCCGCCGGATATCGGCGAACGATACGATCAACTGATCGCTTTGCGCGCGGTAAGGGTGCCGGTGTCGCATCTTCTGGGCGAACGCGAATTCTATGGCAGGCGTTTCAAGGTCAGCGCCGACGTTCTGGACCCGCGCCCGGAAACGGAAACGCTGGTCGAATCAGCGTTGTCGATGCCGTTCGCCCGGTTGCTGGACCTTGGTGTCGGCTCTGGATGTATCCTGGTGACGTTGCTGGCTGAAAACCCCGGGGCAACGGGCGTGGGCGTGGATCTGTCCGAGATGGCCTGTTTGCAGGCCAGCGCCAACGCCGTTCTGCACCGCGTGCAGGACAGGGCCGAGATATTGCAGTCGGACTGGTTTTCGAATGTCGCGGGCCGTTTTGACCTCATCGTGTCAAACCCACCTTACATTGCCTTGGACGAGATGGCCGGGCTGCAGGACGAGGTGCGGCGGCACGAACCCGCAATGGCGTTGACCGATGGCGGCGACGGGCTGGGCGCGTATCGGGTCATCGCCGCCGGCGTTCTTGATCATCTTGAACCGGGCGGACGCCTGTTGCTGGAAATCGGTCCGACGCAGGCGGAAGCCGTGATCGAATTGCTGTCGGATGCCGGTCTGTCCGGCGCCAAGGTGGTGAGGGATCTGGACGGGCGACCGCGTGTCGTCGTTGCGAAAAGCGACTGATCTGCCCCCGCGCTATGGCCAAAAAGTGCCAGTTTGGTGCAAAAAGCCCGAAAAAAAGCGCGGAAACACTTGTCTGTAGCTGCTGGACATGCTTACTCAGGGGTGTTGACCCGACAATTGCTCTTGCAGCATGCGAGCGACATCAAGCCCAAAAAGTCGATGATCCGGTGTTTATTGAACGCAAGAGGCGTGAAACGGATCAGCAGACATCGAATACAAGGCTGACAAAAAACATATGAGATCGTCCAAATCCCGTTCGCGGTCAAAGTCGAACCGCAACCGATCACAAGGTGGCGGCAACGTCGTTAACCGGGTGTTTGACAGTTCCGGCCCCGAGGGCAAGGTACGCGGCACCCCGCAACAGATCATAGACAAGTACAACCAGTTGGCGCGAGATGCTCAATTGGGAAATGATCGCGTTGCGACCGAGAATTTCCAACAGCATGCGGAGCACTATCTGCGCATGCTGAGCGAAGCGCAGCGTGAAATGGACGCCCGCCGCGAGGAACAGGAGCGGCAGAACCGCGAGCGGCAGGCCGAACGTGACCGCGAACGCGCCGAACGCCAGGAACGCGAGGTCACGCCCGCCGCTCCGGAGGTGAGTGAGGACCCTGGCGCGTCACCGCAACCCGATGTCCTGGACCTGAACGTCGATTCCGGGGATAGCGGGCTGGTGGAAACGCCGGAAAGCAAACCCAAGAAGCCTCCGCGCAAACCCAGGACGCGCAAACCCGCGCCCAAGCCGGCAAGTCCGGTCGAACCGGCCGGCGATGCGGGCGGAAACCCCGAGGCCGCCGAGTAGTCCTGTCAGGGCGCGAGGGTTCGCGCCAGCGCGCAGAAACCTTCCAGTGTTATCTGTTCGGCCCTGTCCGTGGGCCGAATCCCCGCCGCGATCAGGCGATCCTCGATGTCGGGTGCCAGCCCTTTCAGCGCAGCGCGCAGCATCTTGCGGCGCTGGTTGAACGCTGCGGCCACCACCCGTGACAGGATTTTTGCATCTGCCGGATACCGCGGTTCGGACAGCGCGGTCAGATGTACCACCGCGCTTGAGACCTTTGGCGGCGGCGTGAACGCACCGGGAGGCAGGGACATGGCAATATGTGCCTCGGCCCGCCACTGCGCCAGAATCGCCAACCGCCCATACGCCTTGCTTCCTGGCTGGGCAATGATCCGTTCTGCGACTTCACGCTGAAACATCAGGGTGAGGCTTTGCCAGAACGGTGGCCAGTCCGGTGGCGTAAGCCAGCGCACCAGCAGTTCAGTGCCCACATTGTAGGGCAGGTTGGCCACGACCCGTATCGGCGGGGTCAGATGGGCAAGCGGGTCGACCTGCAAGGCGTCCCCTTCGATGACCTGCAACCGCCCCGGATAGGCCGCCGCGATCTCGGCAAGGGCCGGCAGGCATCGGCGGTCCTTTTCAATGGCCAGCACCTGTCGCGCCCCTTCGGCCAGCAGCCCCCGGGTCAGGCCGCCAGGTCCGGGTCCGATTTCCAGAACGTCGCAGCCGCTCATATCGCCGGCCTGGCGGGCAATCTTCGCCGTCAGGTTCAGATCGAGGAGGAAATTCTGTCCCAGCGACTTGCGGGCGGACAACTGGTGCGCGGCGATGACCTCGCGCAGGGGGGGCAGGCTGTCGATCGCGCTCATGTCCGCACGCCCCGGTTCGAGGTCAAATGACAGCGGGAGACGTTCATGAATTGCGCGCCAGTCTATGCGCCAGCTTCAGCGCTTCGATCAGGCTGCTCGGGTTGGCCAGCCCCTTGCCCGCGATGTCGAATGCCGTGCCGTGATCCGGCGAGGTTCGCACGAAAGGCAGGCCAAGCGTTACATTCACGCCCTTGTCGAAATCCAGTGTCTTGATCGGGATCAGCGCCTGATCATGATACATGGCAATCGCCGCGTCATAGTTTTTTCGAGCGGCGGCATGAAACAGCGTATCCGCCGGGTGGGGGCCGGTGATGGCAAGGTCTTCACGGGCCAGCCCGGACAGCAACGGGGCGATCCAGTCGATTTCCTCGCGGCCCATGTTGCCGCCTTCGCCCGCGTGAGGGTTCAGCCCGGCCACCGCGAGTCTGGGACGAGCGATGCCGAACTGCTGTCGCAGGCCGTCCGCGGTAATCCGTATGGTTTCGCGCAGCAGATCGGGGGTCAGGGCCCGTGGCACGTCGGCCAGCGGTATATGGATCGTGGCCGGCACAACCCGCAGCCGGTCGCTGGCCAGCATCATTACCACCCGTTCGCATCCGGCAAGCGCCCCAAGGAGTTCGGTGTGACCCGGAAAGGTGAACCCGGCTCCGTCGATCAGCGCTTTCTTGTTGATTGGCGAGGTGCAGACTGCGCCTGCCGCGCGGCTCTGTACCAGATCCACCGCCCGTTCGATAGCTTCGATCACGCCACGTGCGTTGTCCGGGTCGGGTTGGCCGGGTGTCGCCGTGGTCGCGAACCGATGGACGAGCACGGGCAACCCATGCGCGCGGGCATCCGCACACTCACCTGGAGCGGCAATTTCCGCAACTGGTGTTTCCTTTGGCAGGTGGCGCGGATCGCCGATCCAGAAAAACGGGCAGTCCGCTCCAAGTGTGCGCCACGCCTTTGCAGCCAATTCCGGGCCGATCCCCGCAGGCTCTCCGCAGGTCAGGGCGATGGGGGCGGTCATTTTTCGATGATCACCGCGTCCGCGCGCAACTGATCCAGGTAGCTCTGCGCAAATGCGGTCAGGCGCTGCTGAACCAGGGCGTTGGCGATATCCTCGCGCGAGGCGTCTTCGTTCAATTCAGACGTGCGTCCGCACATCATGAGAAGGACCAGAGTCTGCCCGCTGGACCGGGTGAGGGTCGTAGAGATTTCACCGTCGTCCAGCTTTGCCAGTTCAATTGCGACGTCACGCGGTATCTCCGACGGTTTCTGGCTCAGTCGTTCAAGCCGTTCCGGCGGCTGCCCTTGCGCGATGCCATACAGATCGTCGCAATTGTCCACCGCCTCGGAAATGCGTGCCGCCGTTCCCAGTGCCTCTGCCGTGCGCCCGCCGGGAATATAGTAAAGTGCATACTCGATCGCGGCGAACCTGGGCGTCGGTGGTGTTGTTTCCTGAATCGCCCGCAACTGGAAAAGCGCGATCGACCCCTGCAATGCGATGGGTGCGGTCACTTCGCCGGGCGTAAGCGCCAGGATCAGGGGCCGCAGGCCGGCGGGAAGCGTGTTGATGTCAACCCAGTTCATGCGACCGCCATTGTTGCGGGATTGCGCCGCAGAATACTTCGTGGCGGCTTCGGAAAACGCACCGAAGCTTTCGACCTGGGAGATCTGCTGCGCCAGATCATCGACCTGGTCCACCGTCTGGGGCGTGACGGGAATGATGATTTCGGACAGCAAAACCCTCACGCCGCTGTTGCCTGAACTGCCCAGGGCACGGTCGATCTCGGCATCGGTGGGCCGGGCACGCGCCAGGAACCGCGCGCGAATCAAATCGCGCCAGGCGACGTTTGCCCGGGCAAAATCGCGCAGTGTTTCCTCGGAAACGCCACCCTGTTCCAGCGCTGCGATGAATTCCTTGGACGACAGATCGGTCCGGGACGCAAATTCCTCAACCCCGGCATCGACATCATCGGTCGTTACTTCCAGACCGACCGCGTTCACCGCTTGCAGTTTGAGCCGGTCCTCGATCAGGGCTTCGCGCGCCAGTTCGGCTGGGTCACCCGGAGCGCGCAAAAGTCGCAGGAACTGTTCGCGTTGTTCCAGCTCGTAACGGGTGATTGCCTGATCGTTGACGGTAATGACCGGAGAGAACAGTCCCTGTGCGGCGGCGGCGCTGGCCAGCAACATGCCAAACAGCGCTGCAGCCACGGATTTTGCGCGAGGTGAGAGAAATCGGAAAAGAGACATATGGGTCAACTGCATGATCGCCTGTATTTTTCGGTTCCGGCTTCGACGGCAAAGCCACGTAACGAAATGCTAAAGCCGAAATCCGTCGAGGGTTCAACACTCGTGGACGAGGTATAGCGGCGCCGAACGGAAAGATCGACCGTCACGCATTCGTTGCGATACACCAATCCCAGCCCCGCCCGTGTGGCGCGCGCGTCCGAAACATCGTAGCGAAGATCGGCGCTCGCCGTCCAGTTCGGGTTTATCGCGTAATCTCCATCAAACCAGAGTTCTGACAGTCGGGCGGTGCGGCCCTCGGCCGGATCACTTCCCAGAAACAGGTAGGTTCCGCTGAGATTGACACGCTCATTGGTATAGCTGCCGCGCACTTCGGCCTTGTTCATGCTCAGCGATCCGTCAATCAATCCGCGACCCGTCAGTGACAGGCCGATATCCGTTTTGATCTGCCCGGCCAGCAGGATTGATGACGACGTGCCCGAAAGCCCGGACGTATCGGTGAAATACGGGTCCGCGTTTTGACGGAACACCTGGCCGATCGTCGCCCAGGCCTGCCAGCCCGATGCCGCGTGCCGCGACCAGTTGACGCCATAAACCAGCGTCGGGCCGGTTTCCCGACGGTCCGGTGCCGGGAAGCGGGACAGGGCCAGCAGGTTGCCTTGATCGAACTCGACGAACCGGCTTTCGTCATTTGGCGGGTCGATGCCATGCGAGTCGCTCCAGCCGACCTGCAGGATCGGTTCGAGGTACTGGGTAACTCCCGCGGACATGGATCGCGTCATCGGATAGCTGAGCGTCAGCGCTGCACGCGGTGTGGTGCGGGTGATGTTGTCGGGATAGCGGCTGTCCTGACGCACCTTGAACAGATCCGTTGACACACCCATCTGCCAGTCTGCCCGTAGACCCTGTGCCGACAACCACGTCCGTCGCCACGAGATTTCGGCCGTGGTGCGCAACAGGTCTCGACCCAGTTGATCCAGATCCGAAAGCCGCTGGTGGCCATGCATCTCAAGGCCCAGCCGCACCTCGCCACCGATCCCGGACGGAAAGAACCGGCGTTCATAGAACGCATCGCCCATCACCGTCGGCAAGGTTGAATCATCATCGTCCCGCAGGGATTTGAAGTGTATGACGTCAAACTGGAAGGCATTGTCGCGCCGCACCCGGGTCAAGGCGATTTCACTGCGCAGGCGGTCGATATCGGGCAGGCCGTAATCCGCAAGATAAGCGTTGTCGGATGCTGTCTGAACATCGAACCTGAGCTTGAAATCGTTGGGCAGATCAAACCGGCCATAGCCGAAGAGATAGCCACGGCTTTGATTGGTTTGCAGATCGTCGCGTGTATAGGCGCCTTCGATGTTGATGCGCCCGCGTCGGAACGCCTGCCGATAGCGAAAGTCCAGCGTGCGGGTATGTGGGGAGATATAGGGCGCGAGTGTCAGGTCGCGATGCTCTCCCAGCGGGAAGAAATACGGCACCCGCAATCCGGTCCCCAGTTGCGAGGTGGTGCGGACTGAAGGAACCAGAAACCCGCGTGCCCGATCCAGCGTCGGGTCGGGCAGGCGGAAACCCGGCAGGTACATGATCGGCACGTCCAGCACGCGAAACTGGGCGTCCTCGAAATACAGTTGGCGCTCTTTCTGATCATGGATCACCTTGCGGGCGCGGATCTGCCAGAGCGGCGGACGACCGTCTTCGCAGACATGGCAGGACGTGACGGCGGTTTTGTAAAGCTGCGTGTAGCGCCCGCTGACCCGGGTCATCTGAAGGGCGGCCAGTTGCAATTGCTGTTCCAGAACCATCCGGGCGCCGCTCAGCAACCCGTTCTGCAACTCCGAATCCATTTCGGCGACATCGGCCAGAACGGTGATGTCCTCGCCCTGATCGATCCGGATTGGACCGTCGATCCGCAGAACCCCGTCTTCGCGATCATAGGTGATGCGTTTTGCACGCAGTCTGACGTCGTCGTGAAACACCTCGACATTGCCTTCGGCGATCAGCTCGCGTTCCGCGGTGATGTACACACTGTCCGCCACCAGCGTCGCCGGTACCGGCTCTGTGGTTTCCTGCGCATGCAGCGCAACGCCCGCGCAAAGCGTCAGGCCAAGGGCGAGGATTCCTGTGCGCACCCCGACCAGCACGTTATCCATCCTCGGCGTGCAGCAAGAGGCCGAGGGTCAGAAGCAGCGACGCGATCGGCGGTCCCCAGGCCGCAAAGCTGATCGGAAGCTGCCCGTTCTCGCCCAGGATCTGGGCAAAGTTGCGCACGAAATACAGCCCGAACCCGAGCAGGACCGCGGACAGCACCGCGATTCCGGTTCCGCCAAAGCGCGCATGGCGCATCGTGAACGCGGCGCCAACAAGCACCATGGCCATCAGGAACAGCGGTCGGGCCAGTTCGACCTGCAGCCAGACCTCATGACGTTTTGTCGAAAATCCGGCCTGCTTCAACTGCCGTATCGTGTCGGGCAGGTCATAGATCGAGATACCCGTCGGCCGGCCCAGGCTATCCCGGATCCGGTCCTCGGTCAGCGTGGTCGGCAGCGCAAGCTGGTCATGTATCCTGGCCGATTTTTCGGGGTTCAGACCGGCGACCAGCGGCCAGACCTTGGCCTTGCTCAGAATCCATTCCTCGTTCCCGAGTTGGGCCTTTTCGGCCATGATGCGCCGTACCGGTCCGCCGTCTGGCGCATAGGACAGAATGGTGACGCCATGCAATGCGAGTTCCCCATCGCTTCCGCCATATCCGGTTGCGTGAATCACCGACTGTCCCCGCGCACCGCCTTGCCGCAACCACAGCCCTTCGCCGCTCAGCGACAGGGCGGCAGGCCCGCCGGTGCGATAGGTGTCGGCCAGTTGCTGGTACCGGTTGGAGGTTGCCGCGACGATCGGGTTCAGGGTGCTGACCGCCAGCGCGCCGATGACCAGTGCCATCAGAACAGGTGCTGCGAGGGCGCGAATACCCGACCGGCCACAGGCGCGTGTCACGACCAGTTCGCTGCTGCGGGCGAGGCCGACAAACAGAACGATGGTGGACAGGATCATCAGCAGCGGCAGGATCTCATTGATCGCTGCCGGCGCATTCAAAAGGGTCAGGCGAAACAGTTGCCCAAAGCTGACATCGACACCCTCGAACTTGCGCAATTGCTCGATCAGGTCGATCAGCATGATCAGGGTCAAAAACACGGCCCCGATCATCAGGAAACTCTGAATGAAGCGGCGGGCGAAATACCGGTCCAAAATCATGTCGGTACCTCTGCCGGGAGAGGCCGGACACGTCGGGGCAACCGGCGCGGGCGGGCGGCCAGATACAGGAACAGGATCGCGACGCAGATCCCGACCACCGTTGGCAGGTAGATAAGCGGCCAGAGATCCGCATCCTTGAGCACCGGATCTGAAACCACCCCGCGCAGAACCTCGAGAATGATCAGCAGCACAAAGGCCAGAAGCGCCTGCCGCCAGACACCAAAACGCGAGTACCCCCCCAGGAGCAGCGAGGAAAACCCGATCAACGTGACCGCAATACAGATCAGGGCACGGGCAAATCGCAGATGCAGTTCTTCGGCCAACTGGCCGGGCTTGTAGCCTTCGCGTTCGGTGATCGATTTGCTGTTGCTGATCAGTTCACCCGTCGTAATTGCCCGGATGCTGCGGGTCCGGTCTTCGTTCTTGTTGATCAGGGCGCTGATATCATAGGAAAAATCCGCAAAAAAAGTGGTCGACATTGTTTGCGACCTTGTATCCAGTCGCTGCGCCATCCCATCGACCATGATCAGGTTGGCGCGATCCCCGTCGCGGACCAGAAAGGCTTCGGCCCCGGTATAGGTCACGCTTTGGTCCGGGTCGCGCAGATCGGACAGGAACACGTCCTTGAGACGACCGTCCGGCTCGATCTCGCGGATGTAAAAGGTGACACCCGGCGCCGGATGCAGAAAACTGCCTTCGTTCAGCAGCCGTGCTGTGACATTGCGCGCGACTTCGGCTTCGCGGATGGCAAGCTGGCTTGTTGAGGCCGGCAGCAGCAGATGGGTCAGAACGCTCATCATACCCGCAGTAATGAGGCCGAACACAAGCGCCGGACGGGCGAGTTGCCAGGGGCTTGATCCTGTTGCCTGCATCACCGTGATTTCGCTTTCCGAATTCAGGCGATTGGTGACATAGACCGCGGCGGCAAAGGCCGCCATGGGCAACACCATGCGGATCAGGTTGGGCAGCGTCAACGCTGTGAATTCGAAGAACACCATGGCCGATTGCCCGTCGCCAATCAGCCGGTCAAACAGAACAACTGCCCTGTTGATCCAGAACACAGCAACGAGGATCAGCGCAAAAAAGCCGAACAAAACCAGGTACTGCGACAGGACATATCTGTCGAAACGTGACACTGCGCTCCCCCGGGTTGCCTGCATTCTGCTGGGCGCGATCCTAGTGCAATTGGTATGCGGCGAAAACTGCTATCTGGTCAAGCAAGCCGGCGCGCGCTACCTCTGTGCGCAAAGCAGCTTAGGGAGCCCGCAGATGAGCCGTCCGACAACGATCCGATTTGAAGCGACCGATCTGGATGTGATTTCCACGGCCCAAGGGCGTGTGGTCATCATGGTCACGCCCGACGGCAAGCTTGATCCGGGCGCACGCCGGGCGAACCGGCTGACCAAGGGGGCCGTGGCGCGACTGGTGGAAAGCGACCGGTTTTCCAAGATCAAATCGGGCCAGATTGTCAGCCTGGGCTGGCCGGCGGGTATGGCGGCAGAGGCGCTTGACGTGCTGGTTCTGGACCGCCGGATCACGCCTGTCGAGACTCGCAAGGCCGGTGCCGCGCTGGCAAAACTGAAGAACGGCAAGGCAATGACCGTTTTCTCGGGCAATACGCGGAATGCTGCCGATCTGGCGTTGGGCATCGCGCTGAGGGATTATCGTTTCGACGCGTATAAATCCGCCGATGACGATGACGACGCCGCCAAGGAGTCCGCGCCGGTCACGATCCATCATACCAACCCCGAAGCCGTGTCCTCCGCCGCCGCGCCGCTTTTGGCGGTGGCCGAGGGTGCGCATATGACGCGCGATCTGGTCAATGAGCCCGCCAATGTCCTGACCACAACGGAATTCGCCGATCGGCTGGTCGCGATGACGAGCCTTGGCCTTACGGTCGAGGTTCTGGAAGAGGACAAGCTGGAAGAACTGGGCATGCGCACCTTGTTGAGCGTGGGGCAGGGGTCCGCCAGCCCGTCCAAGGTCGTGGTGATGCACTGGAACGGTGGCAAGAAGGGTGACGCACCACTGGCGCTGGTTGGAAAAGGCGTGGTGTTTGACACCGGTGGCATCTCGCTGAAGCCGGCGGGTGGCATGGAAGACATGACCATGGACATGGGCGGTGCGGGTGTTGTTGCAGGCACCATGCGTGCGCTGGCCCTGCGCAAGGCCAGGGCCAATGTGGTCGGGATTGTCGGGCTGGTTGAAAACATGCCCTCGGGCACGGCGACGCGTCCCGGCGACGTGATCAGGTCGATGAAGGGCACCACCGTCGAGGTCATCAACACCGACGCCGAAGGGCGGCTCGTCCTGTGTGACGTCATGTGGTACACGCAAGAGCGGTTCAAGCCTGCCGGAATGATCGATCTGGCGACGCTCACCGGGGCAGTGATCATCGGTCTGGGCCATGACAATGCAGGTGTGTTTTCCAACAATGACGATCTGTGCGGCGCGTTTCTCAAAGCGGCATCGGCCGAGGGCGAAGGCGCGTGGCGCCTGCCGCTGGGCAAGGGATATGACGAGCTGATCAAGTCGCGGATCGCCGATATCAAGAATTCCGGAGGGCGCCCGGCCGGATCGATCACGGCGGCCCAGTTCCTCGCCCGCTTTGTCAAAGACGAAACGCCGTGGATTCACCTGGATATCGCCGGTGTCGCCTCGATCAAATCCGACACCGACTTTGCACCCAAGGGGGCGACCGGCTGGGGCGTGGCTGCGTTGAACCGGCTGGTGAAGGACAAGTTCGAAACGCCCGCCTGAGGATGTATCGGAGGTATCCATGCTGATCCGTGTCACATGTTCCGGCGATCCTGCGCCCTGGCCTGGCCCTGGTGGTGACGCTGGCACTCATTCTGTCATGGACTCCGGCTGTCCGGGCCGGGCGATGATTTGATGGGGGCGGTGTACTTCTATCATTTGACGCGCAAGCCGTTGGAGCACACGCTTCCTTTGCTGCTGGGCAAGGCGCGGCAGGCTGGTTGGACCATCGCCGTTCGTGGCATTGACGCCGATCGCCTGGCATGGCTGGACGAGCGCCTGTGGCTGGAGCCGGAAGAAGATTTTCTGCCGCATGGAATGGCCGGGGGCCCGCATGATGCCGATCAGCCGGTTCTTCTGACGACCGGGGAGGCCGCCAACGCACCGCAATGCCTGATGAGCGTCGACGGTGCAGAGGTCACCGCCGAAGAGGTCACCAGCATGGAACGCGTCTGCATCCTGTTTGACGGCAATGCAGAACCGGCGGTTCAGCATGCGCGGTCGCAATGGAAAACCCTCACCGACGCAGGGTGTTCGGCGCAATACTGGTCCGAAGAAACCGGGCGCTGGGAGAAAAAGGCCGAGAAATGATCTGTGCCCGGGCACCCGGCCTCAGCGGGTGAGAACCAGCGCCCCGTCGGTGATCTCGATTCGATCCCACCGTTGCAGATAGGACATGCCGAGTAGCGACTGATCCATCTCGCCCTCGTTGACCCAGGCGCGCACATTCCGGTCCAGAACCGGTCCCAGTTCCACCCGATCCAGTTTCACGGATGCCGTCCTGACTTCGCCGTTGGCCGTCATGGCACGACCCGAATAGACCAGATCATTCAGGATCAGGCCGGCCCGTTCGGCATCGCGGTGAGTCAGAACCATGGCGGATGCACCCGTGTCGATCAGGAACTCGACCGGCTCGCCGTTGATCTGAAGGATCAGGTAGTAATGGCCATCGTTGGCCCGGGGAATTTCAATCTGACCCGACGCGGTAACCATGCCCTGGCTGGGCCGGATCGTCTGGCGGATGTCGTCCCAGACCCCGATTGCGGCAATCACCCCGACAAAGATCAATCCCCAGGCCAGCGCCTGCTGCGCGGTCTTGCCCAGTGACTGGCGGTTCTGCGCGACAAACCAGGTCAGGATCATCGCCAGTAGCAGGACCAGATAAATCAGGTTGCCAATTTCAAACGAACTCATACCGGTGCACCTTGTTCATGGGACAGATATAAGACCGCCGGGGTCTTTTGCTAGCTGGCAATGCCAAAGTCACGCAACCCGTCCAGAACGAACTGGACCGCAAGCGCGGCCAGCAACATGCCCAGAAGCCGGGTGATCACGTTGATGCCGGTCTTGCCCAAGACGCGTTCCATCAGGTCGCTTGCCATGAAACTGACCATGGACAGGGCGACGACCCCGATCATCACCGCGATGACCACGGCCAACCCTTCAAGACCCGGGTTCTGGCCCGCCAACAGGATCATCGATGCGATGGAGCCGGGCCCTGCGATCAGCGGAATTGCCAGCGGAAACACCGACGGATCATGCCCGTCATCGTCCTCGGCTTCTTCGGTCTGGTGCTTGCGCCGTTGGGTGCGCCGCTCAAATAGCATGTCCAGCGCCGTCAGGAACAACAACAACCCACCGGCCACGCGGAATGCGGGCATCGAGATCCCGGCAAAGTTCAGGACAGCCTCGCCAAAAGCGGCGAACACGGTCAGAATTCCGATCGCGGTCAGGCTGGCGCGCACCGCGATGCGGCGACGCTCTGCGGCCGGTTTGCCACGCGTCAGCGCCAGGAACAGCGGCACCAGAGCCAGCGGGTCGATCACCACGAACAAGGTCACAAACGTGGTGATCAGAAAGGCGGAATCAATGCTCATGCTTCGGCTTTCTCAAGTTTTTCCAGCGCCGACATCCACAACGCCTCGGCCCGGTCGAGCCCTTCCATAACCTCTGCATACTTGCGTTGCCATACTTCGGCCTCGCCTTTCTTGCTGTCCTCGTAGAGCGCCGGATCTGCCAGCTTGGCCGCCAGTTTGTCGCGCATGTCGTTGAGTTTCGTCACCCGCTCCTCGCTCTTTCGCGCCTCGGCGCGCAGGCTCAGGATCTTGTCCCGCGACGGGCGCTTTGGCCTTGCCCTGTCGGCGTCCGGTTTCGGCGCTGGTTTGTCGCGGCTCAGCAAAAGGTCACGATAGGCATTCAGATCGCCGTCGAACGGTTTGACGGTTCCGTCCCCGACCAGCCACAGGCGGTCGGCAACAAGCGACAAGAGGTGCATGTCATGGCTGACCAGGATGACCGCGCCCGAATAGGCCGTCAGGGCCTCAACGAGCGCTTCGCGACTCTCGATATCCAGGTGGTTCGTCGGCTCGTCCAGGATTAGCAGATGCGGCGCGTCGATCGTCGCAAGCAACAGCGACAGCCGGGCCTTCTGACCACCGGACAGGCGTCCGACCTCGGTTCCGGCCTGATCCGGGCCCAGCCCGAAACCGGCCAGACGTGCACGCAGTTTCGCCGGCGTTTCCGTCGGCCGCAAACGGCGCAGGTGGTCAAGCGGGGTTTCGTCGATATGCAGCTCGTCCACCTGATGCTGGGCGAAATACCCGATCCGTAGCTTGCCCGAGCGGGTCAGCTTGCCGTCCATCAGCGGCAACCGGTCGCTCAGCAGCTTGGACAGGGTTGATTTGCCCTGTCCGTTCTTGCCCAAAAGCGCGATCCGGTCATCCTGGTCTATGCGCAGGTTCAGACGTTGCAGAACCGGTTTGCCGTCATATCCGGTCACACCGCCTTCGAGGTTGATGATCGGCGGCGACAGTTCCTCGGGTTCCGGAAAGCTGAAG
>CAYGNE010000040.1:0-24257 GCA_964351155.1 uncultured Rhodobacterales bacterium | reverse complement strand
GGGCTCGGTTTGATCAGCACCTGGTACTGGTAATAGTGTTGGAGCCGGTTCGGGTTCTCACCGTAACGACCGTCGGTCGGGCGTCGCGATGGTTGAACGTAGGCAGCCGCCCATGGCTGGCTGCCAAGGGCACGCAAGGTAGTCGCCGGGTGAAACGTTCCTGCGCCGACCTCCATGTCATATGGCTGGAGAATTGCGCAGCCTTTCTGCGCCCAATAGGTCTGAAGACGCAGGATGATCTCCTGAAACGAACGTGGCGCAGAGGTCTGATCGGTCATGTGTCTCTTTCCGTGTCGATCCGATGAAAGAATTGTGAAAAGCCGGCCGAAACGACCAAACATGGGTCGGCATTACCTATGCCTGTGGCACAGCGGGGTCAACGGCGCAAAGAGCACTGAATTGCCCTTGAAAACCGTGGTGTTTTGTCGGGTTTCCTGCTTATGTGCCACAAAACGGCGGCAGGCTAAGGCAAGGGTTTCATGATCAAGACGTTTTTCGCGGCGGTATTTTTTGCGATGCTGGCAATGACTGGTGCGGTTACCGCTCAGCAAGACGGTCAGAATGTGGTCTGGGTTCAAATCGAGGCGCATCCGAGCCTGAGCGTGGCACAAAGCCGGGCGCAGGTCTATTCGTCCAGGATTGCGGACGTGAATGGCTTTTCTCTTGGCGGCAACTGGTACGGCATCCTGCTTGGGCCCTACTTGCGCGAAGACGCTGAACGGGTGCTGCAGGTATACCGGTCAGACCGGCTGATCCCGCAGGATTCTTTCATTGCCTTTTCCCGCAACCTTGGCGCTCAATACTGGCCCGAAGGAGGCAACGTGCTGGCTCCCGGTGTTGTCACGACGCCAGCAGAACAAAGCAATCCGCAGCAGGACGCGACCAACCAGCCCGACCCGGAACCATCCGACGAAACCCCGGCCGAGGCACGGCGCAGCGAAAGGCTGCTGACATCCGAAGAGCGCAAGGATCTGCAAATCGCAATGCGGGCCGGCGGATTCTACAATTCGACGATTGACGGAGCGTTTGGAGCTGGCACCCGCCGGGCGATGGCGGACTGGCAGTTTGCCAATGGATACGAAGGCACCGGCATCCTGACGACTGCTCAACGCGCGGCGCTGATGGATCAATACAATGCGCCATTGATCAGCGTCGGCATGAGGTCGGTGCGTGACGACAATGCCGGGATAGAGATGGACATGCCTGCAGGCAGCGTCGGGTTCTCCAAGTACGAGCCTCCCTTTGCCCATTACGACGCAACCGGCGATCTGGGCGTCAAGGTGCTGTTGATCAGTCAGCCCGGCACACAGGCGACGCTGTATGGTCTGTACGACATCATGCAGACACTGGAAATCGTGCCGCTGAATGGCGCGCGGGAACGCGGCAACGACTGGTTCACCCTGGAAGGGCGCGGCAAGGAGATCGTCTCTTATACCGAGGCGCGGCTTCAGGATGGCGAAATCAAGGGGTTCACATTGATCTGGCCGGTCGGAGACGAAGAGCGGCGCATCCGGGTATTGGACGAAATGAAAGCCAGCTTTTCCCGCACGGATGGTGTACTGAGCCCTGCAGCCGGCGGCGAGACCGTTCAGGATGTCGATCTCGTCTCGGGCCTTGTGGTGCGTAAACCGCGTGTTTCCCGATCTGGGTTCTACATTGACACAAAGGGAACGGTGGTAACCACATCCGATGTTGTCCAGGGCTGTTCGCGGATCACGCTGGACGAGGAATATCGCGCCGACCTGCTGACTTCGGACACGGGCCTCGGGGTCGCGGTCCTGCGGCCGGTAGAGCCGCTTGCCCCCCTTTCTGTCGCGCGTTTCCGGTCGTCCGAAGGACGCCTGCAATCAGAAGTCACGGTTGCAGGATTCAGTTACGAAGGTGTTCTTGGCGCGCCGACCCTGACCTATGGCATCCTGGCCGACGTAAAGGGGCTGAAAGGCGAATCCGAGCTTTCTCGGTTGGCTCTGAACGCATTGCCGGGCGATGCCGGGGGGCCGGTCATCGATGCTGGTGGTGGAGTGCTCGGCATGTTGTTGCCGGTGGATCAAGCGGGCCGGAAACTGCCGGAAAATGTCAGTTTCGTCGCGGATGCAGCGGCTATCCGCCTGATTCTGGAAAACGCCGGGGTCACGCCGGAAAGCCTCAATGACGGCACTGATCAACCCCTCGAGGACATGCCCAGGATGGCTAGCGGCATGACGGTTCTCGTCAGTTGCTGGGATTGACGCCTGGACCGGGTTGAAGCAACGCGACAATCGGTAACAGGCAGGCCGGGAATACCCGGAGTTCAGTGCTGCTGTTGCGCGACGGATTTCAGGCGCGCCAGAATTGAACCGTAAGAATGGCGTAGACGGCCAGCAGTTCCAAACGACCGATCAGCATGGCAATGGACAGCATCCATTTGGCAGTGTCGTTCAATCCGCCAAAATTGCCGGCAGGGCCGATCATGTCGCCCAGTCCCGGCCCGATATTCGCCAGCGCCGCCGCAGCCCCGGACACAGAGGTCGTGAAGTCCAGACCAGTCAGGCCCAGACCCCAACTGACGATGCCGATGGTCACAATGAAGAAGACAAAGAAGGACATAACGGAACTGAGCACGTCGGCACCCACGGCGCGCCCGCCATAGCGCGGAGTGAAGACACCGTGCGGCGTTCGAATTCGCTGCAACTGCACCCGGATCGAGGCAAACAGCAGCTGGTAGCGAAAAATCTTGATGGAACAGGCCGTCGACCCCGCGCACCCGCCGATCAGCCCGGTCAGGAACAGAAGCGTGACGGGAAAAGGTCCCCAGAGCATGTAGTCGGTGCTGGCATATCCGGTGCCCGTCATCAGGGACACGGTGTTGAACAACGTCTTGCGGAAGTTTTCTTCTCCTCTGACATCCGCATTGAACATCTGCCAGAATGTCAGCACCAGAACCAGCACACATGCGGTCGCGAAAAACGCGCGAACCTGGGTATCCTGAAACAGTGGCATCGGATCGCCCGCTGTCAGTTGAACGAAACGCACGAACGGGAGTGCCGCCAGCAGCATGAAAACGACCGCAGCGTACTCTGTCTGCGGCCCAAATGCACCAAACGAGGCGTCATAATTTGCGAACCCCCCCGTTGCCACGGTCGTCATGGCATGAACAGAGGCGTCAAATGCATCCATACCCGTCGCGGTGTAAACCAGCGCGCAAATCATCGTGAGAGTGACGTAGATAACCGAGATCCGGCTGGCGATTTCGGTCGCGCGGGGCAGTATCTTGCCAAATGTGTCAAACCCTTCGGACCGAAAGATCTGCATGCCTCCAACCCGAAGTTCTGGCAGGAACACCATGGCTACGACGATGATGCCAACGCCGCCCAGCCATTGCAGGATACCCCGCCAGAGTTGCAGGCCACGTGGCAGGTTCTCGATCCCCACCAGTACGGTTGATCCGGTTGTTGTCAGGCCGGACATTGCCTCAAAAAACGCGTCGGTGAAATTCAGGCCAGTGGCCCCCATCATGAAAGGCAACGCACCAAAAACCGGCAGGGCCAACCAGACCAAGGTTGTCAGTAGAAAGGTCTGTTGAATCGACAACCCCTCTTTTACACCATTGGCGCAACTCAGCGCGATCGCACCGCCGACCAAGATCGTGATCACGCCGCTTTCCAGAAAGACCGGCCAGTGTTCCAGGTTTTCTGCCAGATCGACCAGCATCGGGAGAAACATGGTCGCGCCGAGAATGGCAACCAGTAGTCCGATCACGTATCCGACGGGGCGCAGGTCAATCATGGGGGCAGCGTTGGCGCGGTCAGGCGCTGCTGTCAAGCACGCCTGGCCCAGCATCATCCTGTCTCACGGCCAGCAAATTCGCTGGCCGTGCGTCAGTCAGGGCAGGTCACGTGTCGCGCTTTGGTGCGGGCTGCGCCGGTTTTGCGGGCTCCGGCATCGGCTGGGGCCGCGCGGGCGCGCGGGTTTTGGGGGCCGTCTTGTTGACCACAGGTTTGGCGCCAGACGTTTCCTTGGCCGGAGTCGCGGTCTTTGCCGCCATGCGTGCAGCTGGTTTGGACGCAGGTTCTTTGGCCGTCTCGGCGGCTTTTTTTGATGCCGTTCCCGGGGTTGCCACGGTTTTGGCAGGCTTTGCTTCGGTTGCGGCCGGTTTCTGAGCAACTTTGCCAGACGTCTCTGCGCCAGCTTTGGCTGCGGTCTCGGGGGTCGGCTTGGCGGTCACCTTTTCGGCCTTTTTGACCGAAGGCGACGCCTTCGTTTTTCTGACGGGTTTTGCTGCGACCTTGGCAACGGTTTTGGGCGCGGCTTTGGGTGCCTGTTTCCCTGCGGCCTTCGCAACCGGTGTTGCCGTTTTCTTGACGGCTTGCTTTTCCACGGGTTTTGCGACCGGTTCATCGGCAACGCGGGCATTGGTGCTGGCCACCGGTGCGTGCGGGGTGCGCGCCACGGTCTTGGCAACCGGCGCGACATCCGTCGCCACCGCCTGCAAGATCTGCAGCGGAGCAAGTTGGACCTGAATCGCCGACCGGGTCACATATTGCAGAACGCGGATATTGTTGCTGACGGCAAAACCGGCCATGCGCATACAAGCGTTCTGAACATCAAGGGAGAATTGGAGTGGTGTCATTTTTCGGGGCCTCCGTGGGGAAAGGGCTCTGATCAACCGGAACAAGCCCATTAACGGCTTTCGGCGCGGATCAGGCGTGAGTGGTTTTTACTGACTTTTTCCGAGATCGGCGCGATGGCGGACCTGAGAATTCGTTCGGGGCCATGCCCGGAGAGAGCCGAAAACAGCCCGGCCAGCATCGCTTCGGTCAAAGCCGGAATTTTCTCTTGAATCATCAGTTGGCGTTCTTCGTCGGGCATCGGCCAGATACCAGCCAAACCCAAAACCCGCAGCGCCACAACGCCATGCACATCGCCCATCATGCGGGCAAGGTCCAGCAAGGTTCCAGCCATGTCGTTTGCACGGTCCAATGCCTGATGCATGCGCGTTACTCTCCGGCGGGATGCGCAGCATCGGACGATCCGATTGGGCTGGCACCTGCTGAGGCAGCATATACACCATCGATTGAGCACATGCAGCAAGGAATTGCTGCAACGCAGCGTAAAATCGCCGCGTTGGACACGATCCTTTTTTGCAGGACGTTGAAATAGTTGAACTTGCTCGCCTTGTTGCCTGATCAGCCGCGATGTACGAGCGTATCGAACAGATGCGGGTCGAGACTCTGCGCAGAAAACGTGTCGCCGTGGATCAAGATTCCAATTGCGTCGTGGCTGTGCAGGCTTTCCTGATGGCTTGCGACAATTCGAAAGTCACCGATTCGCGGGTCGGTTTGCAACTGTTCGCAAAACAGCCTTGCCGCGTCTTCGACAAAGATCGGATTGGCTGCATTCAGCTCTGCAAATGCCTGTTCGTCTTCGCGTTTGACCATCACTTGCGTTTCGGTCGGCACGGCGATGCGGCAGATATCGATCAGGTCCTCGAACCACAGGCACGTCGCATCACAATCGACATCGACCGAAATCCGAGCGACCGAGCGTTGCGAATGAGGCGTCGCCAGTTGACCCCGGATTCCGCGTGCGTGTTCGGATAGTTCGAGCGAACACGGGCAGGTTGACGAGTACACATAGTCGAGATGCATGAATTTCTTGCGCACACCGCCGGATTCCACGAGTTCAAGCGCGATATTGTAGTACTGGTATCCTGACAGACCGGAGCGCAGGCTTTCGACCCGCATGGGATAGGAAAAACGCATCTGGATCCGGGCATCGAAACTGTCCAGATCGGCCTTGTAATCATCCAGGGCGGCCTCGATCACCTCGAAACTGAAGGTGCGCTCCGCGTGCTTGTAAAAGCTGCGCATGATGCGCGACATGTTGATCCCCTTCTTGTCAGCTTCGAGACTGACGGTGCCCGTGACAGAGGATTCAAGGGTGATGTCCCCGTTGTCGCGTGAGTGAAACCGGATCGGGAGGCGAAAATTGGAAATTCCGACATGCTGAATCCCGGTTTTGGCGCCGCGAATGAGGCTCGACGGCCCGTTCTGAAGGTCGGGCAACCCGGCCTTGTACGACGCGTCGGCTACAAAACTGGAAGAATACTCGCGGGACAGAGACGGATAGTTGAGCCGCGACTCGGTCAGAAGCCTCGCAATAGCGGGATCAAGCGCCAGGATCTCTGCATCGGTGGCCGAATTCGCCCAGGACCGCAGCACATTCAACGCGGCTTCGGCCTCGACCTTGCCCGGCTCTTTCTCGGCCTCGGGAGTATGAATGTTCATCTTGCGCTCCTGTCTGGCCCGCGCGGACCAATCTGCAGACCCCAACATATGCGATCAGCTGGTTCTTTTCCACTGTCACCAAAGCATACGTTGTTTTCCGCCCGCCGGATCAGTCATGTCTTCGTCCGGGGCGGTCGCATTGCACAGGTTCACCAGATCCGACCGGTCATTCCCGGGATTGCGAAAGGTCCAGCGCCTGTTTCACATCGGCGATCAGGTCGTCGGTATCCTCTATTCCAACCGAAAACCGAACCAGGCCTCGAGAAATTCCCAGAGATGCCCGCTGCTCTTCGGAAAGCCGCTGATGCGTTGTTGTAGCGGGATGCGTCACAATCGACTTTGCATCACCCAGGTTGTTGGAAATCTTGGCAATTCTGAGTGCATTGAGGAACCGGAAGGCCGCCGTCTGACCACCTTTCAGGTCAATTGAAAAGACAGTGCCGCCCTGCCCCATCTGCGCGGTACAAAGAGCGTGATGCGGATGGGATGAATGGCCGGGATATATCACGCGTTCCAGAGCATCGTGACCCTGCAGAGCCTCGACCAGCGCACGAGCGCTGGCGGCCTGTGCATTGACCCGCAGCGACATGGTTTCCAGACCCTTCAGCATGATCCAGGCGGTAAATGGGCTCATCGCGCCGCCGGTATGTTTCATGTAAGGCTCTACCGTTTTGCGGATGAATTCGCGGGTGCCGAGGATGATACCGCCCAGCGCTCTTCCCTGCCCGTCAATATGCTTGGTCGCCGAGTAGATAACCACGTCCGCGCCTTGGCTGATGGCCTTGGAAAAAACCGGCGTGGCAAAGACGTTGTCGACCAGAACAGTTGCGCCGACCGCGTGGGCCAGTTCGCTGACAGCGCGGATGTCGATGACCTCGAGCGTTGGATTGGATACCGATTCAAAGAAAACCGCACGTGTTCCAGGGCGGATCGCGGCGCGCCATTGATCCAGATCTGTCCCGTCGACAAAGGTGACGTCGACGCCAAATCGAGTCAAAACATCCTCGAGCACGTAGAGACAGGAGCCAAACAGCGCCCGGGACGAAACCACGTGATCACCCGCCTTCAGCATTGCGGTCAGTGCACCGGAGACCGCCGCCATTCCAGATGCCGTTGCAAACGCATCCTCGGCGCCTTCAAGTGCCGCCATGCGTTCTTCGAACATCCTGACCGTGGGGTTGCCATACCGGGCGTAGATGAACTCGTCCTCGCCCGCCTTGATGAAACGCGCTTCGGCCTGCTCGGCACTGTCATAGACAAAGCCCTGGGTCAGGAAAATCGCTTCACTCACTTCGCCATACTGACTGCGGCGCGTGCCGCCATGCACCGCTGTGGTACGGTCTTTCCAACTGTCGGTCATATCATCCTCCAACCCCCTGCGGGGCAAACAAAAAGCTCCAGACGCGGTCAAGCGAAAGGAGCCCTTCATCCTGACCTTTTAGCGGTTTCTTTAGCGTGGCCCGCAATCCGGTAACAAATCGCCACGTGGTTCCGGTTTCGGCTTATCCTGCCGGATGGGGGCAGGTCAAGCATCGGTTAACGCACCGCAACGCAGCCATAAGCGAACCTTCACATGTCGCGCCCTAGCGTGTTCCCAGCAGCGATCCGATCCCCAACGCCGGAATGCCAATGCCGATTATCAGATTGAATGCAACCGGCGCTTCCTGCCATCTGCACGCCTCCGCTCAACCGGTCCGGCAGGTCATGACCAGAATGGCTGCGCTTGACGGTCCGATTATCGTGATGATCCATGGCTTCAGCTATCAGCCCGGTCATCCGGCCCATTGTCCACACCATCGGATTCTTGGTCTGACCGGAAAGTCCCGGTTCAGCTGGCCGCAAGGTCTCGGCTTTGGGGTTGGCCTGAAGGACGAGGGGCTCGGGGTTGCTTTCGGGTGGAACGCGCGCGGATCGATCTGGAGCGCGCAGCGTCGTGCCCGTGCCGCGGGAAGGGCGCTGGCCGATGTGGTGACGGAATTGCGCGCGCGCGCGTCAAACCGGCCTGTCCATCTTGTGGCGCATTCCATGGGTCTCGAAGTCGTTTCCGAGGCTCTTCAGCATCTGGGAGCAGGCTCCGTCGACAGGATCATCTCGATGACCGGGGCGATCTATCGTTCACGCCTTGTCGCCGCTCTCGACTCTCCGGCGGGTCGCACCGCATTCCTGGTCAATGTCACAAGCCGGGAGAATGCCCTGTTCGATTGCCTTTTTGAACGGGTGATGGCCCCTCCGTTCCGAGGTGATCGCGCCGTCGGGCGCGGACTGACCGCAAACAATGCGGTCACCCTACGACTGGATTGCCCGGAAACCTTGCATCATCTGAACCGGCTGGGCGCGCGCATCGCTCCGCCCTCGGGAAAAGTGTGCCACGGTTCCGCCTATCAGCGTCGGGGCATTCTGGAATTCTACAGGAATTTGCTACGAAATTCGCACGAACTCACCCCGTGTTGTCTGCGCAGCGGATTACCACCGCTAGCCGAGCGGCAATTGTCACGATTGATTGTGCAACCCTGGATGACCTCGCTCTTGCACCTGGCGCCAAATCCCACATGATCGGGCCTGCCCGAGCAGGTGGAACCACAAAAATGACGCAACCAGTCCAACTCCATTTCTGGCCGACCCCGAACGGTTGGAAGGCTTCCATCGCGTTGGAAGAGTTCGGACTGCCATACGAAACCCGGCTGGTGGATATCTCAAAAGGTGATCAGTTCGAGCCCGATTTCCTGAAAATCGCTCCCAACAACCGCATGCCTGCCATCGTCGATCCGGACGGTCCGGACGGTGCACCCGTTTCAGTTTTTGAAAGCGGTGCGATCCTGCAATACCTGGCGCGCAAAACCGGGCGGTTCTGCGGAACAAACGAACGGGAACGGATTGCGGTTGATCAATGGCTGATGTGGCAAATGGGCGGGGTCGGCCCAATGGCTGGTCAGGCACATCATTTCATCAAGTACGCCCCGAAACTGACACCGCCACAGGATTTGCCCTATGCGAAGGACCGCTACCGCGCAGAGGTCGCAAGGCTTTACAGGGTTCTGGACAGGCAACTGGCCGATCACGAGTTTGTCGCGGGTGATTACTCTATTGCCGACATGGCGATCTGGCCCTGGGCCAGCCTTTGGGAAGGGCAGGAACAGACGCTTGACGACAAGCCGAACATGGCGCGCTGGTTGGAAACCGTGGGCAACCGACCGGCCGTTCAGGCCGGGCGCGGCCTTTACGCCGAGTTGCGCGAAACCATGCGACAGGACAAGACTGCACAGGACTTGTTGTTCAAACAGCAGTGACGTTCAGGCCTTGGCGTCGGTGTCGCCTTCGTCAGCCGGATCGATCATGTGTTTCTGCAATGCCACGATCTGCCACCACAGAAATGCAAACAATGCCGCGGGAAACCCAAAGGTCTCGATCTTGACCCACAGGTCCGTAGACATGGTGCGCCAGACAAATTCGTTTCCCACGGCCAGAAGCGCAAAGAATCCGCATAGTCGGCGCGTAAGGATCATCCAGCCTTCGTCCGCCATCGGGATCATATCAGCCATCACGTAGGCCAGATAGGACCTGCCCTGCAAAAGCCCGACGCCCAAAATGGCGGTAAAGACGCTGTAGACGATTGTGGTCTTCATCTTGAAAAAGCGTTCGTCATTGAACCATGCCGTCAATGCACCAAAGAAAATGACCATGAAGGCCGTGAAGATCTGCATCCGGCTGAGATGTCCGGTCAGGTGCCACAGGATGCCCATGGCGGCCAGCAGGATCGGGACAAACACGACCGTGGCAACAATAAAGCCAGAATACTCGGTTCCGGCAATGAGGAAACTGTCGTCCCTCAACCACAAATAGATCAGGAAAAAGGCAATCGTCGGTCCCAGTTCGAGTACTTGTTTCAGAATTGGGTTGATGTCTTTGGGTTGCTCGGCCATGTGCTCTCTCTTATCCGCCCATCTCAACTATCACCGCTCCCAGCGCGATCAAGGCCATAAGCACGATCCGCCGCGGTCCGACGGTCTCTTTCAGGGCCAGCCACCCGATCAGCGCGGCAAATACCGTCGATGTCTCTCGCATCACGGCTGCCTCGCCGACCTTGTCCAGACGTGTGGCCAGCATGACCGCACCGAAACTAAGAAACGCGAGAATCCCGCCGATGACCCCGCGCAGCATCAAGGGCCCCGGTCGTGGACGGTCGTTCATGTTGCGCCGGCGCAGGAAGGCGATGACCGGCATAACGAGTCCGTCGATCATGAAGAACCAGGCCAGAAAGGTGAACGGATTCGCCGTGGCCCGGATGCCGTAGGCATCGAAAGTCGTGTAGAGCGCCACCGTCAGGCCCGTCAGAACCGCCAACCCCAAGGCCAGGCCGAGGGTGTCACGCTGGCTGTCCAGGTGGCGCAGATTGTAGACCGCCAGCCCGAAAATACCTGCCAGAAGTACCGCCACGCCAACCCATTGCAGCGGGGCGAAAACCTCTCCGAACAGCAACCATGCGCCAATCACGGTGAATAGCGGACCTGTTCCGCGCACCACAGGGTAAACGACGGTATAAGCGCCTTTGGAATAGGATTGTGCCTGCAGCAATTTGTAAGCGACGTGAATCGCCCAGGCCAAGGCAAAGATCACCCACATATGAGGTTCGGGCCACGGCACCACGAAAAGCGCGAACGGCGTTGCCATCACGAAATACGAGGCATCAATCGCACCACGGGTCAGCCACGGATCATATCGGCCTTTTTGCAGTGCACCGAACACTGCGTGCAGAAACGCCGCCATGACGGCCAGGCAAAGGGCAAGATTGTGACCAGCCTGGGTTCCTTCCAGAGAAATCAGCCAATCGCTCATCCAGCAAGCACCACGGGCATTGCCGCCCCGGATCCCGGTGTGGAACCGTTCGGGAAAGGAAGAGAACCGGAGAGGTGGATTGTCAAGCGCGGTCCAGACCGGTCAGCGCCGCGGCGAAATCCTCCGGATCGAAAGGTGCAAGATCGTCGATCTGCTCGCCCACGCCAATGGCATGGATCGGCAGTCCGAACTTGTCCGCGAGCGCGACCAGAACGCCGCCCTTGGCGGTCCCGTCCAACTTGGTCATGACAAGGCCCGATACATCCGAAATCTTGCGGAAAGTCTCGACTTGGCTCAGCGCATTCTGCCCGGTTGTTGCGTCCAGAACCAACAGAGTATTGTGCGGCGCCGTTTCGTCCTTCTTGCGAATGACCCGAACGATCTTGGCCAGTTCCTCCATCAGGTCGGCCCGGTTCTGCAACCGCCCTGCCGTGTCGATCATGAGAAGATCGGCACCGTCATTCTGTGCCTTGGTCATTGCGTCATAGGCAAGGCTGGCAGGATCGGATCCTTCCGGTGCGGTCAGAACCGGAACCCCGGCGCGGTCGCCCCAGACCTGCAGTTGTTCGACGGCGGCGGCCCGGAACGTATCACCCGCCGCGATCACCACGGATTTCCCCGCCGCCTTGAACTGGCTGGCAAGTTTGCCGATCGTTGTCGTTTTTCCCGACCCGTTGACCCCGACGACAAGAACGACCTGCGGGCGTTTGGGGTAAATCGGCATAGGTCGGGCAACCGGCTCCATGATGCGGGTAATTTCGTCCGCCAACAGGATTTTTATCTCATCGGAGGACAGCTTTTTTCCAAACCGGCCTTCGGCCATGTTGGCGGTGACGCGCAGCGCCGTGTCCACCCCCATGTCCGCAGTGATCAACAACTCTTCCAGTTGCTCCAGCATGTCGTCGTCCAGCGTTCTGCGGATAACGGTCTTGGCCTCTTTGCGGCCCAGGAGCCGCCCCAGGAAACCCGGCGATTTCGGAGATATCTCCGGCAACGGTTCGGGGTCTTCCAGGGGCGCTGGCGGCGGGACGGGGTCCCGGGGAATCGGCGCGGGGGCCGGATCCGGCGGTGGAATCGGCATCGGTTCCGGATCAGGCATGGGATCCGGAACCGGTGACGGTGCGGGAGTCGTTTCCGGCTGCGGTATCTGGACCGGTTCAGGTTCGGGAACCGGCTCCGGATCCGGCGCGGGTTGTTCCTGTGGCGGTTCAGCCGGCTTCGGATCGGTTCGGATCGGCGTTTCGGCAGGAGGCGGTGTCGGATCGGGATCGGCGTCCACGATATCCGCCTCGCCGCCATCCTCGACAATGGCGTCCAACCCCTCTTCGAGGCGGGACGAGGATTTGAACAGCTTGTCCTTGAGCTTCTTGAAAAACGCCATGCCAGCCTCCACGCGGGTTTCGACCCTCACCTAATGCGGAATTCGCCGGTTTGAAAGGGCATCGGAGGTTGCAGTCAGGTCAGGGCAATCAGGAACCCGGCCTGAGCGATCCAATAGAGTGGCCAGATCAGCCATGGCGCGATCCGGGCCATGGGGTGATCTGCCGGCAACAGGAACCTTTCGGCGGCCAGGATGACGTCGGACGTGATGAATGCAATTGCAGAGCCGAGAACCAGCAACAGCGGACCAGTCTGCGGCAGTGTGAGGGCTGCCAATCCCATCCCGAGAATGATCGGAATGTAGAGCAATACCGCGCCGCGCAAGGCGCCTGCCCGGGGCGCGAGCACACGCGTCATGCCCAAGCCGAGAAGCACGAACAGCAAGACGCCCAGGTTGGCGGGCCATTCAAACAATTGAACGGGATTGCTCTTTGGATGGAACGTCAACAAGCAGATGTAGGCGACATGCCCTGCTGCAAACGCCGCTACCCCACCCGTGAACGCGCGGTCGCCTTCCCGCGACAGCAGCAGATCGCCCAGCGCGCAAAATCCAAGCGCCACCGCCAGCCCGACGGCGCCCGAAATTGCCGCCGACAAGGCGAGCCCGACGACTGACGCTGTTTTCAGAAATGATCGGATCGGCGAGGCCGGTCGCGACGCAAGCGGCAGATAAGCCAGCGCCAACCCGGCGCAAATCACGATGAGCATGACCGATCCCCGTCTGGTGCAGCCGTGGACCTACCGCTCCGGGCGTTTGACGTCACCCGGGATTTGACAGCGTTCCGGGCGCGCGCGATGTTGTGGGCGAGCAGCGGGTGAATGTGCCCCATAGCAGCAAGGCGTTGGATACTGATCATGGTCCGATACGTGTTGGCCAGCCTGACTCCGGTTATCCTGCTGGCGGCCGCCTGTCTATGGGGGAGCGTTTGGTCGGTTGTCTCCCTGATCTACATGACGGTATTCGTGGCGCTGGTCGACGGGTTGGTGCCGCGTGCCCTGCCCGCCCAAGACAGTGCGGCCGCGTTGAAAACCGGGGCGGTGTTGAACCTGGTGCTTGGTCTGGCCCATTTTCCTTTGTTGGCGGTCGGTGTCTGGGCGCTGGCTGATGCAGACAATCTGGCGCTGATCGAAAAACTGCCGCTTGCATTGGCGCTGGGGTTGTTCCTGGGACAGATCGCCAACTCGAATGCGCATGAACTCATCCACGCGCCAGACCGGTGGGCGCGCAGGCTGGGCAAGGCAGTTTATGTCTCGCTTCTTTTTGGCCATCACGCATCGGCCCATCCAAAGGTACACCACGTGTATGTCGCCACCGATCTGGACCCGAATTCCGCACGGGCCGGGCAAGGGTTCTACAACTTCTGGCCCCGTGCATGGCTGGGATCTTTCCGGGCTGGTTGGCTTGCGGAAAATGCGGCCCGGGCACGGTCGACGCGGTCCCGGTCACCGCTTTCACATCCATATCTGCTTTATGTTGCAGGGGCCGCCCTTGCAATTCTGGCAGCCTATGGGTTGGCGGGCGCGGCAGGTGTTGGCGTCCTGATCGGGCTTGCCGGCTATGCACAGATGCAATTGCTGCTGGCCGACTACGTCCAGCATTACGGATTGCGCCGCCACTCGGGCCCAGACGGACAGCTGGAACCGACAGGCCCCGCACATTCCTGGAACGCGCCACATTGGTTTTCCGCGTCCATGATGCTGAATGCGCCGCGTCATTCGGACCATCACCTGAACCCTCTGCGCCGGTTTCCTGCGCTCCGGCTTGACGAAGACAGCATGCCCACATGGCCATATGCCATGCCGGTCATGGCCACGCTTGCGCTGTTTCCGACGCGGTGGCGGCGAGTCATGGATCCGCGACTCAAACGTTGGACATCGCCCGATGCCAGCAAGAACACCGTCCGTGGCGCCAGCGACGCCGATCTGGCATTGTAGACCGATGATGGTGCGCACCCTGATTCTCGGCTGCCTGCTGGCGGCCCCGGCCACGGCCCAATCTCCGATGACGGCAGAAGCCTTTGATGCCTACACGCGCGGGAAGACGCTGTACTTCGGATTTGACGGAGAAGCTTACGGAGTCGAGCGTTATCTCGAGGGACGCCGGGTGATATGGTCCTTTCTGGATGGCAAATGCAAAGAGGGGGTCTGGTACGAGGAAGCTGGTCAGATCTGCTTTATCTACGAAGACCGGTTGGACCCTCAATGCTGGACATTCCGCGAGAGCGCTGGCGGTTTGATCGCACAGTTCGAAAACGACCCGGACGGAACCGAGCTCTATGAAGCCCAGGAAAACGACGACGACATGTTGTGCTATGGTCCCGAAGTCGGGGTTTAGGCCAAGCCGTGCCGATCAGAACAAGCTGCCCTGATCCGGAGCATCCGGTTTCCCGGCGAATTTCTTGCGTTTCACCTCGGCGGACCTCGTCACATTCAGGCGGCCATCGGCGAACTGGAGTTCAAGTTCGGCATGTTTCGCAGCCTCGGCGCGGGTGGTGACCACAGAGTCCTGCGCCCGGATCACGGCATATCCACGATGCAGCGTGGCCTCGTATCCCAGGGACATCAAAAGCCGGTCCATCGCTGCGACCTGGCTTTGCCAGCGCGTGTTCCGGGTTGAGGCCGCGATCGAAAGGCGTCGTGTGATGGCGGACAACTGGGTTGAACCCTGCGAGACCTTTGCCCGCAATTGGTCCGGGCGCAACCGTGCCGCAACCCCGTCAAATGTTTCTCGCCGATGGCGAACGGCTCTTGTCAGGGCCTGCGGCAGACGCCGGGCGAGGCCGTTCAGGGCCCGGCCCTGAACGCTCAGATGACGTTCCAGCGTATTGGGGCGCAGGCCGCCGGTGCATTCAACAAGCCTGATACGACGGGCCTGCACCGATTGCCGGAGCGCGACGTCAAGCCGTTCCCCGACCTGGTCAAGCCGCTGGCGCGGATTGTCCAACAGACCATCCAGCCGCGGCAAGGCGCGGGACAGGTCCGTGAGCCGCTGGCGGCGACGGGTAATGCCATTGCTGATAGCGCGGCTGATGCGCGCGCCCTGGGCATCGACGTGAGACAGAAGCTCCAGCCGTACGGGCACCGCCAGTTCGGCCGCTGCGGTTGGTGTCGGTGCGCGCCGATCCGAGACAAAATCGATGAGGGTGGTATCGGTCTCGTGCCCGACCGCGGAAATCAGCGGAATTTGTGAATTCGCTGTGGCGCGCGCCACGACTTCCTCGTTGAAACCCCAGAGATCCTCGACGGATCCGCCGCCTCGCGCAACGATCAACAAATCGGGGCGCGGCAGCGATCCACCCGGCGTCAATGCGTTGAAACCCTCGATGGCGCGGGCCACTTCGGGCGCGCAATTCGAGCCCTGTACCGCAACCGGCCAGATCAGAACCTTGCGGGGAAACCGGTCCCTCAGCCGATGCAGAATATCGCGGATCACCGCGCCCGAAGGCGACGTGATGACACCAATGATCTCCGGCAAGTAGGGCAATGGTTTCTTGCGCGACGGATCAAACAAGCCTTCGGCAGCCAGCTGTTTCTTGCGCTTTTCCAGAAGCGCCATCAACGCGCCCTGCCCCGCGACGGACACCTCGTCTACGTTCAGATTGTATTTCGACTGGCCGCCAAACGCAGTCATGCGCCCGGTGACGACAACTTCCAGCCCCTCTTCGGGCACCACGGAAAGACTGGCGATCTGCCCTTTCCAGGTGGTACAGGCCAAAACGGACCGGTCATCCTTGACGTCGAAATACAGATGCCCCGAACGCGCCCGGAATACGCGGCCCACCTCGCCCTTGACGCGGATGCGGCCAAACTCGTCCTCCAGCGTTTTCTTGACGGCCCCCGACAACTCGGAAACGGTAAATTCCGGAAGGTTCTGCCCCGGAAGAGGATCGTCGATCAGGTCTGACATTGTTGCGCCTCTCGCATCTGTGCACCCAGCTTAGATCGCCGGGAAAGCGAGGCCAAGCAAGTCGGTGAGGTCGGCGCCAATGACCAGCGCGGCATCATCACGCCGCTCGGCATTTCCAACCGGTGGGGCGAGCGACGAGCCATTGCCGGGCACCCCGGTTTGCCGGGATCGTGGCCTTGCGCCCTCCGCGCCAAGGTTCTAGACCGCGAACAGGTCACAAGCGGGAGAGCAGCGTGAATATCCTCATTCTTGGCGGCGGTGGGCGCGAACATGCGCTGGCATGGGCAGTGATGCAAAACCCAAAATGTGATCGGCTGATCGTCGCCCCGGGCAATGCCGGGATCGCACAGATCGCCGATTGTGCGGCGCTTGATATCGAGGATGGGGGCGAGGTTGTCACTTTTGCCGAGGAAAACGCCATCGATTTCGTGATTGTCGGCCCCGAGGCGCCCCTGGCCGCCGGGGTGGCAGACAGGTTGCGAGAATCCGGTTTTCTGGTTTTTGGCCCGTCGGAGGCGGCGGCGCGGCTGGAAGCGTCCAAGAGTTTCACCAAGGAGATCTGCGATGCCGCGGGTGCGCCCACTGCGGCCTATGGTCACTTTACCGATGCGGCGGCGGCAAAATCCTATGTCCGCGAACATGGCGCGCCCATCGTGGTCAAGGCGGACGGGTTGGCCGCCGGCAAGGGCGTGATCGTCGCCATGGATGAATCCGAGGCACTGGCGGCAATTGATGACATGTTCAGCGGGGCATTTGGCGGCGCCGGGGCCGAAGTCGTGATCGAAGAATTCATGGAGGGCGAAGAAGCCTCGTTTTTTGTCCTGTGCGATGGCAAGAACGTGTTGCCCGTGGGCACGGCCCAGGACCACAAACGTGTCGGAGAAGGTGATACCGGGCCGAACACCGGGGGGATGGGCGCCTATTCTCCCGCCCCGGTCATGACCGCGTCCGTGATCGAAAAGGCGCTGGACCGGATCGTGCGCCCGACCATGGCCGAGATGGAACGTCGGGGAACCCCCTATCAGGGTGTGCTTTATGTCGGACTAATGATCCGGGACGGAGAACCCCGCCTGGTCGAATACAACGTACGCTTTGGCGATCCTGAATGTCAGGTCCTGATGATGCGACTTGGTGCGCAGGCGATGGACCTGATGCATGCCGCAGCCGAGGGCCGGCTGGACCAGATGCGAGTCAACTGGGCCGATGACCACGCGATGACCGTCGTTCTGGCGGCCAATGGATACCCGGGGCCTTATGAAAAAGGCAGCGTCATCGGCGGGCTGGACGGATTGCCCGAAACCAGTTCGGAAATGTGTTTTCACGCCGGTAGCGCAATCAAAGATGGGCGGATGGTGGCGACGGGCGGGCGCGTTCTGAACGTCACCGCACGCGGGGCGACCTTGGCCGAGGCCCGCGCCAAGGCTTATGACATGGCCGGAGCGATCGACTGGCCCGGCGGCTTCTATCGCCGCGACATCGGCTGGCGGGCCCTTTGAACAACCAGTGTTCTGACAATGAACCGGCCAGGTTTCTTTCGCCCCTGTCGCTGGAACTGCAAGAAGACTTTGAAACCGTCGGTCAATAGCCGCATTCAAGCGCCTTGTTCAGGTGTTTGTCGTCCCGGTGCCTGCCAAGGCGTCGGGATTGCAGCCTGTGGTCGTCAAGCGTTACCGCCACCACGTCGCGCCAGTCGCCCGAGACCAGAACCATCTCTGGACCTTTGCCGCAATCACGCACTCCGCCGGTAATGAAGTCCTCGCCGATGTTGTGATTGCTGAGACCACTCATGACAGCGACTTCGCTGAATCCTCTGTTCGAATACTGCCAAACCCGCAAGGTCCGGGCCAGATGCGGGCGGTCGATAAACGCGACTTCGATGTGACCGTCTCCGTTGAAATCCGCAGCCCCCACCGGCGCGAGCCAGCGAAAGCGTTGCCCGATATGCCCGGTCGCCGCGATCTGTTCCAGCACGCCGTCGATCAGCCCGAAGATCACAAGACGGGCGCCCTTGTCCTGATGGCTTTCGACAACCACCAGTTCCGGGGTCCCGTCTCCGGTGATATCCCACAGCCGGGGCGCAACATCTTCGAATACACTGCGGGCCCGGGCGGCGATCCTGTAGGTCAGCTCGGGTTTTTTCCCGAGCAGCCTGTCCTTTTTGGCATCCGGTGGCTTGATGGTGACAAGGACCGCGCCCCATTCCTCGTCATCACCCAAAACCCCGTGCGGATAAGCCGACGTCGGTTCAATGTATTGCGCGGCGGTGATCTGCTGCGCGACAGTGAGCCCGGGCAAGGCCAGCCACAGGCACGCGGCCAGCAACGCGCGGCGGGCGGCACGGCGCCAAAAGCGATCGGGCAGACGCCGCGCCCCCGGGGTCATGTCAGATCTGTTTTTCGGGCATTTGCACGATCAGGCCGTCCAGCGCATCCGTCACCTTGATCTGGCAGGTCAGGCGCGAACGCTCCGGATCGGGCTCGTAGGCAAAGTCCAGCATGTCCTCTTCCATGTCGTCCTTTGCCGGCAGCTTCTCCACCCAGGCCGGATCTACATAGACATGGCAGGTTGAACAGGCGCAGGCACCGCCGCAATCGGCCTCGATGCCGGGAATGTTATTGTCGCGCGCGCCTTCCATTACGGTCAGCCCGTTTGCAACTTCGACCACATGTTCCGTACCGCCATGCTCGATATAGGTTATTTTTGCCATGTGTTTCGGCTCCCCTGCGTGTCTCGGACCTTTCTCTAGCCAAGCCGTTTCACCTGCGCCAGCCCCTTTTGCGATACGGTCCGGCGGTCTGGACATTATTCATCTTTGTTCTATCTTTGTTCACATGCATGCCCGCACCTCTTCGCATCTGTGGCCACGTCCACCCGCCTGCCTGACCGCTGCCCGGTTGCAGGAACCGAAGGACGGCGCGCGCATCACGGTTGCCGGTCTCGTTATCCTGCGGCAACGGCCGGGAACGGCAAAGGGCGTGATCTTTGTCACGCTCGAAGATGAGACCGGCGTCGTCAACGTGATCGTCTGGCGCAAGATGTATGAGCGTTTCCGCCGCGCGGTAATCGCCGGGCGATTGCTCCGAGTGACGGGGCGATTGCAGCGGGATCATTCGGTGATCCATGTAATCGCCGAAGACATAGAGGATTTGTCCTCTCTTCTGGACCATCTCGTACAATCGGGAAATGACCATTCCGTTTCTGCGCGCCCCAAGGCGGCGGCTGGCTGACTGCGGCTCCGGCGACACGCGGTTCAAAATCCTTCCGCGCCAAGTGACATTTGCCGCTTTTGCCGCACCCGCGAAATTTGCTAGCGTGGAGAGCGAAGATGAATGGGAGAGCACACCGATGTCCACGCGCAGCCTGCCCGAAATCGGGTTTCTCTCCGACGTCTCGGCCGATCTGAAAAGAATGCTGGAGGATCAGGCCACCGAAATCTCCCTGAAACAAGGCGAAGTTCTCTTTGAACAAGGTGATGAGGGCGACGCTCTTTACGCCATCATCAGCGGTGCGGTCGAATTCAGCGTGTTGGCTCTGGATGGGCGCAGGCTCGCTCTCGAGATGATGCGCGCGGGCGAGCTCTTTGGCGAGATAACACTGTTCGACCCGGGTGCGCGCACGGCCACGGCCACCGCCGTCGAAGCCAGCATGTTATGGCGGGTACGTCACGCAGATGTCCTGGCGCAGATCCGCCGCCAGCCGGAACTCGCGGTGGACATGATCCACCTCGCTGGGCAACGAATGCGATGGATGGGCCGGCAGTTCAACGAACAGGTGTTCCTGCCCTTGCCCACACGGCTGGCCCGAAAACTGCTGCACCTGGCACCGGAAAAGGCGCAAACACCGTATCGTCTTACCCTTTCCCAGGCGGAACTCGCCGAATTCGTCGGTGCCACGCGCGAGGCCGTGTCAAAAATCCTGTCCGGATGGAAGCGCGAAGGCGTCATACAGGGCGCACGGGGCGGATTGATCATCCAGGACTGGACCGCGTTGTCGATGCTGGCCGAGCCGGATCAGATCTGACCGCCGTCACGGAAAAATCTGAAATTTCGGGTCAAGTGTGTGCTGGTTCACATACGCCGCGTCGATTCTGGTGCAAATTACCAATACGAAAACGACAAACGCCCCCGGCACCAGTTTACAGAGGAAAGGAGCCACAATGACAAATCGTTCAGTAACGCTCCAGCACTTCGCCTGTTCTGCCATCCCCAGACAGCGTCTTTTCCAGCCGAGTTTTTTAATCAGTTCTTTTGTGGCTTTGGATAACGAGTTTCAAAGTGCCGGGGCGAAACAACGAATTCTGCGCGGAGGGTCCTGACCAGCCGCAAACGACTTTCCCGGGCCGGGTTTTCCTATGTGCTCCTCCCTGACCGGCCTATGGAAAAAAGAGCCATGTGCGATGCACATGGCTCTTTCTTTTTCGTTCTGAATACGTCAGCCCGCCCTACTCGGACAGACTCAATGCAACGAACCTTGGATCACCGCCACGACGGACCAGAAGAAGCAGCGATTTGCGTCCTGCCTCGCGGGCGTCCTCGATCCGCTCGTCCAGTTCGCTCAGCGACGTGACTTTCTGCTGGCCTGCCTCGGTGATCAGATCGCCAGCGCGAAGTCCCTTCTCGAACGCTTCCGAAGCTTCATCGACTTCCCTGACCACAAGGCCGTTCAAATTTTCCGCGATTCCCATTTCGGTTCGCATCTCGTCGGTCAGCACCGTGAGGGTCATCCCCAGAACGGTTTTTTCCTTCATGTCGGCATCCGGTTTTTCGGCAACGGCCGGGACCGCGCCCTCGGCTTCTTCGCGGCGGCCCAGCGTGACGAGAACAGTCTGCGTTCCGCCTTCACGGAACACCACCACCCGCACTGCCTTGCCTACCGTGGTGTTTCCGACCTGGCGCACGAGCCCTCGTGTATCTTCCACGTCCACGCCGTCAAAACTGATGATCACGTCCCCGGACAAAAGCCCGGCTTCTTTCGCCGGTCCCTCGGGTACATCGGTAATCAGCGCACCGGAGGCTTTTTCCAGGCCCATGGCCTCGGCGATTTCATCGGTCACATCCTGGATACGCACGCCCAGCCAGCCGCGCCGCGTTTCGCCGAATTCCTTCAATTGGTCGACCACTCGTGTGACAACGTTGGATGCCATCGAAAAGCCGATCCCGATCGACCCGCCGTTGGGCGAAAGAATCGCCGTGTTCACTCCCACGACTTCGCCGTCCATGTTGAACAGCGGCCCCCCCGAGTTGCCCCGGTTGATCGCCGCGTCTGTCTGGATGTAATCGTCATATGAGCCTGACAACGCCCGGTTCCGGGCCGAAACGATCCCTGCGGACACCGAGAAACCCTGGCCCAGCGGGTTGCCCATGGCGATCACCCAATCACCCACCCGTGCCGTGTCACTGTCACCGAATGTGACGAAGGCCAATGGTTCATCCGACTCCACCTTGAGCAAAGCGATGTCGGTGTTGGGATCGGTTCCGACAACCTTCGCGGGCAGTTCGTCGCCGGAGAAGAATTCGACCAGAATCTCGTCGGCACCTTCGATCACGTGGTTGTTTGTCACGACATACCCGTCTTCGGAGATCACAAACCCCGATCCAAGAGCCGATGATCTGCGCGGGCGGCGTTCGCCGTTGTTGCGATCCTGGAACTCGCGAAAGAAATCTTCGAATGGCGAGCCCTCGGGCACGATGCCCTGCGGGCCCGTGCGCCCTTCGACCATCGTGGACGTCGTGATGTTCACGACCGACGGGCTGATCTGCTCCGCCAGCGGCGCAAGGCTTTCCGGACGGGCCTGGGCGGTCAGAACCTGCGCCAGAACGAAGGTCATGGTCAGCACACCAAGCCAGAAAACCTGCATTCGGCCCCGCGTGGCCTGAAACGTTTCTGCTGTGAGTGCGATTGCCTGTGGCTTCACTTTGACGTCTCCTCTTGTTTTTTTCTTCCCGGCCGGACCTCCGGCTATTCAGGCCATGATCGTCAGGAACAATGTAGTGTCTTTGATATCCCGCGGAAAGGGTGTTGAACCTCTTCAAGCGGATGTGAAACCGGCACCAAGCCGAGCTAGAGCGCCCCCAGCCAATGCGCGATCCACAACAGAATCAAACCGCTGACCACCGCCAGCGCGCCAATCTGTCTGCGCACGCCCTCCGGCAGGCTGCGCAGCATTTCAAGCATTTGCTCCACAAGCGAAGGGGCCAGCAACCAGGCCAGCCCCTCGACTATCAAGACCAGCCCGAAGGCCAGAAAGACCGTTTCCATTTTTCAATCTACTGGCCAACCGGCGCATCCACGCCGGTCGGTGACCGCATGTAGTTGAAAAACTCGGAATCCGGCGACATCACCATCGACGAATTGCTTCCTTTCAACGCGCGTTGATAGGCAATCAGAGACCGGTAGAACTCAAAGAATTCCTCATCTTTTCCGAATGCTTCGGCAAAGATGTTGTTGCGCTGCGCGTCCGCTTCACCGCGGGCGATCTCGGCTTGCCTCTGGGCGTCGGAAACCAGTTCGACAACAGTACGATCCGCCTGCGCGCGCACGCGCTGCGCCGCTTCTTCACCGCGCGCGACCTCGTCCGCCGCTTCACGTTCACGCTCGGCCCGCATACGCGCGAACGTCGCTTCGAGGTTGGCCTGCGGCAAGTCGGTGCGTTTCAGACGCACATCGATAACCTCCAGCCCAAGCGCCCGCGCCTCGGTGATTGCCGCATTGCGAATTCGCAACATCAGTGCGGCACGATCCGAGCTGAGAATGTCATCCGAACTCACCGAACCGAGCACCTCGCGGGTCTGAGCCCGCAAGATCGAATCCAGCCGCGCTTCGGCCGCGGGAACACCGCCGACACCAACCGCCTGTCGAAACTGGCGCACGTCGGTGATACGATATCGCGCAAAGGCGTCCACGACCAGCCGGCGGTCATCCAACGGCGTGACTTCGAGCGGCCCGACTTCGCGGCCCAGAATACGGTCATCATACCGTACAACTTCTTGAATAAGCGGAATTTTTAACGCCCACCCCGGCTTTTCCTTCACGTCGACGACCCGCCCGAATTGCAGAACCAGCGCTTTTTCACGCTCGTCCACAATAAAGATCGATGAAAGCCCGATCGCCGCGACAAGCACGAGTATGGGTATCAGAAAGGTGGTTTTCCGCATCACTTGGCCTCCTCGGTGGACCGGCGCAATTCATTCAGGGGCAGGTAGGGAATGACCCCCTGACCGCCGCTGGAACTCGTGTCGTCCAGAATGATCTTATCCAGACCACCCAGAACCTGTTCCATGGTCTCCAGGTAAAGACGCTTGCGCGTCACTTCGGGCGCCTTGGCGTATTCCGCGAGCACGGCGCTGAAGCGGCTTGCCTCACCCTCTGCTTCGTTCACGACACGGGCGCGATAGCCTTCGGCCTCTTCCAGCGTCTGGGCGGCTTCACCACGGGCCCCCGCAAGAACACGGTTCGCATAGGCATCAGCCTGTTTTTCCAGCCGATCACGTTCTTGTCCGGCCGACTGAACTTCGCGGAAGGCATCCTTGACCGGTTCTGGCGGATCAGCACCGTCAAAGTTCACCCGCACGATGTTGACGCCACTGTCATAGCTGTCGACTGTCGCCTGGATCAGATCTTCAAGCCGCTGCGCGATGATACCCCGGTCCCGGTTCAGGATCGGCGCCAGTTCCGATTGCGCGATGATTTCCCGCATCGCCGATTCCGACACCGCCTGGATCGTCAGGCGGGGATCACGCAGGTTGAACAGGTACTTGGCCGGGTCCGAAATATTCCAGACAACCTGAAAATCGATGTCGACGATGTTTTCGTCCCCGGTCAGCATCAGCCCCGCATCAAGCCCACGGGCTCCGGCGCCGATTTCCTCGATC